>NZ_JYBP01000003.1:3000000-3300000 GCF_000948285.1 Geobacillus kaustophilus
TCCGCCACCTCGATCACGAGCTTGCGCGACTCGGTAAACTCCGGCGGGAGCGTATAATCCGCCCGTCGCAGCAGCTCGACCGCCTCTTCAAAAATGCGCCCTTTTGGCATGGCAATCGTCAGCATCGTTCTTCCTCCTTGCTTCTTGTCATCAGGCGGCCGGGCCGCCACCTGACTTCTCTTTTCTCACAGGCGCCTCGTTCCGAAGCCCGATGGCCTGCATAGATCAACTCCAACCGAACGCGCGGAGCGGTCTTATCCGTCCATCGGGTTCCAACCTTTCTTTCCCCCATCCTACAGCGTCGGCGGCACACCGTCTAATGTTCCATTCGTTTTCATAAACATGTGCGCATCTTGTCGGGTCATTTTCATGCTTGTGTGGAGGGCGAAACTCGTTCATGGAACGTTTCCGTCCTCGTTTTACCCGCCTTTTTCACTCCTCACTGCCCGCTGCGGCCAAGCAAATAGACGATCGACCGATAGCGCTGGCTGTAAGAGTCAATATCGCCAATGCCGGCGATATGCTGCAAGACAACGCGCTTGCCTTCCGCCCGTTTCGCTTCCGCCAGCTCCACCGCTTCCGCAAGCCGCTCCTGACTGAACACGATGCACTCGATGTCGCCGCGCACATCCGTTTCCCCGATCGCCTCGATCAACCGGTCGACGCGCAAGCCAAACCCCGTCGCCGGCGCAGGTCGCGAAAACTTCGCCAATAAATCATCATACCGGCCGCCGTTGCCGATCGGGAATCCAACTTGCTCAGCGTACACTTCAAACAAAATGCCCGTGTAGTAGCTCATATGGCTGACCAACGCCATATCGAGCTTCACCGCCTCGGCCACTCCGTACGTACGAAGCGCCGCCATGAGCGCCGCCAGCTCATCAGCCGCTCGCCGTCCTTCCTCGCTCGTCACCAGCGTTTTCGCCGTCTCGAGCGCCGCCGCACCGCCGCGCAACGAAAGAAGATCCAACAGCCGTTTTTGATCGATCGACGAAAGCGGCAGCGACTTCACGTGTTCGCGGTAGCCGACGTAATTTTTTTCATACAAGAAACGACGCAATACACTCGCCCGCTCTTCATTCCCTAAAATCTCCAAAAATAGCGCATTGACATAGCCGATATGACCGACCGCCACCGAAAAGCGCCCGAGTCCAGCCCGTTTCAGCAGCGAGACCATCAAACTGATCACTTCGGCATCAGCCGTCACCGTGCCGTCGCCGATCAGCTCGACGCCAATCTGTTCGAACTCCGCCGGCCGCCCCCCTTCGCGCTGCTGGGCGCGGAACACATTGGCGTTGTACGCCAGCCGGAGCGGATTGCCGTCTTCATACAACCGCGACGCCGCCACCCGGGCGATCGGCGCCGTCATATCAGGTCGGAGCACGAGCGTATGCCCTTGCTGATCGAGGAGCTTAAACAGCCGATGATCGGCAATCGCCGACGCCGCCCCGACCGTGTCATAATACTCAAGCGTCGGCGTTTCCATAAACTCGTACCCCCAGCGCTCAATTTCTTCCGCCATCACCGAGCGCACTTGCTTTTTCAACTCATATAAAAACGGCAGCGTATCGCGCATGCCCAACGGTTTTTCAAACATGAACAGCTTTTTTGCCATGTCCCCACGCCCTTTATCAAAATGCTTTAGTTTGCTAATATGGTAGAGAAGTGAAGTTATTAGTAGTTTACTCCTTTGCGGCCACAGCGTCAAGAGGGAACACGCCATCCACAACAAAACGGACAAAACCGCTTCCAAAACAGGAAGCGCTTGTCCGTTTCGTTCCATGCCGCATAGGCAATGATAGGCGTCAATGGAAAAAATCCCTCATGATGGTCGCAATGGTCAATTTGACAAAAATCTTTGTTTTCACTGACTCACTATATGGGGGTGTCCCAAAAGGATCGGGACACCCTTGCTCATCACCATATATCGCCACGAAACACTGAATCATAGGCAATATGTTGTATTTCGTTTGAGAGGAATGACGCTTTTGGGTCAGCCCCATATAAGTTGCAATAAAGAATTTCCGATTTTTCGCTTCCGCTTTTATCTCAATACGAGCTGATATGATATAACGTGGAAGGTAGTAAGCTGGATGTAAAACAAAATTTCAACTTATATCGGACTCGTCGGCAACGAGGACGGCATCCCGTTTTACGGCGATGTGCACGACGGCAGCCTGCCTGACAAAACGTGGAATCCAGAGGTGCTGTCGCGAGTCCATGAACAGCTCAAACAAGCCAAGATCGAGGACGAATGGATTTATGTGGCCGATTCCGCCGTGATGACGAAAGACACCTTGGCTCAAACTGACTCGACCGACGGGGCAGGCGGTTTTTCAGCTGTTTCAATACGTAAACGTCATTCTGTTCAAGCTGCCGGATGGGCGCATCCAACGTTCATTGGATCGCTCACTCACCCCTGAACAGCGAAGGATTTTGCAGGGATTGGGCATGGATGAGAGCATTTATGTGCAACGTGATACGGAACGACGAGCGATGGTAAAAAAAGGATTGCCATCGCTCGTTGTGTTGGTCGAAACGTGATTCTGAAAAACGAAATCAAAAATCCTTTCTACCCTGTTAGGGTGCGAAATGTGAGTTAAGAATCAATATTTTCCTGTATTAGAGTTCGTCAACCCTCTTTACTACTTTTCTGGAAATCCCCATTTTCTTAAACAAAAACCTGCCCCCGTTCAATCGGAAGGCGGTTCATTCCTGCGGACGATGCGCATCGGGCAACCGGCGGCCATCGCCCCGGGCGGGACGTCTTTATGGACGACCGTCCCAGCGGCCACTACCGCGCGGTCGCCGATCACCACACCGGGCAAAATCGTCGAGTTCGCGCCGATCATCACCTCGTCGCCGATCACCACATCGCCAAGTCGGTATTCGTCCACTAAATATTCGTGGGCGAGAATCGTCGTGTTGTAGCCGATGACGCAATTGCGGCCGATTTGGATTTTTTCCGGGAAGAGAATATCCGGCATGACCATAAAGGCGAGCGCCGTTTGCTCGCCGATTTTCATGCCGAGAAAGGTGCGGTACAGCCAGTTTTTCAGCGGCAAAAACGGCGTGTAGCGCCCGATTTGAATGATGATGACGTTTTTCAGCACCTTCCAAAACGATACGGTGCGGTACAACTGCCAGAGCGAGTTCGCCCCTTGAACGGGGTATTTTGTCGTCCGTCTCACCGGGAGGACGATTCCTCCTTTCATTCGTTGATGCCGACAATGGCCAACAAATCGCTCATTTTTTCCAGCATATAGTCCGGTTCATATTGTTCCAAATGGCCGCGGCCTTTAATCGCCCAGGCGACGCCGGCTGTTTTTACCCCGGCGTTTTTGCCGGCCAAAATGTCGTGGTAGTTGTCTCCGACCATGAGCGCTTCCGAAGGCGTTGACTGCAACGCCTCGAGCGCTTTATAAATGGGCTCGGGATCCGGCTTCGGCCGTTCGACGTCGTCCAAGCCAATGACGCATGAAAAAAACGGCTCTAAACGCGTTTTTCGCAAGCCCATCAGCGCGGTGTCATGCATTTTCGTCGTCACGACGCCGAGGCGGAAGCCGTGGCGATGGAGCGTTTCAATCGTCTCATACACCGTGTCAAACTCGCGGATCAATTCGTCATGATGGGCATGGTTGAACGCGCGATAGGCGACCACCATCTCCTCGGCTCGTTCCGGGTCAAGCGAGCCGAACGTTTCATACAGCGACGGGCCGATAAACGGCAAGACGTCCTCGCGCCCGTAGCGGCCCGGGTAATACATCCCTAGCGTATGCAAAAACGACTGGATGATGAGCTCATTTGTATCAATCAACGTGCCGTCAAGATCAAACAAAATCGTGCGAATCGTCATGAAGCGGCTTCCTTTCTAGTCGGATGTTCAATGCGGCGCCAAATGTGCGCCACCGCCATCGTCAACAGCACGGCTGTAATCAAGCGGATCACTAACAGCGGCCATACGGGAATGCCAAGCGGGACGAAAATGAGCGTATCTTCGACGACCGCATGGCAAGACACGAGAAAAATGAACGCCAGCGTCAAGTCGCGCTTCGAGACGCCGTCCTCTTTCGCCGCCTGAATCATGACGCCAGCTCCGTAAGCGAGGCCGAACACAAACCCGGCGGCGAGCGTGAGCGACGTGTTTGCGCTCATGCCGAGCATCTTGGTCGCCGGCGCCATCCAGCGCGAAACCGTCTCGATCCAGTGGCGTTCTTTTAAAATTTGAATGACCGTCATGAGCGGAATGACAATCATGACAAGCTGCACGATGCCGGTGGCCGCTTTTTTCAGCGCCGCCAAGATGATCTCTCCCCAATCGGACGGCGGCGCGGCTTCATGCGTGACAAACCCATATTGGGCGATCTCCTTCCCCCCGTCCCATAGATGGGCGATCAACAGTCCCGACACAACGGCCAGTCCGACGCGCACGACGATCATGAGCCAAACGCTCATGCCGGTGCGCGAGGCGACGGATGACTCGACGATCAAGTTATGGGAAAACGAAAGCATGACAGCGAGAATGAATACTTCTTTCACCGTAAACTCAATCGTCAGCATCGCCCCGATCGCCGCATACAGCCCAAGCAAATTGCCGAGCACAAGCGGCACGGCCGCATCGCCCGATAGGCCGAACCATTTCATGAACGGGGTGACAAAATCAATGAGCCACGAAAACAGCGGCGTCGGCTGCAACAGCGCTAAAATGAGCGTCACCGGAAAAATGATTTTGCCAAGCGCCCATGCGGTCTTCAGCCCGGCGAGCACACCGCGCTGCAACGTTCCTGTCATGTTCTCCTCTCTCCTTTGCTCATCTTCATGTTGCGGTGCGGCCGATCAGCGTCGGTAAAAACCACTGTTAATCTTGATACCGCTCCTTAGCCCATCCTTTTGCCCGCCTTACAATCCATAACACAATGGAAAGAACGATGAGAGCCACCGACATCACTTGCGCCGCGCGCAGACTGCCGGCCAGCATCAAGCTGTCGGTTCGCATCCCTTCAATCCAGAAGCGGCCGACGGAATACCAAATCAAATATGACAAAAACAGCTCGCCGCGCCGCAAGTTGACGCGCCGGAGCCAAAGCAAAAGGCAAAAACCGGCCAAATTCCAAAGCGATTCGTACAAAAACGTCGGATGCCAATAGCGGCCGTCAATGTACATTTGGTTGATGATCGAATCCGGCAAGTGCAAGCTTTCCAGAAACGCGCGCGACACGGGCCCGCCGTGCGCCTCTTGGTTCATAAAATTGCCCCAGCGTCCGACCGCCTGGCCTAAAATGATGCTCGGCGCAGCAATATCAGCGAGCTTCCAAAACGACAGCCCGCGCACGCGGGCGAACACCACGCCTGTTGCCACCGCCCCGATCAAACCGCCGTGAATAGCAAGACCTCCTTGCCAAACTTTTGGAATCTCGGACAAATGCTTTGAATAATAGTGCCATTCAAACAGCACGTAGTACGCCCGCGCGCATACAATGGCGATCGGCACGGCAAACAGCACTAAATCGACAAACGTCTCTTTCGGCAAGCCGCGCCGCACCCCTTCGCGCATCGCCAGCCATAATCCGATCAAGACGCCCGTGCCGATAATGACGCCGTACCAATAAATCGTAATCGGACCGAGATGCAAAAACACGCGGTCGAGCGGCTGAATCGTTGAGTCCATTGTTTCCACCTCCTATGCTCCGTACAAAACCGAACTTGTTTCTCCAGCTACAAGAACACGGCTGCCGATCAATCGTAATCATGCGCGCCGTCTTCGATGGCGTCGCTCAGCCGTGCGGAAAATTCCTCGGCCGCGTTGACCCCGAGCCGCTTCAGCCGGAAGTTCATCGCCGCCACTTCGACGATCACCGCCAAGTTGCGCCCCGGGCGGACCGGAATCGTTAATTTCGGCAGTTCGGTATCCAAAATTTTCACTTTCTCTTCTTCCAAACCAAGCCGGTCGTACTGCTTCTCCGGGTCCCAAAGCTCCAAATCGACGACGAGCGAAATGCGCTTATGCGTCCGCACCGCCCCTGCGCCGAACAGCGTCATCATATTAATGATGCCAAGGCCGCGAATCTCGAGCAAATGCTCGATCAGCTCCGGTGCGCTGCCAACGAGCGTATCTTCATCTTCTTGACGGATTTCGACGCAGTCGTCGGCGACAAGACGATGGCCGCGTTTCACGAGTTCGAGCGCCGTTTCGCTTTTGCCGACGCCGCTTTTGCCGGTGATCAATACCCCGACGCCGTACACATCGACAAGCACCCCGTGCACCGCCGTCGTCGGAGCGAGCTTGCTTTCTAAATAGTTTGTCAACCGGCTTGACAGACGGGTCGTTTTCATCGTCGAGCGCATCACCGGCACTGACTGTCGCTCGGACGCTTCGATCAGCTCCGGCGGCACCTCAAGTCCGCGCGAGACGATGATGCCCGGCGTAATGTCCGTGCAAAGCCGCTCCATCCGCGACTTTTTTTCTTCCGGCGTCAACGTTTCGTAAAACGAAAGCTCCGTCCGTCCGAGCAGCTGCAAGCGCTCCGCCGGATAGTAGGCGAAATAGCCGGCCATTTCAATCCCCGGCCGCGACAAGTCGCTCGTCGTAATCGGCCGATAAATGCCCTCGGCGCCGCTTACGAGCTCGAGCTGGAACTGTTCAATGATGTCTTTCGTCCGCACTTTCGGCATACGTCGCCTTTCTCCCCTTTCCTCATCTTTTTCCATTGTAGCACGTTTCGTTTCGTCATTGAATGGAAAACATTCGAGGAAACAAAACAGGGACGGCTCCCCCGTCCCGATCAAGCAAGAACGCATCAAACCGAAACGATCTTCACCGCATCGTTTCTCCCATTGCAATCCCTTGCCGCATTCGCCATCTTTTCACACGATCACGGAAAACCATGGCGCCACCCGCCTTCCAATGGATCACGCCCTCGTTACGACCGGTTGCGCAGCGGCTCGATGATCGCTTTTTGCACGAGCAGATGGAAAAACGACAAGACGATCGAGGCAAGCAGCGCGGTGCCGAAGCCGCCGATTTGAAACGCATCGCCCATCAATCCGGCGGTCATCATGAGCGTGACGGCGTTAATGACAAACAAAAACAACCCAAGCGTCAACACCGTCACCGGCAGCGTCAACAAGATGAGCACTGGGCGAACGACGGCATTTAACACCGCCAAAATCACGCTCGCTAAAAACGCTGCGCCGATGCCGCTGAAATGAATATCGTCAAAATAGCCGTCAATCGCCATCAGCAGCACGGTATTAATAAACACACCGATCAGCCAATTGAGCATCCCATCACCATCTTTTCTGTAATCTTCCGCCTTGAAACGCCCTCCTCGACATATCTTGCCTCGAACCGAACCGATGGCAATCAGTCATCGTCTTTTTTCAGCAGGGCTGTTGTTTTCTATTTTAACACTTGAATCCCCTTAATGACATTCCAAATCATAACAACGAGGTTCACCATCCCCGCAACGAGAAAACCAAGCCACACAACCCCGCCGCCAAAAAGAAGCGATTCCTCGCCCCAATGGCCGAATAGCACCGGCGATGCGGCCAACGCAATGAACAAGAGGATCGTAACGGCCGGAATCAAGTGCGACACGAGCGACCGCTTGGCATGGCGTTTGACTTCAAGATCTTCGACAGCAAAATAGACGACAATCGGCAAAATGAACGGCGCAAAAAAGACGCTGAAATAGCAAAGCGCGGACAACACTTTGTTCGTCGACAACCGGCAATCCCCTTTCCAAGTTTCCTTTACCCTGTATATACGACGGCCGCTAGGAAAAGTTTCCTGCCGACGGCAAAAAAAGGCGGCGGCCGCCGATGCCCAAGCGGCGAAAAAAGCAACAAAAGCGTTACGCCTTCGCCGCTTCATACCGCGCCTGCATGCGCGCCCGGTCGCGCTCGAGAATGGGTTTTAAGTAGCGGCCGGTGTGCGACTCTTCCACCTCGGCCACCTCTTCCGGCGTGCCGGCGGCAACGATTTGTCCGCCGCGGTCGCCCCCTTCCGGACCTAAGTCAATGATATAGTCCGCGGTTTTGATGACGTCCAAGTTATGTTCAATGACGAGCACGGTGTCACCGTTGTCGACGAGCCGGTGGAGCACGTCGAGAAGCCGGGCGATGTCATCGACATGAAGCCCGGTCGTCGGTTCGTCCAAAATATAAAGCGTCCGGCCGTTGGAGCGCCGGTGCAGCTCAGCGGCGAGCTTGACGCGCTGCGCCTCGCCGCCGGAGAGCGTCGTCGCCGGCTGGCCGAGCTTCATATAACCGAGGCCGACGTCATAGAGCGTCTCGAGCTTGCGTTTGATTTTCGGGATCGAGGCGAAAAAGTCGAGCGCGTCTTCGACCGTCATGTCCAGCACCTCGGCGATGTTTTTTCCTTTATACGTCACCTCAAGCGTCTCGCGGTTGTACCGTTTGCCGTGGCACACTTCGCATGGGACGTACACATCGGGCAAAAAGTGCATTTCAATTTTGATGATGCCATCGCCATGGCACGCCTCACAGCGTCCGCCTTTGACATTGAAGCTGAACCGCCCTTTTTTGTAGCCGCGCACTTTCGCTTCGTTCGTCGCCGCAAACACCTCGCGGATGTCGTCAAACACCCCGGTGTAGGTCGCAGGGTTCGAGCGCGGCGTGCGGCCGATCGGCGACTGGTCGATGTCAATGACTTTATCGAGATGCTCCAGCCCGCGAATGTCGCGGTGCTCGCCCGGCTTTGCTTTCGCCCGGTTGAGCTTTTGCGCGAGCGCCTTATACAGCACTTCGTTCACAAGCGTGCTTTTGCCCGAGCCCGACACCCCGGTGACGGCGACAAACGTGCCGAGCGGGATTTTCACCGATACGTTTTTCAAGTTGTGCTCCCGCGCGCCGATAACCTCAAGCCAACGTCCGTCCGGACGGCGACGCTCGGCCGGAATCGGGATGAATTTTTTTCCCGACAAATACTGGCCGGTGAGCGAATTCGGGTCGTTCATCACTTCTTCCGGCGTGCCGGCGGCGACGACCTCGCCGCCGTGGATGCCCGCCCCCGGACCAATGTCAATCAAATAGTCCGCGGCCAGCATCGTATCCTCGTCGTGCTCCACCACAATGAGCGTATTGCCGAGGTCGCGCATGCTTTTCAACGTCGCGATCAGCCGGTCGTTGTCGCGCTGATGAAGCCCGATCGACGGCTCGTCGAGCACGTACAACACCCCCGTCAGCCGCGAGCCGATTTGCGTCGCCAAGCGGATGCGCTGCGCCTCGCCGCCGGAGAGCGTTCCTGCCGAGCGGCTGAGCGTCAAATAGTCAAGGCCGACGTTTTGCAAAAAGCCGAGCCGATCGCGAATTTCGCGCAAAATGAGGCGGGCGATTTGCGCTTCTTTTTCCGTCAGCTTAAGCCCATCAAAAAAGGCGAGCGCCTCGGTCACCGACATGGCAGCGACCTCGCCGATATGCTTGCCGCCGACAAGGACGGCGAGGCTTTCTTTTTTCAGCCGGTAGCCTTGGCATGTCGGACATGGTTGTTCGGCCATATACTTTTCCATCTGCTCGCGGATGTAATCGGAGCTCGTCTCGCGGTAGCGGCGTTCGATGTTTCGAACGACGCCCTCAAATTGGATGTATTGTTCACGCACTTGCCCGAAATCATTTGTATAGCGGAAATAAATCGGCTCCCCGCCGCTGCCGTACAAAATTTTATCGAGCTGCTCTTTCGGCAAATCCTTCACCGGCACGTCCATCGGGATGCCGTAATGGCGGCACACGGCTTCGAGCAGCTGCGGGTAATATTGCGAGCTTTGCGGCTCCCACGGAGCGATGGCGTGTTCTTTTAACGTCAGCTCATCGTTCGGGATGACCAAATCCAGATCCACTTCGAGCTTCGCCCCGAGCCCGTCGCAGTCGGGGCAGGCGCCGAATGGACTGTTGAACGAAAACAGACGCGGTTCAAGCTCCCCGATCGCAAAACCGCAGTACGGGCAAGCATGTTTTTCGCTGAACAGCAGCTCCCCCTCGCCGATCACATCGACAATCACTTTGCCATCAGCGAGCTTGAGCGCCGTTTCGAGCGAATCGGCAAGCCTTGCGGCGATGCCGTCTTTGATGACGATGCGGTCGACGACGACATCAATCGAATGTTTTTTGTTTTTTTCAAGCTCAATGTCTTCCGTCAACTCGCGCATCTCGCCGTCAATGCGGACGCGCACATACCCTTGCTTGCGAATGTCGTCAAGCGTTTTGACATGCGTCCCTTTCCGCCCGGAGACGATCGGCGCCAAAATTTGCATTTTCGTCCGCTCTGGGTAAGAGAGCAGACGATCGACCATTTGCTCGATCGTCTGCGATTCGATTTCAATGCCGTGCGTCGGGCAGAACGGACGGCCGATGCGGGCGAACAGCAGCCGCAAGTAGTCGTAAATTTCCGTCACCGTGCCGACCGTGGAGCGCGGGTTGCGGCTCGTCGTTTTTTGATCGATCGAAATGGCCGGAGACAATCCTTCAATGGCATCGACGTCGGGCTTTTCCATCTGCCCTAAAAACTGGCGGGCATACGCCGACAACGATTCGACGTAGCGCCGCTGGCCTTCCGCGTAAATCGTATCAAACGCCAACGACGACTTCCCCGACCCGGACAGCCCGGTCAAGACGACGAGTTTGCCGCGCGGGATTTCGACGTCAATGTTTTTCAAGTTGTGGGCGCGCGCCCCTTTGACGATAATTTTATCCATTCCGTTCACCCGACCATCACCCTTCCGCTTTCAATTCGAAAATGATATCGCGCAGCTGGGCGGCCCGCTCGAAGTCGAGCGCTTTGGCCGCCTCTTTCATTTCCGCTTCGAGCTTTCGAATCAGCTCTTCCCGCTCTTGTTTCGTCATCGCTGCCGCCGGCTTCGCCTCGTACGTCTCCGTCTCTTCCGCCGCATACGTCGCGCGGATGACGTCGCGAATGTCTTTTTTCACCGTGCGCGGCACGATGCCGTGCTTCCGGTTGTACTCTTCCTGAATGGCGCGGCGCCGCTTCGTCTCTTGAATGGCGATTTCCATCGATTTCGTAATCGTTTCAGCGTACATGATCACATGGCCGTTCGCATTGCGCGCCGCGCGGCCGATCGTCTGAATGAGCGAGCGCTCCGAGCGCAAAAACCCTTCTTTGTCGGCGTCTAAAATGGCGACAAGCGACACCTCCGGAATGTCCAATCCTTCCCGAAGCAAGTTGATGCCGACCAATACATCGTATTTGCCGAGCCGCAAATCGCGGATGATTTCAATGCGCTCGAGCGTTTTAATTTCCGAATGCAAGTAGGCGACTTTGATGCCGGCTTCCTTCAAATAATCGGTCAAGTCTTCGGCCATCTTTTTCGTCAGCGTCGTCACCAACGTCCGCTCGTTCCGCTCGACGCGCTCGCGAATTTCGCCGATCAAATCGTCAATTTGCCCTTTCGTCGGGCGGACGTCGATCGTTGGGTCGAGAAGCCCGGTCGGGCGGATGATTTGTTCGACAACGCCCGGGCTGTGTTCGAGCTCGTACGGCCCCGGCGTCGCCGAGACGTAAATGATTTGATTGATTTTTTGCTCGAACTCTTCAAACGTGAGCGGTCGGTTGTCAAGCGCCGACGGCAGGCGGAAGCCGTGGTCGACGAGCACTTGCTTGCGCGCCCGGTCGCCGTTGTACATGCCGCGCAGCTGCGGCAAGGTGACGTGCGACTCATCAATAATGATCAAAAAATCGTCCGGAAAATAGTCAAGCAATGTATACGGCGTCGAGCCCGGCGGCCGCAGCGCCAAATGGCGCGAGTAGTTTTCGATGCCTGAACAAAACCCCATCTCGCGCATCATTTCCAAATCATAGCGCGTCCGTTGCTCAAGCCGCTGCGCCTCGAGCAGCTTCCCTTGCGCGCGCAGTTCGGCGAGCCGTTCCTCCAGCTCTTGTTCGATGTTTTGAATGGCGAGCCGCATTTTCTCCTCGCGCGTGACAAAGTGCGACGCCGGGAAAATGGCGACATGCTCGCGCTCGCCAAGCACCTCGCCGGTTAAGGCGTCCACCTCGCGGATGCGGTCGATTTCATCGCCGAAAAATTCGACACGAATGCAATGCTCATCGCGCGACGCGGGGAAAATTTCGACAACATCGCCGCGGACGCGGAACGTGCCGCGGCGAAAATCGATGTCATTGCGGTCGTATTGGATGTCAACGAGCCGCCGAAGCAACGCGTTGCGCTCGATTTCCATCCCGACGCGCAATGAAACGACAAGCTCCCGATATTCTTCCGGCGACCCTAAACCGTAAATGCACGACACGCTCGCAACGATAACCACGTCCCGGCGCTCAAACAAGGCTGATGTCGCCGAGTGCCGCAATTTGTCGATCTCATCGTTGATTTTCGCGTCTTTTTCAATATACGTATCCGTCTGCGGCACGTACGCTTCCGGCTGATAGTAATCGTAATAGCTGACAAAATATTCGACGGCGTTGTGCGGAAAAAACTCTTTCAGCTCGCTGTACAATTGGCCGGCGAGCGTTTTGTTGTGGGCGATGACGAGCGTCGGTTTGTTGACTTGGGCGATCACGTTCGAGATCGTAAACGTTTTGCCCGTCCCCGTCGCCCCAAGCAGCGTTTGATGCTTCACCCCAAGCCGCAGACCGTCAACGAGCTTGGCGATCGCCTGAGGCTGATCGCCTTGCGGTTCGTATGGCGACACTAATTGAAAACGGCCCTCCACCGTTTCGCCTCCTCCTTCGTACCATCTTTCCCCATTGTATCACATCGCGGCCATACATGCACGAAAAACGCGAACTCATATTCGCACCAGTCTGCACAGCGATTTCCATTCGCTAGACGCAAAAAAGCGGACCCATTCATGCCCAAGGTCCGCGTCTTTGCTCCGTTCCGTTTCGACAATCCGAGGTTCAGCCGGCGATGCCTTTTTCCAAAAACAGACGGTTGAACCGACAACGCCGCTTCATTTTTGCTTCAGATGGTCGAGCATGCGGCCGGCCCAAAGAAAGCCGGCGATCGTCGATGCGATGTCAGCGACGATTTCATGCAGCTCATCCGTATAGCCTTTAAAATAGGAAGCGACAAGCAGCGCCGTCGTCAACAGCACCGCGATGTACCGATTGTACGTCACCCGCGCAAACAACAGCACCAATAGACACGGAATGATGAGTGCCGCCAAAAACCACATGGTCCATTCTCCTTTACGAAACAGCTTCAGACGCTGAGGCGTTCCGATCACGGACGAACAGCAGCCCGAGTTCATGATGCTCATCCTCATAGAGCGCTCCTTGGACGAAGCGGACTTCACCGTTATGTCCGACGACATCCAGCTTGCAAAACGCGCGGTTGCGCTGAAGCGCTTCATAAAACTCCGTTTCGGTCCGCACCGGGACGCCGTTTGTTTTGATGATGACCTCCCCGATCGAAAGCCCCATTTTTTCCGCTTTTGAGCCGGGAAGCACACCGACAATCACCAAGCCGTGCGGATGGCGGGCAAATCGGGGTGGGCGTGCGCGGTCGGCGCGATGCCCAGAAAAGGCGATCCATTCGCGGCCGATGATGGCCGCCACCCCCGCCGCGATCGCCAGCGGTGGATACCATATGCCGGAAGCGGCCAATAGGGCGACAACAAACGCTAGCCGAACAACGAGCCGCCCCTCCGCGCGCGCCGCTTCCGCCGGCAGCATGTGCTGCCGGCGCTGGGAAAAGCCGAGAAGAAACGGCACGAGCCAAAACGAATAACCGTCTCCCGTCGAAACGAACGGCCACCAGGAAGCCAGCGGCAGCGCGCCCCCTGATACGGGCAGCACGACCGGCACAAACCAAAGCCGCTGCGTCCATTGCAGGCCGACCGCCATCCCTCTCTTGCTTTTCGCCAGCTGCGGCGAGGCCGCCTCGCTTCGCGTGCGGATGATGAGCCATCCTTCCGAAAACAAAAGCAACGCCAGCCACATCGCCAAAGCCGGCGCTGACGCCATGCCATCGGGAAGCCATCGGGACAACGCGCCGCTTCGCTCCGCCAAACCGAACGCAAGAAGCGCGCCGCCAACCGTATAAGCAGGCGACAACAACCGCGCTTCCATCGTCAAACTAAAGAGCACCGTCAGCACCGTCACCGTCCAAACCGCTTCCTGCGGCACCGCGATCCCGATGCCGACGGCCGCCGCCGACAACACCACCCCCGCCATCCATCCCTTCGTCCAAAGCCCGCGCCATTCGTTCCATAGGCTGTAGACGCGCACATGAAAATCTCGGCGCTCCCGCTTCACCCGCCGCCAACCGACGGCCAAAGCGAGCGCGGCGCCATAATAAAGAAGCGGCTGCCGCCAAACCGACGCGACGCCCTCAAGCCATTCCAGCCACCATGTTGCCATCCGCTTCACCCCTTGCATCGTTCATCATTCTTTATCTTCTATTCTACCAAATGGCATGGCCAATTCCCATGCCCACGGCCATCTTTTTTCGCTAATGGCGAATCTTCGCTGTTTTCCACTTTCTTTGCCGAATCAACACTAGTTTTGTCGGCCGGGAAGGATTTTCAAAGATGCAGAGGAAAAAGTATAAACAAGACGAAACAAGGAGGAGTGAAACGATGGAATTGAAAACGTCCGACGTTGCTGCCCGCCTTGGTGTATCGCCGAAAACGATCCAGCGCTGGGTGCGCAAATACGACATTCCGCTGCGGAAAAACGAGGCTGGCCACTACCTGTTTGATGAAAAAACCGTCGCCTTGCTCGAACGGGTCAAATTTGAACAAGGCGCCGCCATGGAAGCGCCGCTGACCCCGAAACGCCCTCCGACGCCGCTGCGAAACAACATTCCTATTGACGCCTTACATGAATCGATCGAACCCGAAATCACCCGCGTCTCCTCACGCTTGGAACAGCTTGAACGGCAACTGGAGCAAAAAGCAGATGACGTCGTCTCCATTCAACTGTTGCATCACCGCCAAGAAATGGAAGAAATCGTCGCCCGCCTTGCCTCCTTGGAGCAGCTTGTCGCCCGCCTCGAGCAGCAGCTGAATCAACAGCCGCCGGCGCCGCGCGATCCGTCAGAACAACCGAAACGGAAACGGCGCGGCTGGGGGCGCGTGATGGGGTTGTTTGCCTAATGGTTCCATCCTCCCTGCTTGAAGCAGGGGGTTTTTTTGGTTGTTTCCTTTCCTCTTTTTCTCCCCTTCACTACTTCTTTACAATTTTCTTATTCTTTTTTAATCCCAGCGGTTTATAATGGATCACGTTGTGCAATCTTCCCGTATGGGAAAGGAGGCGCGCGAGATGGAACAAAGAGAACGAAAAGCGGTCGCCATCGCGTTCATCGTATTGGCTCTCTACCTTTCTCCGCTTTACATTTTAGGCGAACACGCCCATATTCGCGTGCACGACAATATGGATTCGAACATCGCCTGGTATCGCGTGCTCGTTCGCAGCGGCCAACTGTTCGGTCCGCTTGATGCTGTCATCCCGCAAGTGATCAACGGGTTGCCGCGCAACGCGTTTGGCACCGAATTCAGCGGCATCGTTTGGCTGCACGCTTTGTTCCCGTCCATGGCGGCGTACGCGCTCAGCCAGACGATCACGAGGGTATTCGCCTTTCTTGGCATGTATTGGCTGCTAAGACGACATTTTTTGCCTGCTCCCGAATCATGGCTCATTCGCGTCGGGGCGGCGCTTGCTTTTGCGCTGACGCCGTTTTGGCCGTCCGGCATGTTAAGCACGCTCGGCATGCCGCTGGCGCTTTGGGCGTTTCTTTCGATCCGCAACGGAGAAGCGACATGGAAGGAATGGCTTGCGATCATCTTGCTTCCGTTTTACGCCAGCTTTGTGCTCGGGTTTTTCTTTTTCTTGGCTGCTATGGCAGCCGTTTGGTTGTGGGACGGCCTTGTCCGCAAACGGTGGAACAAGCCGTTTTTCACTGCGATTGTTCTGATGACAAGCTTGTTTTTGGCCATCGAGTACCGCCTCGTGTACTCGCTTGTCTTCAGCGGCGAACCGACGAGCCGGAACGAGTTTCTCTCCTCGCGGCTCAGCTTCGTCCATTGCCTTCGGTTGACGTTGAAAAACTATGTGCTCGGCCATACGCACGTAATGACCGTTCATGGGCCCATCATCCTGCCGGTGCTTTGGGCGGCGTTTTTCCTCGTTTTGCGCCGCCGCCAGCGTGGGCCATTGGAGCGGCGCTTCCTTTTGCTGTTTTGGTTGAACATCGCCTTATCGGCTTGGTATGCGTTTTGGTTTTACAAAGGGTGGCAGCCGCTGAAAGAACGGATTTCGCTTTTGAATACGTTCAATTTCGCCCGCTTCCATTTTTTGCGGCCGATGGTCATTTACGTCGATTTTGCCTTGGCCTTGCAAATCTTAGCCAAGGAACGGACCGCATGGCGGCGCCTCGTGCCGATCGCCTTGGCGCTGCAGCTGCTTTTGCTTGGCGGGTTCAACGAGGAAATCCGCTATCGCCTCGCTGGCACGCCGTCGTTCGAGCAGTTTTATTCCGAACATTTATTTACCAAAATCAAGCAATACATCGGCAAGCCTGTATCGTCCTACCGCGTCGCCAGCGTTGGGCTTCACCCGGCCATCGCTCAATACAACGGGTTTTATACGCTCGATACGTACAACAATTTTTACCCGTTATCGTATAAGCGGAAGTTTCGCCGCATCATCGCCAAAGAATTGGACAAAAGCCCGGTGCTGAAAGACTATTTCGACCATTGGGGCAACCGCGTCTATTTGTTTTCGGCAGAGCTCGGGAAACATTACATGTTCACGAAACACTCGCATAAAGTCATCCGTCATTTCGAGATCGACACAAAGGCGTTCAAACAGCTTGGCGGCAAGTACATTTTTTCCTCCGTCCCGATTCAAAACGCCAGCGACATCCATCTCCGCTTCTTGCGGGCGTTCACCGATCGACAGTCAGTCTGGAAAATTTATGTATACGAAGTGGAGTGAAAGGGAGGCAAGAAACATGGTGGACAAACCGTTGTTAGCCATCGTCGTTCCATGCTACAACGAAGAAGACGTGCTGCCGGAAACGGCCCGGCGCCTGACCGCTTTGCTTGAGCAGCTGCTCGAGGAAGGAGCGATCGCCATCGGCAGCCATATCGTGTTTGTCGACGACGGCAGCCGCGACCGGACGTGGGCGCTCATTGAAGAAGAAAGCGAGCGCAACCCGTTTGTCTCCGGTGTGAAGCTCGCTCGCAACGTCGGCCATCAGCGGGCGCTGCTCGCCGGGCTTGACACCGTCCGCGCGTACGCCGATTGCGCCGTGTCCATTGACGCCGATTTGCAAGACGATGTCGAGGCGATCCGCAAATTTGTGCAAAAATACCGTGAAGGCTATGACATCGTGTATGGCGTGCGGCGGAGTCGAAAGACAGACACGTGGTTCAAGCGTACGACCGCCCAAGCCTTTTACCGGTTCATGCAGGCGCTCGGAATCGAACTGATTTACAACCATGCCGATTTCCGCCTGATGAGCAAGCGGGCGCTCGATGAACTGAGCCGTTACACGGAAGTCAATCTCTTTTTGCGCGGGTTGGTTCCGCTCGTCGGCTTCCGCTCGACGTGCGTCTTTTACGACCGGCATGAGCGGTGGGCTGGACAGTCGAAATACCCGCTCAAAAAGATGCTCGCCTTCGCCTTTGACGGCATCACGTCCTTGAGCGTCGCGCCGATTCGCGCCATTACGCTCATCGGTTTTTTGGCCTTCCTCATCAGCGGTGCCGCCGGGCTGTACGCGCTGATCGTCAAATTTCTTGGACACGCTGAATCGGGCTGGACGTCGCTCATGATTTCCGTTTGGTTCATCGGCGGGCTCGTGCTCATGAGCCTCGGCCTCATCGGGGAATATATCGGGAAAATTTATCAAGAAGTGAAACGACGGCCGCGGTTTGCGATCGAAAAAACCGTGCAGCTGCCGCTTCCATCAGAAAGGGAGAAAACACCAGCCCGCCTGTAGGAAGCCACGGATCATCTACGGGGAATATGATAAAAAGGGCGCCTCGTCTTTTGCAGAGGCACCCTTTTCTTTTTTGTTCCTTTTGCCCGCCATCATTGGTTTGCTTACGACGGAAACAACACGCCAAGCGCTTTTTGCAGCTGCACATCATGCTTCGGATCGCGGACGGCTTCCATGATTTTTGCCTGCAGCACATCCGCCGTCGCTTCGTCGATGCGCCCAGTGACCGGCAGCTGGTTCGCTTTTTGGAACGCTTGGACGGCTCGCTCTGTTTCTTTGCTGAAGTAGCCGTCCGTGCGGCCAGGGTCAAAGCCAAGCCCTTTTAACATTTTTTGCGCATTGGCGATTTGCTCGTCGTTCATGTCATACCGAAGCGGTTTTTCCACATGAAGCGGAGCGACGTGGAAGTAATCGGGCTGGGTCACAGCCACATCCGGCTTGATCCCTTTTTTATGAATCCAATGCCCGTCCGGCGTCAGCCATTTGTACAGCGTCAATTTAATGTTGCTGCCGTCGCCCATCGGAATTGCCTGCTGCACTGTCCCCTTGCCGAACGTCTTCTCGCCGACAAGCTTGTAGCCGCCCGCTTCCTTCAGCGCTCCCGCCAAAATTTCCGACGCCGATGCGCTTCCTTTGTCGATCAACACCACGATCGGGTACGGCTTTTTCTCCGTTAAATCGGAATAAAATTTTTGCTTGTCGCCGTCGCGCTCTTCAATTTGCACATACGGTTTTCCTTTCGGGATGAGCTGCTTCAAAATTTCCTCAACGCTTTGCAAATAGCCGCCCGGGTTGCCGCGCACATCGATGATCAAGCCATCAATATGTTCGGCTTCCAGCTTCGCCAATTTCTTTTTAAAATCAGCGGCCGTGTTTTCCGAAAACGACGTAATTTGCAAATAACCCGCCTTTTTGCCGTTGTACGTTTTGATCGAGTCATACACCGTCTGAATCGGAATTTCGTCGCGGACGACTTTGACTTTCATCACGTTTTTGACGCCGGGGCGCAAAATGTCAAGCTCCACTGTTGTTCCTTTTTTGCCGCGGATTTTCAACACCGCTTCATATAAATCAAGTCCTTCCAGGCTTTCTCCGTTGACGCGCAAAATTTGGTCGTTCGGCTTCAAACCCGCTTTTTCCGCCGGCGAGTTTTTGATCGGGGCGACGATCGTCACTTTGCCGTCGATCATGCTCACTTCGGCGCCGATCCCCTCAAACGACGAGTCGAGCGATTCGTTGAACTGCTCCGTCGTTTCCGCATCCATGTAGACGGAATACGGATCATCGAGCGTGTTGATCATCCCTTGAATGGCGCCTTGCGTCAGTTTTTCTTCATCCACTTTCTCCACGTACCGATTCTTAATGAGCTCATAAGCTTGCCGGATTTTTTTCATCTCTTCGCTTTCGCTCGTCGACTTGGACGGCTCATTCGAAACGATCGTCGAAAGCGGGCCTTCCGTCGGGCGGTCCGCCAGCTGGAGGCCAGCGTACGTCCCCCCCGCCCCAATGAGCATCGATATGGCCATCAATGCGGCCGTCGTCGATTTTTTCACGTTGCTTCCTCCTCACCCTATGCTTGACCTTCCCCGCCGTTTGCCTGCAGCGGCGCAAGAAGGGGGCTTTCCTCATTCTTCCTTCGGCGAAGCAAATGGACGCCTCTTCCGCCTAAACGACGGCGGCTTCTACAAAAACGAAAAGGAAAAGCACCGCCTCACGCCGTGCCATGCCTTTATCTCCATCATATGTCAGGCTTGTACCGAGTATGCTAGTGCGTTGTCTATCCTTTACTAGTTTACACGCTCCTTGTTGATTTCTCAACTCATACAGAGCGGAAAAAAGAGGCACCCCTCGCCGTGCCGGCGAACGATGCCCCTTCTTGATCCGTCTTCTTGGCCGGATCGGAAATGGCGGCCAAGCCAATGAGCCGCACAAAACGAAACGCTTTCACACCTCTTTTGGCAAGTCGATGAGCATCAACCGCGCCCCTTCGTCCGTTGCAAGGCGAAGAACCGGCGTTTCTGTGATGCGGGCCGCATCGCGCCGTTCAAGATGAGCCTCGCCGTTTAACGTCAAATCCCCCTCAATGACAAAGACAAAGATGTTCCGCCCTCCCGGCTGGGTAAACGTCAGCTCATGCCCAGCTTCCAAATCGGAAAGGTAAATCGTCAAATCTTGATGAATGTGAGCAATCCCTGGGGAAGACGGGTGTTTCGTGACAATCGGCAGCAAAGCATTTTTCATCTTCTCGACCGGAAACTCGGTCCGCTCGTACGACGGCGGCAATCCGTATTGTTCCGGCAAAAACCAAAGTTGCAAAAAGTTCACCTCTTCCGTCGCCGACGGGTTCACTTCCGAATGGACGATGCCCGTGCCGGCCGACATCCGCTGTACACCGCCAAACGTCGTCACCGCCTTATGTCCCGTGCTGTCTTCATGTTGCAAATACCCTTTCAACACGATCGACACAATCTCCATTTCGCGGTGCGGATGGGCGCCAAACCCGGTCATTGGCGCGACGAAATCGTCGTTTAACACCCGAAGCGGTCCGAATTGGATGTTGTTTGGATCATAATACTCGCCAAATGAGAAGCTATGATATGTTTTCAACCAACCGTAATCGGCATGATAACGGGACGACGCCCGGTCAACGCGGATCATCTTGTTCCTCTCCTTCATTTATCGAAATAGAGCACCAAGAGCATACCGCTTCAATGCGGCGATCGCCATAGCGATCATAGTCATGTGATATATACGATGCGGATCATGAAAAATCTAGAATGCTGGTGATTCAACAGGAAATGCGGTTCAATCATGTCGCTTCTCAAACGGAGCAGCCTTAATATATAAATGTTGCTCTTCCCTCCACTCAAGAAACATCGATATTAGGGGAAATGGACGTTTCATACCGCCCTCCTTGGAGGGATAGCCAGCATGAAGTTCTACATCAATTTGATTGGTTCTGAAATCTCGAATTCGAGATTATTATATAAAAAACCGTTTTGCCTGTCAACTTTGGAACGGATGAAAAATAGGACAAATGGATGATTTACCTCAGATCATAGGACTAGTTATAGTGAAGGTAGATTATCGCCGCATCTTCTCCCGCGAGAAGATACGGCGAAAAGGCAAAGCGCTGGAAACAGCGTGGCGCAAAGCTAAAGGGGCTACGGCGAAAGACGCTATGCCAGCCAGCTGCCGAACGTATCTTCAATCTATAACTGATGAAGGGGGAAGAAAAGTTATGAAGCGAATGCTAGTTGGATGCCTCGCTGCTGCCTTGTTGGTTTCATCAGGATGGGCAACAGCGGAAGCCAAGGGGAAACAACAATCCAAGCCAAAATGGGCCGATAAAAACAAAGACGGCATCCCGGATGATTGGGAGCTGAAGTACAAACTCGGTCTAGGGAAAAACGTCGCCAACCAGGACAAAGACCGCGACGGCTTAACCAACCGAGTCGAATACAACCTCCGTCTGAATCCGACGAAAACAGATACGGACAAAGATAAAATATTAGATGGGGACGAAGACACCGACCGCGATGGGCTGACAAACAGCGCCGAGGTAGCGCTCGGCACTAAACCGGAAGATGCGGACAGCGACAACGATCATGTCAAGGACGGAGCAGAGAAGAAAGGAAAAGCCCAACTGGCTAACCTCGTCCAAAAACTTGAGCTGCAAATGAAAACCGCGGCGAACCAAACGATTAAAATCGACTATCATTGGTCTGACCGCCATTCCCATTTACACATTAAAGACCAGACGGGTGAAGTGACAACAAATGACGTCCAGTCGCTCATTAACGACTTGCAAGCATCACCGTCGCTGTCAAATGATGAAGTAATCGCCAAAATCCAAACTCTCTTTTCCCTTGACACTCCGTTCCGCCTTGAACTCGAGTGGAAATACGGAAGCGGCTGGGCGCGGAAACTTTCCGTCAAGCAAGACGAGGACAAAGGAGAAAATGCTGGGCAACCCAGCGATGATCAAGATGACGATGACCAAGTCCATGATCAAAATCACGATCAAGACGATGAGGGCAACAACAGCGAATAATCGCGTCCTGAGCAGACAAGCGGCTGCCGAAAGGCCGGGAAACCGGCTGATGAGGGCAGCCGTATTTTTGTTGGAGCTTCCAACCGCTTTCTTTCCCTCGTTGCCAGCGGAAGGAGGCACAGAACTGAAACGAGCATTGGCCGAGGCCGATTCGGCCCACATCCCGTGGAGGCGATCCCTTTGCGCTGGCCGAGAGAAACGGCGCCACGCACCGGGTATGGGAAACGACATCAACGTATGAAGGTCATCTGGTTCGGCTGATCGTCGTCGAATCGAGCGCGCTCGACCAGCGAAAAGGAAAGCTTGAAAACGGGACAGGCGATTTTTCAGCTGTTTCAATAACGTGAATGTCATCCTGTTCAAGCTTCCGGATGGGCGCATCCAACGCGCGTTAGGGAAACCGCTCACCTACGAGCAGCGAAGGATTCTGCAAGGGTTGGGAATGGACGAAAGCATTTACGTGTAACATTATACGGAACGACCATATATGGTAAAAAAAGGATTGCCCTCGCTCGTCGTGTTGGTCGAAACGTGATTCTGAAAAACGAAATAAAAAATCCTTTCTTTCTACCCTGCTACCCTGTTAGGGTGCGAAATGTGAGTGACATGGCATTTTTCCGCTAGTTTACCGATGCGATACGTTCCCATACCATCCCCCCTCGCTGAAAGCTACTAGAGTTTCCCATAGTACTTTTATTTCCACCGTTCATTTGGGACAATATCCCGCATCCAAAACCACATATCATCGACCCTGCTGAACAAGGAAACCGGGCAATGTGGGGTAAGGCATCGAAAGTAATCTTCCCGTTCAATAACCAAGTCCCAACTATCCTTGTTCAAAACTTTTCTCATCTCCCCTTCATCTATTGGCGACCCTGCAGCAGAGCATTTTGGGCAAATCTCCTTGTTCTCAATGAGATCTCGCCAATTGGGCGGCAAGCTACAGCATCCAGCCATGCCTTGCACCTCCATGCTTCCACATTCCCCCTACTAGCTTCAGTCCACTTGAAGCGCCTTTTCCACATATATCAATTCCAGATTAGCGTTTATAGGACTGTCATGGTTAAGAGAATGGCCAGAACTTCACGATCAAATAGACCCCTGATCCAACCAATAACAAAGACGACGCCTTGTAAAGAAAAGGAGCCACATTTTTTATCACCCTCTCGATCAGTGCCCTCGACATGACAGCCGCCACCGAAATCGCGGTCACAACCAATCCCATGCCTAGCGTATAGGCTGCAAAACGGGTCATTCCCCCTGCCAAGTCTCCCGCAAGCAACGCCGAGGCTACCGTTAAGAAGAACATCGGCAACGTGCAGCCTAAAGAAGTGATCGCATACGCAATGCCATACAGATAAAAAGACCATGCCGGGTGACTTCCTTTTTTCACCCTAAATGGATTGGCCATTCGGAATTCGCGGCCCAACCACATCCATATCCCGGCGAGGATGAGCAACAATCCCATCACAGTTACTGCCGCCGACAAATACCTCCCGATCACCCCCTGAAATAAGGACATCAACAGACCGATGGGAAGAAAAATGCTCAAAAAACCGAGCGTCATCATGATCCCAGCCTGAACCCCCTTCGTCCAATGCGCCTCTTCTCCCCCCATCAAATACACAATAAACGCTGGCAACAAGGCGACGCCGCAAGGATTCAATGCGGCAACGACCCCGGCACTGAACACAATCCCCATGCTAACGTCCATGGCGAATGGCCTCCTTGATCGTTTGTATGTTCGGTCGAATGCTTTTATGGACGACTTTCTCGTCTTTCACAACCACTACCGTATCAAGCGAGTTTACCCCGAATAACTTGACAAGGGAAAGATCGGCATCAAATACATGCGGCCAAGAACCCCCGTACGTTCGCTGAAAGGCAGCTAAATGCTCCTTTTTGTCGATCTGCGGATCCACATCGACAGTCACTTATCCTTCGCTACTTCCTTTAAACTCTGTTCGATCTCAGCGCACGAGACGCACCAGGCCGCCATAAAAAACAGGACGGTTGGTTTCTCGTCATCGATGTTGACTGTGTTTCCCTCAATATCTTTCACGCGAATGTGGATGGCATCCTCTTCTTTTGCAGTCTTGTTTATACTCAACCATCCCACTGCCAAAACCGCAATGAGGAAGAGAGCCCCAGCAAGCCAATAGTATCGCTTACTTCGCATTTCCGTTCCTCCTTCCATATGATCCGTTGATCTGGTCTCTCTATGAAGTCATCTGCTCTTGTCGCTAAGTTACCGAAGTTTCCCTTCGTCTTTTAGCGAAAATCTATTTTTCTTGCCCATATATCCCTTCGAGCAACATGTCAATAATCGGACAGCTGTAGAGATTCTCCTCATGGGGGCAACACGCCTTCAACTCAAGGAGCATCGCCTCTATTTTCATTAAGTCTTGAATCTTCTCCTTGATCTCCTCGATTTTCTGTTCCACAAATTGGTACATGTCTTTGCATCGATCGCGATCCCGATCGACAACGCCAAGCAATTTATCAATTTCCGCCAAGGTGAATCCGAGCCCTTGCAGCCGCTTAATAAACTGAATGCGCCTGACCGTTTCCTCCGTATACAGACGATATCCGCCTTCTGTCCGCTCCGTTTCTGGAATAAGCCCTTTCCGTTCGTAGTACCGGATCGTTTCTTTATTGACATGGCATTTTTCTGCCAGCTCCCCGATGCGGTAATGTTTCACATAACCACCTCATCCAAAAGGATCAACCCTGCACGATCGTACAGGGTCAAGTCGATATGAAAGTTAGGCCGGCATTTCTTCTATGATGCTTAGGGAAGCACGCCGCTAAACGGACTGCTCCCTATTCAGCTTCACCGCCATCGCAACAACAATTGGCTCCAACCCCTTCATAACGCTCCACGAAACGGCGGCCTCATTGGGACGCCTCATCCCGCACAGCACGATAACTTCGAGACGTCTTGGTCAAACGTCAGCGCCGCCAGCTTCAACCCCTCCGCCATCGTTAAATACGGGACAAGCGTGTGGCGAAGGTCGTCGATCGTTAATCCGAATTGAATCGCCAACGTTGCGGCGTAAATGACCTCGCCGGCATGATCCGCAACGATGTGGGCGCCTAGCAGCTTGCCCGTATGGGCCTCAGCGACAAGTTTCAACACTCCCGTCGTTTCCCGGTTGACGATCGCGCGCGGCACCGCCTCAAGCGGCAGAACGGACGTTTTCACGTCATACCCGTTTTCTTTCGCCCGTCGCTCGGTCAACCCGACGGTGGCAATGGCCGGATGGGTGAACGTCACCGCCGGAACGACGGCCGTATCCCAGCGCTTGTTCAGCCCGCCGACGGCATTGGCCGCGGCAACGGCTCCCTGATAGGCCGCGACATAGACGAACTGCGGGCCGAGCGTGACATCGCCTGCCGCATAAATCGACGGGTTCGTCGTCCGTGTGTATTCATCGATCAAAATTTCCCCGCGCGCCCCGACTTCCACACCGGCTGCCGGCAAGTTCAACGCCGCCGTATTCGGCGTTCTCCCGGCTGCCACGAGCAGTTCGTCCGCTTCGATGACCCGGGTGCGTCCGTCTACATTCACATACACGTTTTTCGTATTCCCGTCTTGTTCGACCCGTTCAAACGAAGCGCTGGTGATGATGCGGATGCCTTGTTCTGTGAGCGCCCGCTCCACCGCTTCGGAAATTTCCGGATCATACTCTTTCAAGAGACGCGGGCTTCGCTGCATCAACGTCACCTCCGAGCCGAGATGGTGAAACAGCTGGCCCAACTCCATCCCAATGTAACCGGCGCCGATGACGGCGAGCCGTTTGGGCACCTTTTTCATATCGAGCAGCGTCGTGCTCGTCAAGTAGTCGACATCATGAAGCCCCGGAATATCCGGCACTGCCGGGGAAGCGCCTGTCGCGATCAAAAACCGTTTCGCCGACAGCGTTTGGCCGTTCACTTCAATCGTTTGACGTCCAACAAATCGGGCCTCCCCTTGGATGAAGTCAAACCCATACTCTTTGATCAAGTCGGCATATTTCGCTCGGCGAAGCTGCTCGACCAGTTCATTTTTTTGCTTCACTAACGGCGCCAAATCAACCGGACCAGCGGATGTATGCAGGCCAAGAAACGGATGGTTTCGCGCCAATGCATTGATTTCACCAGCCCGAAGCAATGTCTTTGACGGCACGCAGCCGATATTGACGCACGTCCCCCCTACCGTGCCGCGTTCGACCATCGCCACTTTCGCCCCATATTTCACCGCTTCGATTGCTGAAGAAAACGCTGCCCCGCCGGAGCCGATGACGATGTAGTCATACTCTTCTTCGCCAGCGATGACAGGGCTGGCTGTCACGGCGATCTCCTCGATGTCCCCCGGCTCGTAATGGGCGTTTTTGACCGCTTGTCTCGCCATGTCAACGTCCGTGCCCTCAGGCAGCGCGAATACCGCTTCCCCGCGCGGAAAGCTGACATCAATCTTCTCGGCCCCAATCGCCTTCAGCGCTTTGGCGACATGCTGCTCACAACCGGTGCATGTCATGCCATGGACGGTCATTCGATATGTTTTCATGGTAAAAAACACTCCTTATCAACAAATGTCTCTTTCCTATTTTGTTCGGTTCATCACCAAAAGATGTACTTGAATTTTAAAGACAAACATGATAACAATGTTGCTCAAAGAGACGTATGGTATTAAAAGGAAAAAAGATGTTTTGATTTTCTCAATCATGATCGTCTTTATTTGTCAAGTACACTTTGTGGTGAATAGCCTTTTGTTCAGATCCTCGATTACAAAACCTATATCACTCGTCCTCATGGTTCGTTTGGAAGGGGACGCAGCACGCCCCATGGCCGTTTCCCGTTTTCCCTAGGCCACCGCTTTCCGTTTCACCTGTTCGCATTGGCTTTCGCTTTCCAATCATCATCATCAGCGAACAGAAAAACAAAACCGTAAAAAGGCCGATGGCAAGGCTTTGGTGTCGGATCAAATACGCACCGACCGATGTTCCGGCCAACAACGGCAGAATAACCGCCAGATGGCACGGGCAGCTGAGCAGTGCCAGCACGGCCCAAAACGATTTTTTGGCCATTTCCATCGTTCTCCCTCCTTGCGATGACGGAGTGGCGGGTTTCCGTCTTTGCTCAACATTATAAACGATGGACTAAGGTACAGAGTCAAGGGGGAATGTGGTGCGGCCAAACCATTTCCTTGAATCGGCCAAGCAACGTCCGAAACCATAAAAAATCCCCGCCCTTAACAGCGGGTCATACGGATCAATAGGCAATGGTAAGTAGCTGTGATCTCCCCGTGCGCCAAAAAGCGCTGTTCGTATTCATGCATCATGGCTTTGAAGACAGACGGACGCTGGCAATAGCGGCCAATCATGCTATTCGTGGCACCGATATGGCGCAGCGATAGGAAAAAATCACGGACAGATGGAAATCGCTCCGTTTCCACCCATTCAAACCCGTCAATTTGGGCGGCAGGGGCAGCTTGCTGGCAACGGCCCATCCATTCCGCCAGGGTCGGAAAAGCAGGGCCGATGCGAAACGACTCATGGATGTTCTTAGCTTTCAGCGCGAACGAAAATGAAGTATGCAATTCGTGGAACGTGCGGGCGCCGAAAGTGGAAAACACAAGGCACCCTCCCTCACTTAACGCCCGGTAGAGGCGGGCGATCGTCCTGACGGCGTCATTCAGCCATTGAAATGTTGCATTGGAAATGATCAAATCATATCGCTCATCCCATGTCATATCCTCGATATCGGCGCATATCCATGTCACATCTTCGCCGCTAAGTCGTTCTTTCGCAACGGCGATCATGCCTGGTGCAATGTCGACTGCGGTTATGCGCGCGTGCGGGAACATACGGCACAGTTTTTCAGTGAGATAGCCCGTGCCGCAGCCAACTTCTAAAATGTTGTGGGGGCGTATGCCAATGTGGACAGCCAATAGATCGGCCATTGTTTTTTGGACATTAGCAAACTGGTCATACGTTTTCGCCCGCTCGCTAAACCGTTTTCTCATGAGCTGCTTGTCAATCATCAGTCTCACCAACCCATGTCTGAATAAGATGAGCGCATGTCTCTGCTTGAGTCCAAAACGGAACATGCCCCGCATCAGGGAGCAAAGCCATGATAGCGTTGGGAGCGCGTTCAGCGATATAGCGTGCAGCAGCAGGTGGACAAATCGCATCTTGCTCACCGTGAACGATCAGCATTGGAGCGGAGATGTCCGCCAAAAACGGGCGCGCATCCGCCTCGATCAAATAATCAAGTCCGATCAGCAGATCATCAACCCGATCGCGGTAAAAGAAATCAGAAATATCCCCCTTTTCGCTCTTGGACCATAATGAAGCAAGAAACGCAGCGATCGTGTCAGCTGGACGTACTTGCAGCTGTGTTTTCATCCGCTTGACGATCCGTGGATGCCATCCAGCTTCATAACCCTCATCGGCAATAAAACGGCTCGTGCCGCCGATCAAAATAAGGCGAGAGACCCGCTCGGGATAAGCATAGGCCAACTCCAGAGCTACAAGCGAACCGAGCGACCAGCCGATGACCGTCGCACGCTCATGAAGCACCTGTTCCGCCCGCTTTCGAAAGCAATGAACCGTTTCAATTTCCTTCCATTCGACGGCTGTCGCATTTCCCCTTAATGATAACGAATCGAGCAACGGTGCAAAAATATCCGCTTTCATTCCCCATCCCGGAATGCAGACAATATTCATGGGATCCCCCCTAACATTTGTAAACCAAAAACAAATAAATGTTTACATTAATCGTATCACAGGCAACGGATGGCCACAATCTTTTTTCATTCCCAACGAGTTGAAGAGGGTCTCCCGCATCCATCACCGCCAAAAATGGATTGAAACAGAATCAAAGTGGAATGGGCATCGAATTTACCTGACGATGATGTCGAATCAATCAAAAAAATACGCAACTTGTCCTGCCAAAAGACAGACAAGTTGCGCAATGCCACCTACTGCTCGAAATTAGAAAGGAATATAGTCAAGCGGATTGACCGCATTTGTTTTCGCTTCGTTCCAGCCGCCGCGGTGCAATTCAAAATGAAGATGCGGACCGGTCGAATTCCCTGTATTGCCCATGTAGCCAATTATTTGTCCTTTGCGGACATGCTGCCCTTCTCCGACAAGACGTGCTTCCAGATGGGCGTACACGGTCGTATATGTTTGCCCATTAATCACATGGCTGATGAAAATGACGTTGCCGTAGCTGCTAGAATAGTAGGAGCGGAATACAATGCCGTCCGCTGCAGCGACAACCGGCACAACGGGAGCTCGCTTGCCGATATCAACGCCTGGATGGAAATCAGTGCCCCCAAACCGGTAGCCAAAGCCCGAGGTGATGGGTCCGTTGGCCGGGCGGGTGAACGCTCCGCTCGATACAGGCGGCGTGCTGCCGCCGGATGGCGTTTCTCCTGATGACACTCCTCCACCGTTTGGCGAGGCATATGTATGTCCTCTCTGTTTCGCTTCTTCTTCGGCCCGTTTTTGCCGCTCAAGTTCAGCAAGCTGCTGTTTCACCGCCGCTTCTTGCTTGGCGATCAGTTCTTTTTCTTCTTCAAGCGCCATCTTATGATCATGCTCTTCTTCCTCTTTTTGCTTCAAATCGGCCATCAGGCGGTTTTTCTGTTCCAGCTGGCCGGCGAGTTTCGATTGCAGCTGCTTCAATTCTTGCAAGTCCGCTTGCAGCTTGTTCCGCTTCTCCGTCAATTCGGCTTCCTTTTTCTCTTTTAACGCTTTATCGGCTTCCTGCTCGCGGATGATTTGCTGGTCGGCTTCCATGATCGTCGTCACGGCGCTCATCCGGTCGATGAAGTCGCTGAAGCTTTGCGCGCCGAGCAACACTTCCAAGTAGCTGACGGCCCCGCCGTTTTCCTGCAAAGAACGAAGCCGCTCCTTCAAAATTTCATTTCGCTTTTTAATCCGTTCTTGAATTTCGGCAATTTCTTGCTTCAATTGGTCAATGGCTTGCTCCGTTTGGTCAATATCGGCGCTGACGTTGCGGATTTTGCCGCTCGTTTCCTCAATGGCAATGTTCAGCTTTTCAATATCGTTGGCGACTTGTTTTTGTTGCGACTGAAGGGCCTCGATGTTTTTTTGCGCCTCGCTGATCTTGTCTTGCACCTCTGACCGCTTCGAGCGAAGCGCGTCGATTTCGTTTCGCTTTTGTTCGATGTCGCGAGTGCTGACGGCGTCCACCGCCGGCGGCAGAACGCCAATCCCAAGCGCCGCAGCGACGGCGAGCGCCATCATGTTTTTCTTTTTCATCGCTTTCCCCTCTCCCTATGACTCTTTTTTTACACTTTCAAAAACTTGCGTACCGACATGACGCTTCCCCAAATGCCGATGCCTGCGCCGATCGCCAGCAGCAGTGCGCTCAACTGCCATATAAACGGCGAAAACGGAAGAAGTTCGAAAAACGGCAAGGAAACCCGCTGTTCATACACTTGATACACGTTGTAGTACACGATCGAAAGCGCCGCGATCGGGAAGAGAGCGCCAAGCACCCCAAGCCATAACCCTTCCAAAAAGAACGGCCAGCGGATGAATCCGTTCGTCGCCCCGACAAGCCGCATAATTTCAATTTCGCGGCGGCGGGCGAAAATCGTAATTTTGATCGTGTTGGAAATGAGAAACATCGCCGTAAACAACAGTCCGAGAATGAGCACGAGCCCGACGTTGCGCGCCACCTTCAACGCGTCAAACAGCTTCTCCACCGTCCCTTGGCCATAGTTGACTTTATGAACGAACGGCAATGTTTCGATTTGCTTCGCGACTTTCACTGTATCTTGCGGATGGGCCGCTTTCACGACGTATACATCGCTCAACGGGTTGTCCTGTTCAAACAATCGGAACGACGAACCCTCGTCCCCCATGCTTTTGATCAGCCGCTTCAGCTCTTCGTCCTTCGACGAATAGCGCACTTCCTTCACGTTTGGAATGGCTTCAATTTGCCGGCGCAAAGCGTCTTTTTGCCGGTTGTCAGCCGTCAGCTCGATATGGACGCGAATTTCGACATCGTTTTCGACTTTTTTAGCAAAATGGTTGATGTTGAACATGACGACAAAAAAGACGCCGACAAGCAACAATGTGACCGTGACGGCGCTGGCGGATGCAAACGTCATCCAACCGTTGCGGCCAAGGCTTTTGATGCTTTCCCGGACGTGGCGCTTAAACGTATGAAGCGTCATAGCCGTATTCCCCCTTCGCCTCGTCGCGGACGATTTTCCCGTTTTCGATGGCGATGACGCGCCGCCGGGTCGCGTTGACGATCTCTTTATTGTGGGTCGCCATCACAATCGTCGTTCCCCGGTCGTTGATTTTTTCAAACAGCTCGACAATGCCCCATGAGGTTTCCGGGTCCAAGTTTCCTGTTGGTTCGTCGGCAATCACGATCTTCGGGGAGTTGACGATTGAGCGGGCGATCGAGACGCGCTGCTGCTCGCCGCCGGACAATTCGTTCGGATAAGAGCGGATTTTATGCTTGAGGCCGACTAGGTCGAGTACTTCCATCACTTTTTTGCGGATCACTTTCGGCGATTCTTCAATGACTTCCAAGGCAAAGGCGACGTTTTCGTAAACGTTGAGCTTCGGTAGCAGCTTGAAATCTTGGAATACAACGCCGATATGGCGGCGCAAAAGAGGGACTTTGTTGTCTTTGAGCTTGGCAAGGTTGACGCCGTTGACCATAATGGTCCCGCTCGTCGGCTTTTCCTCGCGGTACATCATTTTAATAAACGTCGATTTCCCAGCTCCGCTGGGTCCAACGACATAGACGAATTCTCCTTGCTTGATGCGGACGTTGACGCCGTTTAACGCCACAACGCCGTTTGGATATGTCTTGTATACATCTTGCATTTCAATCATCGCAATCACCTATTTTCGACTCGTTTGCTGCCATTTCTCGAGCTGTTTCGAACGAATCTTGCAAAATTCCGCAAGGATTATTATAACACGATTTTCTATTGTCGAATTTTACATTTATATTTCAAATGAAGGGACACTGGCGAAACTAGGACAAAAGATTCAAAAACAGAAAACACCGCCCCGTTCTTAGCGAACAAGGCGGTGCACCTTCCGTAAGCGAAACGATCTTTTCCTTTCAAAGAGCCAGGAACATCCGACCACTATTTTTTCGAAGCGAGCCATTCCGCGACTTTGTCGGCGTCTTCCCCTTTAATGATTCCGGCCGGCATCGCGCCGCGGCCGTTGGCGATAATGTTTTTAATTTCATCTTTGGAATACTTGCTTCCAACCTTTTGCAAGTTCGGTCCGACCCCGCCCGACAAGTCTTGTCCATGACAGGACGCACAGTTTTGTTTAAAAATTTGCTCGGCAGCCGCTGCAGTATCCCCTCCGCCGTTGCTGCCGCCGTTTTTCTCCCCGGCATTGTCTCCGCCACCGCCGCACGCGGCAAGCGCGAGCGAAACGCCAAGGAACATCGCAGACAACTTCCATTTCATGGCGAACTCCCCCCAGAAAACAAAAGTTTCGTTCTCCTTTATTATAACCGATTTTTATCCGCTTTACGTACGTTGAAATCCTTCGCCGAGCACCTCAGCGGCGTTCGCAACGATGACAAACGCTGTCGGATCAATGGTTCGGACCAATTGTTTCAATTTCGTGAACTCCGATTGCGCGACGACGCACATCAACACCGGCCGCTCATGTTCCGTGTAGCCGCCATACGCGGGCAAGCGCGTCACTCCGCGGTCGATTTCGTGCAAAATGGCGCGGCGCACTTTTTCTTCTTCCTTTGTAATAATAAGAGCGATTTTTGAATACCCAAGCCCGACTTGGACGAGGTCGATCGTTTTGCTTGTCACATACAACGCGATCAACGCATAGAGCGCCCGTTCAATATCAAACACAAACGCCGCGGTCAACACGATCAAGCCATCGATCAAAATGACGCACATGCCAAGCGACAGCCCGGTATATTTATGGATGATTTGCGCTGCCAAATCGGTGCCGCCGGTCGACGCCCGGCCGCGGAAGACAACGCCGAGGCCAAGTCCGACGCCGATGCCGCCAAAGATTGCGCCAAGAAGCGGATTGGTCGTCGCAGGCTCCATCCCTTTCGTCAAATAGACGACAAGCGGCAAAAACAGCGTCCCGACGAACGTTTTCACGCCAAACTGCCGTCCCAAAAGCACAACGCCAGCGATAAAGAGCGGAATGTTGAGCGCCCATTGGACGTAGGCAGGCTCAATGCCAAACAGCGCGTGCATAATCGTGCTGATGCCGCTCACTCCGCCCGAGGCGATCCGGTTCGGCAGCAAAAACACGTTAAACGCCACAGCGACGATCGCCGCGCCGATCAGAACATACGCATACTCCAAAGCCGCCTCCACCGCCGGAGGCATCGTTTTCTCTCTTCGCTTCCGCATGCTTCCCCACCTTCCTCTGTGAGTATAGCATGCCCGTTTTGTCAAGTAAATGACAGCCGGTTAACGCGATAGCGATCTGCTATGGTAAAGGAAAAAAGGACGATCCGATGATCGTCCTTTATTTCAACTTTGCACGCAAATACGCGTCAATAAACACATCAATTTCTCCATCCATCACCGCTTGCACGTTGCCGACCTCAACATTCGTCCGATGGTCTTTGACAAGCGAATACGGATGGAAGACGTACGAACGGATTTGGTTGCCCCAGCCGATTTCTTTTTGCTCGCCGCGCAGCTCGGCGAGTTCGGCTTGCTGCTCCTCGAGTTTCTTTTGGTACAATTTCGCCTTCAACATATTCATCGCTTTTTCGCGGTTTTTAATTTGCGAGCGCTCCGATTGGCAGGTCACGACAATGCCCGTCGGCAAGTGAGTGATGCGCACAGCCGAGTCGGTCGTGTTGACGTGCTGCCCGCCCGCGCCGCTTGAGCGGTACGTGTCGATTTTCAGCTCTTCCGGGCGGATTTCAATTTCGATGTTATCGTCCATCTCCGGCACCACTTCGCACGAGACGAACGACGTATGGCGTCGGCCCGAGGCGTCAAACGGGGAAATGCGCACAAGACGGTGCACCCCTTTTTCCGCCTTTAAGTAGCCATAGGCGTTATGCCCTTTAATGAGCAGCGTCACGCTTTTAATCCCCGCTTCCTCGCCCGGGAGGTAATCGAGCGTCTCGACTTTAAACCCTTTTTTCTCCGCCCAGCGCGTGTACATGCGCAACAGCATCGACGCCCAGTCTTGCGACTCCGTGCCGCCCGCGCCCGGGTGAAGCTCCAAAATGGCGTTGTTTTGGTCGTACGGATCGTTGAGCAGCAGCTGCAGCTCGAACTCGCTGAAGTCTTTCATCAGCTTTTTCGCTTCCTCGACGAGTTCAGCTTGGAGTTCGTCATCCGGCTCTTCTTTCAGCAATTCGTACGTCACTTCCAAGTTGTCAAACCGTTCTTCAAGCGAGGAAAATTCCTCGACGAGATCTTTGAGCGCATTCGCCTCGGAAATGACCGCCTGCGCCGCCTTTTGGTCATCCCAAAAGTTTGGCGCCGCCATCTGCTCTTCTAATTCGCGAATGCGCGCCTGCTTCGCTTCGAGGTCAAAGAGACCCCCTGATTTCCGCTAATCGCTTAGCCATTTTCTCAAGCTCTTGCTTAATTTCCACCAAATCGATCATGTTGTCCTCACCTCATCATCAATATAGTATGCCAACGATGAATGTCTGCCATTCAAAAGGGAGGCTAAGCCTCCCCTTTTATATTTATAAACGGTTACACCGCTCTTCCGCAACAATGTTTATATTTTTTCCCACTCCCGCACGGGCACGGGTCGTTGCGTCCGACGCGCACCGCCTTGCGGACCGGTTTTCTTTTCGGCTCTTCGCCGTCTTCTTTCGGGTGGACCGCTTCGCCTTTTGCCACTTCCTGACGCTCGAGATTGTGATGGATTTCCGCCTTCATAATATAGGTGGCGACTTCCTCTTCAATCGCAGCGATCATGTTTTCAAACATCGCATACCCTTCCATTTGGTATTCGCGCAGCGGGTCGACTTGCCCGTAGGCGCGCAAATGGATGCCTTGGCGGAGCTGCTCCATCGCGTCGATATGGTTCATCCATTTCATGTCGACAGCGCGCAAAACGACGACGCGTTCAAATTCGCGCATTTGTTCCGGCGGGATTTGCGCTTCTTTCTCATCATAGCGCGCCTTTACTTTCTCCCAAATGAGCTCGATCATCTCTTCCGGCTCTTTGCCGCGCAAGTCGGCTTCTGTCACATCCCCTTCCGGAAGCAGATGAGCGTTGAGATACTCAACGAGTCCTTTCAAATTCCATTCTTCCGGAACCTCTTCCTTCGGCGTATGGGCGTTGACGACGCGCTCGATCACCGATTGAATCATCTTTTCGATGATGCCGCGCAAATTGTCGGAATCAAGCACTTCATAGCGCTGGCGGTAAATGATTTCCCGCTGCTCACGCAAGACGTCGTCATACTGAAGCAGCTGTTTGCGGGCGTCGAAGTTGTTGCCTTCGACCCGCTTTTGCGCCGACTCGACGGCCCGTGTCACCATTTTGCTTTGAATCGGCTGCGAATCGTCCATCCCGAGCCGGTCCATCATCGCCATGAGGCTCTCGGAGCCGAAACGGCGCATCAGCTCATCTTCAAGCGACAAGTAAAACTGCGACACTCCAGGGTCGCCTTGACGCCCCGAGCGGCCGCGCAGCTGGTTGTCAATGCGCCGGCTCTCATGCCGCTCCGTGCCGATGACCGCAAGCCCGCCAAGCTCCTTGACCCCTTCGCCAAGCTTAATGTCCGTCCCGCGCCCGGCCATGTTCGTCGCAATCGTCACCGCGCCTTTTTGCCCGGCCTGGGCGATGATTTCCGCCTCTTTCGCATGGTTTTTCGCGTTTAAGACGTTGTGGGGGATGCCGCGTTTTTTCAGCATCTCCGACAACATCTCGGACGTCTCGATCGCCACCGTGCCGACCAACACCGGCTGCCCTTTCGCATGGCGGGCGGCGATATCCTCGACCACGGCGCGGAACTTCCCTTCCATCGTCCGGTAGATCAAATCCGGACGGTCTTCGCGAATGACTGGCTTGTTGGTCGGAATGACGACGACGCGCATGTTGTAAATGTTGCGGAACTCTTCCTCTTCCGTCTTCGCCGTTCCGGTCATCCCCGCCAACTTTTCGTACATGCGGAAATAGTTTTGGAACGTAATCGTGGCTAAGGTCATCGACTCGTTCTGAATCTCGAGCCCTTCCTTCGCCTCAATGGCTTGATGAAGCCCATCGCTGTAGCGGCGGCCGTGCATCAAGCGCCCGGTGAACGGGTCGACGATGATCACTTTTCCGTCTTGCACGACGTAGTCGACATCACGCTGCATCGTCACGTGCGCCCTTAGCGCCAGCTGAATGTGGTGGTTGAGCGTGACGTGTTTCAAATCGAACAAGTTGTCGATGCCAAACGCCCGCTCGGCTTTGTTTATTCCTTCTTCCGTCAGCTGGACGCTTTTCGTCTTTTCATCGTATGTGTAATCGACATCTTTGCGCAACGTGCGGACAAACGCATTCGCCTGCACATACAGCTTCGTCGACTTCTGCGCCGTCCCTGAAATGATGAGCGGTGTCCGCGCTTCATCGATCAAAATCGAGTCGACCTCGTCGATGATCGCATAATAGAGCGGACGCTGCACAATATGTTCTTTGTACAGCACCATGTTGTCGCGCAAATAGTCAAAGCCGAACTCGTTGTTCGTTCCGTACGTAATGTCGGCGTTGTACGCCGCCTGCTTCTCTTCGCGCGACATGCCGCTTAAGTTCAAGCCGACGGTCATGCCCAAAAACTCGTACAGCTTGCCCATCTCCGTCGCGTCGCGCGTCGCCAAGTATTCGTTGACCGTCACAACATGCACCCCGCGCCCCGTCAAGGCGTTCAAATAGACGGGCATCGTCGCCGTCAACGTTTTCCCTTCCCCGGTTTTCATCTCGGCGATGTCGCCTTCATGCAAGACGACGCCGCCCATAATTTGCACTTTATATGGATACAAACCGAGGACGCGCTTCGCTCCTTCGCGCACCACGGCAAACGCCTCAACGAGCAGGTCGTCGAGCGATTCGCCTTGTTGGTAGCGGGCTTTGAATTCCTCGGTTTTTTGCCGCAGCTCGTCATCGGACAGTCGCGCCATCTCCGGACCGAGCGCATCGACTTGATCCGCAATTTTCTCCAATCTTGCCAACTGACGCTTGTTCGGGTCAAATACTTTTTTTAAGACTCCAAGCATAGGAAACGCTCCTTATTTTTCATGGACTCACTTATTCATCATATCATTTACAGGGATCAGTGACAACTGTTGCACAGGCTTAGAGAGGGGCATGTCCAAGAGAGGGGATCACGCCTTGGACTGAAGCTGCTCAATCGCCGCTTCCGCATGATGAAGACGCCGGTTCAGCGCATAAATTTCAAAACTTTTCTCATCTACTTTTTCATGAATTTTGCGAAGCAATATTTGCACATCATCCACAAGCTGCGTTTCGACTCGATGAAGCGCCTCTTTCACTTCTCCCCATTCCACCTCCACACGGTCTAACCGTGCTTTCACCTCTCCCATCTCTTGTTCAAGGCGGCTGATGCGCCCGTTCATTTCATCGACGCGGCCTTCAAGCGCTTCAACGCGAGTCGTCAGCGAACCAATTTGCCCGCTCATTTCTGCTAAACGGCCATCGATCTGCACAAAACGCTCATTCATTTGAGCAAAGCATTCATCAATCTGGGCAAAGCGCTTATCAATCTGGGCAAACCGTTCATCAATCTGGGCAAAGCGCTTATCAATCTGGGCAAACCGTTCATCAATCTGCGCCAAACGTTGGCGAGTTTCTTCTTGAAAAGCCAAAAATCCTTTTTCCATGTTATCCAACTTGGACAATATTTGACGCAGCAGTTCCTCCATCGCTCTCCCCCATTTTGATTTTTCTCATGCAATATTATAGCATCCCCTGCCAAAAAAAGCAGGGGATGCGCATAGAAGAGTTGTTCAATTCGCCTCGATCAGCCCGTATTTTCCGTCTTTGCGGCGGTAAACGATGTTCGTCCGGTTCGTCTCGGCGTTCGTAAAAATGAAGAAGTTGTGCCCCAACAAATTCATTTGCAAAATCGCCTCTTCGCTGTCCATCGGCTTCAAGCTGAAGTGCTTCGTGCGCACGATTTCAAACTCCTCTTCATTCTCCGCCGCGGCGCCGCTCGGGACAGGGGCAGCCAGCTTCGCCTCTTTCTCCCGATCGCGCAGCTTCCGATTGACTTTCGTTTTATGTTTGCGGATTTGCCGCTCCAATTTATCCGTCACTAAATCGATCGCCGCATACATATCGTCATGCCGCTCCTCGGCGCGCAACAACAGATGCGGCATCGGAATGGTCACCTCGATTTTCCCTTGTCCATCGTTGTAGACTTTTAAATTGACATGGACATTCACGTCATCGGTGCGGTCGAAATAGCGCTCCAATTTGCCGATTTTTTTCTCCACGTACTCGCGCAACGCAGGAGTTACTTCGATGTTTTCCCCGCGAATGTGATACATCATCGCTGACCACTCCTTATCTTCAAACTGTAAATCCCTACGCTTTTTTATTACCCATCCAATCCGTGTTTCAATCAAAAATATTTTTGAAGATTTTGTGAAAATACAGGAAATATGGTAAGATAGGCATAGGTGTTTTTTCTTATGATGTGGAAGGTACGGAGTGTGTGAACGATGCGAAAGGTCCATATTTCCCATGCGAAAAGCGGCGACGTGCTCGCCGTCGACTTATTCGCCGCCAACGGCAGCGTGCTTTTGTCGCGCGGCGTGCGGCTGACAAGCGGCTACATCCGTTCTTTAGCGCAAAAAGGGGTTCAATACATTTATATTGACGACAAGCAAACATATGACATCCGCCCGCTGCCATTGATCAGCGCGACCGTGCGCCAGCAGGCGGTCAAGAAAGTGTACGAGACGATGACCGCTTTGATCGAGCAAAAAAAGCTGCTCCGCCGCGCCTCCTCGCTCGATTTAGGAAAAGAGTACGAGAAGGTGTTCAAAGACATTTTGGATTACTTGCTGAAGCAGGAGAACTTGCTCATCAATTTGTCGGATTTGGTCATCTCAAACGGCTACTTTTTCCATCATTCGGTCAACGTCGCCACCATCGCCGGCGTCATCGGCATCGCCAAAGGGTACAGCCCCCAACAGCTGCTTGACCTCGGCGTCGGGGCGCTTCTGTTTGACATCGGCATGACCCAGCTGCCCGATGGCCTTTGGCGGAAAAAAGGGGAACTGACCGAAGAAGAAAAGGAAATCGTCCACCGCCACACCTATCTCGGCTTTGAGCTGCTTCGGCGCCAGCGCAACATTTCACTCTTTTCCGCCCATTGCGCCTTGCAGCACCACGAGCGTTGCGACGGCAGCGGCTACCCGCGCGCCTTATCCGGAAACGAGATTCACGAATACGCCCGCATCGTCGCCATCGCCGACGTCTTTGACGCCTTGACATCGGCCCGCTACCATCGAAAGCAATATTCGCCGCACGAAGCGGCCGAATACTTATCCGCCGCCGGCGGCCTTTTGGACTATGAACTGATCAAGCTGTTTCTCTCCTACATCGCCATCTATCCGGTCGCCGCGACCGTCTTGCTCAACACCGGGCATATCGGCGTCGTCTCGCAAGTGTTCCCGGGTTTCCCGCTCCGCCCCGTCGTTCGGATTATTAAAAATCCGGCGGGCGAAGAGTTGAAAAGCCCGTATGAGATCGACTTGCGAAAAGAGATGAACGTCACGATCGTCAAAGCCGTCTGAAGCGAAAAGGGCAGCGCGCCGCTGTCCTTTTCTTCCCTATCTCCGTTTGTCGTAAAACATCCCATCGAACGAAAGCGGCTGCTCGTACGGGTGAGCGTAGCAAACGGTCGCCTGCCGCTTCGCCCCCGCCATCCGCAAATCGCGGCGAATCTCTTCGCACACCCGCCGCAGCCGTGCTTCAATCTCTTGATTCCAAACGATGATCTCACAGCCAAGCTCCTGTTCTTCCTCGCTGTATGGCGGCCGCAGCTTCGGAAGCAACGCCTCACGCCGCCTCAACAGCTCATCGACCACTGCCATCCGCGCCTCGCGCTCCTCAGGGGGCCATGGCGCCATCACCGCCTCAAGCAGCTGCTTCGTGACAAGCCAAACGTCGCGCACAACCCCCATTATACTTTCCCGCCTCCCGCGTATTGCCGCTGCCGATTCAGCTGAATCACTTGCTTCCACGTATCGCGAAACTCGGCGACATACCCCTCGACCTCGTCCAAAATCGCCGCATCGTTTTTCACGTTCGCCTCGACGAGACGGCGGTAAATGTAGTCGTACATCGTCATCATCGATTTGGCGACATCATACTCCATTTTCAACGTCTTCATCAGTTCCAAAATGATGTTTTGCGCTTTAATCAAGTTTTCATTGCGTGCCGCAATGTCACCGTTTTCGATCGCCTGGCGCGCAAGTTTGATAAACTTCAAGCAGCCGTTATAGAGCATCAGCGTCAACTCTCCAGGCGACGCCGTCTGCACGGCGTTCGCTTGGTAGTGTTGATACGGATTGTTCGTTGTCATCATCGGTCACTCCTTTTCCACATCAAGTGCTTGACACCTTACAGGACTGATGAAAAAACGACGGTTTCGGCAAAAGTTTCAATACAAAACCCCTTAATCCTTCCGTTCATTAGTAAGTGCCAACCGCCATTGCCGCCTGCAGTCCCCATCCGCCAATCGTTATCTTTGCGTACCGCCGCCAAAGGCGTTCATCAAGTACATACTTTGCTGGTTGGCGCGCTGGATCGCTTCTTCCATGGCTGTGAATTGGCGGTAGTAGCGGTCTTCAATTTGTTTCAAGCGGTCTTGGAAGCGGTCAATTTGGTCATTGATTTGAATTAAATCGCGCCCGATCGCAAACTGCTGGTTCGTCCAAATCGTCTTCCCCGCCTTTTGTTCGATTTTCCCGATCGTTTCCTTAATCGTATCGCGCAGGCGGCGGGCGATGCCTTTTTCCACATCCGTCGCGCCGTTTTGATTGAACAGCTGATACACGGCATCAGGGTTTTCCTTGATTTTCTCCCGCAGCTTCGTCTCGTCAATGATCAGCTTCCCGCCGTCGAGGTAGTTCGACGATGTCGTAATCCCAATTTGCGCCAGCTGCGAAAATCCGCTCGGGATGTTCGCTCCTTCGACTTTTGTGTACAAGTTCATGCGCATTTTGCTGAGGGCGCTGGACAAAATCGAATCGCCGCGAAGCATGCCGCTTTTTGCCTTTTCTTCCCACAGCTCGATTTGCTTTTCCGTCATCGCCTCTTTTTGCTCGTCCGTAAGCGGCGGATAGTCGCGATAGCGCTCTTCTTTCAACTCGGCGTTGATCTTGTCGATCGTTTCGTTGTATTTGTCGACAAACCCTTTAATCGCATTGAACATCGCGTCTACATCCGCCGCCACCGACACCGTCGCCGCGCCCGTCCCTTTGACCGTATACGTCACGCCGTTGATCGTAAACGTGTTAGACGAACGGGTCGTTTGCAAACCATTGATCGTGATGTCGGCGTCCGTTCCCGCCGTTTTTCCGGTCAGCTCTCCACCCGACGCCGCTCCCGTAAACCCAAGCTTTTGCGCAAAAAAGTCAGCAGTCGCCTGATCGGCGAGCACTAGGCTTGCCTGCGCCCCCGTGTCTTTTTTCATGATCGAAATGCGCCCGGTTTGCTCGTCATAGAACGCACTGACGCCAAGGTTTGCGTTGTTATTGAGCTGGGCGATCACCCCATCCAGCGTCGTTCCCTGCTTTACAGTAATGGCTGCCTGTTTCGTGCTCCCATCCCCGTTCGTCACGTTGATTGTGAGCGTCACATCGGCAGCTACGGAGAAAGTCGCTTTGTCCACCCTTGTCGCCGCATCGGACAGCCAAACGGCTGACGTCGCCACTTGATTCACCTGAATCGTCGTCGCCACGTTCGCCGCGCTTGAGGCCGCTGTCGCCGTGATGACGCCCTCATTGGAACTAGAGACGGTTTTTTTCATCATGCCGCTTTGGAGCGTAATGTTATTAAACAAATAGTCGTCAAGCCCTTGCAGCAGCGTGTTCATCGATCGGTAGTCGTCGCGCTGCCACTCAAGCAGCTGCTTTTTCTGCTTTAATTTATCAAGCGGCATCCGCTCCGCTTTCATCAAATCACTGACGATTTTGTCAATGTCCATCCCGCTCGCGAGGCCGCTGATGCGCATCGTATTCGCCATGTCGATTCACCACCGTTAAATTTTTTTGTCCACCAAAAGCCCGACAAACTCCATCATCGCCGCATACATATCGAGTAGCTTTTTCGGCGGAATTTCGCGGATCACTTCCTGCGTCTTTTCATCAATCACTTGCACGTAATATTCGTGCAGCTCTTTATGCAGCTCAAACCGAACCGACGTATGGCTTGGCTGCACGAGCTCATTCAAGCCGTTGACCACTTTCTCAAGCGTTTCCTCCGATGGCAGCCTCTCAAGAGGAGACGACGCCTCTGCCTCCTGCGGCCGCGCCGCCGAGAACTCGACTTTTGGATTCACCTGCTCGGTTCGCGTCGGTTCATATGAAAGGAAAGAAGAAGACACCCGTTCAATCGTCATACGACCCGCTCCTTTGTTTTAGACGCTTTCTACCGTTTATATCGGATGAAATGCAGGAAGTGTGAAGAGGCCGAAGCAGACAAATGCAATGGATAGAACTTCCCGAGAAATTCGATGTATAATGAAAGGCAGCGAAAAGCAAAGGAGATAAGTACGTTGGGGGTGGAGCATTTAGAAGGCGGGTGATTTAATTGAGAAAAAGCAGTTCAAAACCAGCTCTTATCAAATTGAGAAGTCTTGTAAAATCGACTCTTATTTCCCGACGAACTCCATCGATTTGCCGTCCTTTTAGAGCAGTTTCATAAAAGTCAACAATGATTCGATTGATCTCCCGCACATCGTATGGGATCGATGTTTCCATTTGACGTCCATCTGCTTATGACACAAAAACATCAATTTTGTTTTCAAAAAGTTCAAACTCCAAGTAATCTCCATTTTCTTTTTCAAATTCAAGCTGAATGCTATCCCGCGCTGTGGGGAACAGCTTCGGCTGCTTAATGACCGTGTGAATCACACTGAAGACCTTCTCAATCAATTTATCGGAAAATGGATCCGCTCCATTTCCATTCCAATCGTTCCCCAGTTCTCTGATGGCTTGCAGTTTGGCTATGTTTTCCGCCTTTCGCACTTGGTCTTAAATAAACGGCGTCACCCGTCCAAAAGAATGCTCATTTCGCCATATCGCCGTTTTCATCGGCGTTGTTGTTTCCTCAACGTCGGACAACCGAACATATTCCTCTCCCACTGTTCCCCGAATCAATGGCTCCGAAACGGGGAAACGGGCACGGACTGCTTGGGGTTTCGGCAAACGAAAATACCCATCGATCCCAGTAGATGAAGACTTCCCTGCACGGGAGGCAAAGGACGGCGTTCAAAATAAAAGTTCACAACAATCTCTCCCCTGCGGAGAAATTCCGCCGTGCACCCCATTGACGTAGACAGGATTATAGTCATCGGGAAACAAGTATTTAAAATGAACGGCCTTTTCTTTGCCAGCCATGATACAACCTCTATGCAACAGTCTTTATTTTCATTATGAACATACGTTTTGAAATGAACAAGATAGAACCTGACAACAAGGACGATATGGCCCCTGATAACCTGAGGCTAAAATCCTTAACGATGCCTAAATCATGAAACCGTATTTTTACTTTCTCCATTCCCATGGCAACTTCCTGCGGTGATCACCAATAAAACTCAGAAAGCTGCTTCCGTAAAATGAAAACGAGGTGGCAAACCTCGTTATTTTCGATAAAAGGAGAGCACTTTGTTCACCCCTTCCATAACTGTTCGAATATCATATTCGCTCATTTTCGGAAAAAGGGGAATCGTTAACACCGCTTCATACCACTTTTCCGCAACCGGGCAAATTCCTTTCTTATATCCTAATTGTTGATAATAAGGGTGAAAATAAACCGGAATGTAATGAACGTGCACTCCGATATTTTCTGCCCGCAACGCTTCAAATATCTCTTTGCGTCCCACCCGAAAATTCTCTAATTGCAACTGAAGCACGTATAAATGCCAGCTTGAGTCCACATACGGAAGCTGATAAGGAATGCGCACCCCAGGAATGCGAGAAAACGCCTCATGATACATCGCGGCAATTTCCCGCCGTTTCTGCACAAATGCATCAAGCTTTGTCAACTGGCTAAGCCCGAGCGCTGCCTGCACATCCGTCATTCGGTAATTGTAGCCAAGATCCACCATCTCATAATACCAAGGCCCTTCATTCTTTCTTACATTCTCCGTTGTAATCCCATGCGTACGAAAACGTTTTAATTTAAGGTAGTATTCTTCATGATCAGTGACAATAACGCCACCCTCACCCGTCGTAATAGGCTTGACAGGATGAAAGCTGAACATCGTCATATCTGCTAACGAGCCTACTTTTTTTCCTTTATAACAAGCTCCTAAAGAATGGGCGGCATCTTCGATGAAGACAAGACCATATTTTCTGGCGATTTCCCGGATCGGATCTAGATCGGCAGGCTGGCCTGTAAAATCAACGGCAATAATCGCTTTCGTGCGCGAAGTGATGGCCTCCTCGATGAGATTGGGATCGATATTGTACGTTTTTTCATCAATATCCACAAACACAGGCGTGCCGCCAACATACAGCACGCAGTTGGCGCTGGCCGCGAAGGTAATCGGGGTCGTCACGACCTCATCTCCTGGCGAAATGCCAGCGGCAAAGCAAGCGCCATGCAGGGCGGCCGTCCCATTGGCAAACGCCACCGCATATTTCGCCCCGACATAGCGGGCGATTGCTTCTTCAAATTGCTCAATTTTCGGCCCTTGTGTAATGAATGGGCTTCTTAATGTTTTCACCACCGCTTCAATATCTTCTTCATCAATCCATTGCTGTCCGTAAGATAAAAATGATTCTCGTACAGGAGTTCCCCCATCGATCGCTAACTTCATGCTCCATTTCCTCCTTGATATCCTGAAGAAAAGCCACCCGACTACATCAGGCGGCTCGTTTTGATCCATTCTTCCGTCTTTTGAATCCCCTCTTCAAGAGACACTTTCGGCTCCCAGCCTAACAGCCGTTTTGCTTTTTCATAATTGCATAACAACTTTTGAATCTCGCTCTGCGGATGGATATGAGGAACATGCTCAATCCGCTTTTCATCGCCCACGATGAGCTTAGCTAAATCATTAATCGAAATATCCCTGCCTAATCCAGCGTTCAAGATTTCCCCGTTCACCTTATTTGAATAACCAGCCTGAACGACAAACCGCGCACAATCATCGACATACAATAGATCCCGTGTTTGTGTACCATCTCCATAAATTTGCAATGGTTCGCCGGTCAGTTTCTTTCGAATAAAGATCGCGACAACCCCGCCTTCACCGCTTGTCTTTTGATAAGGACCATAGGTATTAAACGGCCGTATAACGACAACCGGCAGTTGATAGGCATGAAAATAAGACAGCACCATATTTTCCGCCGCAATCTTCGCCCCTGCATACGGAGAGGCCGGCTTTGTCGGATGAGTTTCGGTGATGCCTGTTTCCTCATAGCAGCGGTCATACACCATGCAGGTGCTCATAAATACCAGTTTTGTTTGATGCGCTCGACATTGTTCAAGGAGATAAAAGGTTCCAATCGTATCGTTGTAAAACGTCGTTCTTGGATCATCAATGGAATCTTGCACATTAATCGACGCCGCTAAATGATAACAAAGCTCATACCTATTTTCATGAAAAAGTTGTGCTAGCAAGTTCTCGTCTTTGATGTCACCGACGATAAACTGCTTCAAATTTGGATGATGGCGAAACTCAGCAATATTTTCTTCTCTCCCGTTGGAAAGATCATCGAGAATCCAAATATCGTGACCGTCCTCAAGCAACTGTTTGGCCACCGCGCGACCGATAAACCCCGCGCCGCCTGTCAATAATATTCTCATACGGATCACTCCTTACAATAATAAATCCCATGTCACCGGTGTTCCTTTTTTTACATCACGTTTCACCGTTTTTCCAAGCAGCTGGTCGAAATATTTCGGCGGTAATCCACTTCCAGGACGAATCGCCCGAACGGTTTCCTTCGTCAGCGTCTCTCCTGCTTTCATATCGCGCACAATGTATAACGACCGCCGATGTTTCAGCGAGGCTTCTTCCGTTTTCGTGGGGCCGTATTGAACCCGTCCGATGCTTTGCCATGCCCGTTCCGTTTCGACAACTAAGGAGGCCATTTCATGGGGTTCCATTGAAAACGCCGCGTCCACCCCTCCTTCGGTGCGTGAAAGGGTAAAGTGCTTCTCAATGACGGTGGCCCCTAACGCAACGGCAGCGACACTGACACCGACCCCCATGGTATGGTCAGACAACCCGACTTGACATTGAAACAACTCTCTCATATGCGGAATAGTAGCCAAATTGGAGTTCTCAGGTGTCGCCGGATACGTGCTTGTACATTTTAATAAAATCAAATCTTGGCATCCCGATTCCCTTGCTGCTCTGACCGTTTCATCCAACTCGGCCGCCGTTGCCATTCCTGTTGAAATAATCAATGGTTTGCCTGTCGATGCCACCTTGCGAATTAAAGGCAAATCCGTGTTTTCAAACGAAGCGATTTTATAGGCCGGAACATGGAGTTCCTCTAAAAAATCAACGGCCGTTTCATCAAAAGGGGTGCTGAACGCAAGAAGCCCTAATTCTTGACAACGTCGAAAAATCGGCTCATGCCATTCCCAAGGGGTGTAAGCTTCCTGATAGAGCTTGTAAAGCGAATTCCCTCGCCAAAGGCTATCCGGGTCATCAATAAAAAAATCACCTTCATCAATATCAAGCGTCATTGTATCTGCCGTATACGTCTGCAATTTCACCGCATCGACGCCTGCTTGCGCCGCGGCTTCCACGATGGCCAACGCTCTCTCTAAAGATTGGTTATGATTGCCGGACATTTCCGCAATAATAAATGGTTTATGATTAGGCCCAATGAGACGATGGCCAATTTGAATGTCTTTGATCAACGAATCATCCCTCCAATAATGCCTCGACGATAGGGTGTACAGTATATTCTCTCATACTTCCCGCCAATTCGAATGCTTTGCGGCTCATACGCTTCAGTTGTTCCGATGAAGTCATCGCTCTATATACAATATCGGCATAGTCATCCGATTTTACATCCGCATGCCAGCCGACATTCCACACCGCTCCGTATGCAGCGGCCTCTTCCGTCGATTGCCTCTGATTTTCCGCCACCACCGTCACCGCAGAGGGCAAGCCGAGAAAGCAACGTTCCCACATCGCTGCGCCGCCAGCTCCAAGCGAAAAATCCGCCTTTGCCATCAGTTCGGCAAGGTAATCAATTTGACAATAATAGTGGAATCCCATTTCCCGACACCTTGATTCTATGTGAACGCGATTCAAGTTGGCTTTCCCTACTACAACATCAACGTCCAAATGGCGAAAATCAAGCTCCTTTAAAGCATGCAATGCTTTCTCCGTTTCATTCGTCGGATCGCTCCCGCCAAAAAACAAGAGCAGCCGCCGAACTTGTCCGTTGCGAATCGGTGCATATCGTCTAGCCTCATCAAATTCCGGCCGCAACAACATATATTGTGGGCCTAAAAACAGACGGCAACCGGATGGCACAAGTCCATGATACCGCTGTTGCGCCTGTTGGTAATAGTTTTGATCCAACAAAATATCACATTGATGAGGTCGGTTAGCTAAATCATCAATCACCATCACACGACCGACATAGGCTTTCACGTTTTCTTCCCAGCGGCGATCAAGCTCATAATGATCGACAATGCACCAGTCGATCGGTTGGAGCAACCGCCGAATGACATCCATCGTCCGTTGTGCATCCACTTCCTGAATCACAGGCCCATCGTAAGCAAGACGGAACACAGGAAACCCCTCGTGTTCCACCTCATCACACAAATCCCCTGGCCCCATCCTCATCGCAAAATACACCGTACAACCGGCTTCTTTCAGCATCCTCGCCAATGTCAAACAGCGCATAACATGGCCGGTGCCTATACGAAATGATGAATCGACACGAAATAAAATATTCATCATGGATTGCTCTCCAAATTTTACTGTGTCTTCTAGATCATCGGCTCTTCACCACAAAATGCACTTGACAAAGAAAGACGCTCATGATAGAGAAAACCAAAATAGCAATTTTCCTTTTCATATCATACACCTCATTTGAGCAACATTGCTATCATGTTTGTCTTTAAAAAGTCAAGTACATCTTTTGGTGATGAACCAAAAAATCTTCAATATTCGTTAGAAAATACAGGTCATGCATTTTTATCTCTTTTGCCAAGACAGTTTCAATAATAGGGATGAGATCATGCGGTTGGACACGATTCTCCACAACCCCATTTAAAACATGCATCTCAAATTCTATATAGATGCAATTTGAAGCTTTACCATTTGTAGTTTTTCCCGAGTATTTGATCGACTGTCGGGCGACCGAACAACGCCGCTTCCAGACCCATATATGGGCCTGTGAAGCAGGCGGTTGTTCGGTCTTCCGTCACGCCAAGGCGTGACGGAGGCAAGCCACAGGCTTGCCTCCGACAGTCGAAAATGGGCAAACCGCTTTTCCGTCAAGGATATGTTAAACTTCTTCGTTGCATCTATATAGATCTTCAAATTGATTAAGGAACTTGTCAAATTCCTCATTGTTTTTCATTCCATCTACAAAACATAGTAAGGCATTTCTTTTCACATCGATCCTCCCCAGCTTTTTGAATATAAATTCATATTGATTCTATAATGAGAACATTTCCTGCCTTTACACCACCGGCTTTTGCTGAACATGGGCGTTGATTTGTGCTACATTAGGATGATCAAGCAAAAAACGAACGACCTCGCGTGAACGAACAAGTCGGTCTCCTTTGAAATGTTCTGCAATTGCCCTGCATAATTGATAATCTTCTTCAGTATCGAGTGTGATGCGCAACTGAGGATGCTGAATCTCCCTTGGCGCTTGAATATATGTGCGCTGAAATTCATCCGGAAACTCATACGCATAATACGTCACATGCTCCCGATGGCGCGGCTCTTTTCCATGATGGTATATGTATTTGAGAGCTGAGAATGACATCATTTCAACCACTAGGCCCCGAGGCAAATTTCCTTCCACAATCACGATATCAGATGGTTCAGACTTCATCACGTCAATAATTTGACCCGCCAGCTCATAATCAACAAACGGGCAATCCGCCGTCACACGAATCACATAGTCAGGCTGGTAAGGTTTTGCACATTCATAATAGCGCGCAAGCACGTCATCCTCCGATCCGCGGAAGCACGGAACATGATGCTGTTTGCACCACGATTCAATCGCATCATCCTGCGGCAGTACAGAAGTTGCGACAATAACCTCATCTACCTGCTTCACTTGTTGGCATCTGGAAACAACATAATCTAGCACCACCGTCTCCCCAAGCGGCATTAATACTTTTCCGGGCAAACGGGACGACCCCATGCGGGCTTGGATGATAATCAAAGTTTTCAACGTTATACCTCCTCTTCCCTGATATCTATGATCAAATTGGTTGGATGCCTTATTTGTCTTTTTTCAGTTTTTGAACGAATGAAAGGATAATCATCCAAATTTTTTCCTTGTGATTCAAGAAAAAACCAATAAAAACTATCTAAACCGACTTCTATACTTAACGTGGAAGCTCCTCCGAAACGACTATTGCACTCTATAATATGAAAATCTCCTTTATTATCCATTATAACTTGCATTACAGCATGACCATATAATTTTAAACATTTAGCAATATCCCCGCACATACGTTCTAACTTTTCATTTTTTATCGTTGTCGTTACTTGCGATTCCCCGTTTACGACATTGTCCCTTGTTCGCGCTACTACTCCTTTAACGTCCCCTGTACGGGTAACATAAAGATCAACACTGATTTCAATGCCTTGAATAAATGGTTGGAAAATAGGGTCTTCTAATTTCTTAGCGTGCAATACTGCCTCTTCTCTTGATAAATTAATCCCTATGCTTCTCGCTCCAGCTCCGTAACGTTCTTTTACGACATAATTATTACATCTTAATTCTTGAGCCGATAAGGAAGTCGGAATAGCAGGAAAACCATTTTCAGTTAAAACTTTGTAAAAGCGAAGTTTATCAAGACAAGCTTTAATAGCTTCTGGCTCAGAAACCATGACGGAAATCCCATGTTCCTCAAATAATCGACGATGGAACGCAAAATAACGAAGTTCGCCATCCCTTGTCGGTATAATAAAACGAATATTTTTTTTCTTACAGACTGAAATAAACTCTTCGATTTCCACATCTTTCAAAGAAGGCATTTCCCAAAATTCATGAACAAAATATCGACCGATACAATTTGGATTCATATCGGCGCCAATCAAAACCATAGAAGAATCCATTTTCAGCATCGCTTGTTGAATAGCTTGCAGCATCGGTATTTTCTTCGAAATGCTTGTCACTAATACATTAATACATATCACCCCTTCGCTTTATAGAAAAAAGAGCTAGTGACAATTCTATCACCAGCTTGTTCATTCTTATTTAATTAATTCAGTTAACGAATAAATTAAATAATCCGCTTCATATTCTCTGGAAAGCCTCGTTTGCATATGATCACCAACATCGCGAACGATACGAACGGTCCCCATGCCTAGTTTTTTAGCGGTAATAAAATCTTTGTTTGGATTATCTCCTATATATACACAATCGGCAAAATCTAAATGCAAATGTTTAACCATTTTTCGATACGGAGTCTCGCTAGGTTTCCAATGTTCCTCCCCTAAATCGCCAGTGACAATAATATAGTCAAACAGCTTCTCTAAATGAAGCGCCTTCACTTTGGCCCATTGCATCGTTGAATTTCCATCGGTAATAATCCCTAACTTTTTTCCTTTTTCTTTTAAATAGAAAATTAATTTCTTAGCATCATCATATAAAGAAATGTTAGGAACATGTCCACGATAAAGACGAACTAAATGTGAAATATCCATATCGATATCTAATCGCCTACATACTTCATCAAACACTCGACCGCGACCATTTCTTTTCCACTCATCAATGAGCATTTCGTAAATTTCACTTACATCTATATCCAATCGATAATTCGCCAACTCATTCGCCACGACCCAAAATCCTGATTTTACGTAATCATGTTCACAATATAGGGTATCGTCGAGGTCAAAAATATACCCACTGTAAATCATAAGACACCTCAAGCTGGTACAAAAACATTGACTAATACCCGTGGTGCTAGATAAACTTGAACCAGCATCAAAATAGTCCTTGTCTAGCGGATTGCCTGCAGAATGAAAGCGTAGCCTGTCATACCAAAGGAGAATCTCCATGCAAGAACACGTTTCTGTTCCTGCAGGTCAGGCCAAAAATCAAAAGCAATAGGCTCCCATTCGAGCGTTAGCGTTCAACTAGCACCACGAGTTTTTTTCATATTTGTAAAATTGTAACTCAATATTTTATTACTTCACATTTCTGTTAGTACCGATATATTCCACATGTGATAAAATATCATCCCATGTCATTGCCAAACGAACAATATCCTCTTCAATTAGTTCTGCTCCTCTCTGAATTTCAATAAATTCCAAATCAGTAATTGCTTTCATCGCATGCCTTGCTTCCACAGGGATTTGCAAAACATCTCCTTCTTGAACTTTTCGCAATTCACCATTTAAAATAAACTCCCCTTCTCCTGAAATAATCGTCCACACTTCACTTCGCTTATAGTGTATTTGATAGCTTAAATTTCTGCCAGCCAAGAGACGAACTCGTTTCGTTAATACTTCTTTCCCATTGTCTAATTTTGTATAATCAAGCACACGATACCAACCCCAACGGCGCTCTTCATACATCGGACGATGTTTAAAATTACCAACTACATCCTTTAGGCGTGGACTGGCTGCTTTATCCGCCACTAAAATTCCATCTGGACTTGCAGCAACAACAACATTGGACAAGCCAAGTACCATAACAGGAATTTCTAACTCATTGACTAAATGCGTATTTTCACAATCATCGCTAATAATTCCTTTACCGAGAACAAAATCATCTATCTCTTCCGTCAACGTATTCCATGTACCAAGATCTTTCCATTCCCCATTGTACGAAAGTGCTACAATATTTTCCGTCTTTTCCACTACTTCATAGTCAAAGCTGATTTTTGTAAGCATACAATATTTTTTAACAAATGTTTCATATTCTGTAGGATATCCTTTAGTTTTTAATAGATCTAACAAAAACCCTAAACGAAATGCAAAAATTCCAGCATTCCATAAGGCATTATGTTCAATCAACTTTGCCGCTTCATGTTCAGAAGGCTTCTCTACAAAACTCTTTACCCGAAAATAATTGCCGCCCTCTTCATGTGGCACAATATAACCATATTTGGTCGATGGATATGTCGGTTTGATTCCAATAAGCGCTAATTGCGCATCTGATTGATTAACGATCTTTTCTAGTTCTTTGACTTTTTCAAAAAACTTATCATCCACGTATGAGTCAACAGGTAAAACAGTAACTACCTCTTCTTCGCTTAATCCAACAACATCTGAAAGATAAACAGAAGATAACGAAATTGCTGGAAACGTATCTCTTCGTTCCGGTTCAATAATAATTGGCACATCATATCCTAATTGATTTTGTAACATGTCGACTTGTGCTTTTCCGGTTACAATAAAAGATTCTTTAGCTAAGCCAACAGAAGACAGTTGGCGCCAAACACGCTGTACCATTGATTCTAGTTGACTATCTTCCGTTTTTAAAACTTTTAAAAACTGTTTTGCCCGCGCATCGTTCGAAAGCGGCCAAAGCCGTTTCCCAGAGCCGCCGGAAAGAAGGATCACCTTCATTAATGTTCACCTACCTGAAATCAGCGACCAAGCGATTGAATAACTTTTCATACTCAACCACTGTGTAGTCAAAATTAAATATTTTCGAAATTTTGTTTGCTGCATTTTTTACTTTTATTTCAAGCACTTCTTTATCCATTTTCATCACTTGTTTGATTCGTTCAGCAATTGCTTGAACGTCTCCCGGGGCAAACCCACCTAATCCATCATTGCCGACGATATTTTTAATATCTAATGTACCTTCAATTTCTGAAAAAATAGCTGGAATCTCCAACACCATTGCTTCCAAAATTGCTAAACCAAGTCCCTCATTATATGATGGAAAAACAAATAAATCTGCTGCCGCAACAATTTCATATGGATCCTCTACCCATCCAGTAAAAATAACCTTATTTTCAAGAGACAATTTTCGAATTTCCTCTTGAAGCAATTGCACATAATCAGGATAATCTGTCGTATTACCAGCAAGGAGAAGATAAGTATTGTTATCATAGTCAAATATTTGTTGCATAGCTCGAATTAAATCTAGCTGACCTTTTCGTTCGTACACTTCCGCCAATTGCGTAATAATTTTCGCATCTTTTGGCAGTCCATACTTTTTACGTATTTTTTCCCTAATCACATGTTTTTTATTTATGTATGGTTGAGGGTTGAACCAAAGTCCTGGATAAATAACGGATGTTGGGGCATGAATTCCTTTGCTTTGTCCATACTTTCGATAGGCATGTGAAACATAGCAAACCATGTCACACTCATTGAATGCCCACGCATCAGCAATGTTCATCCATTCTGGTCTGATTGGGGACCAACTGTGAAAGGTCGCTACTACAGGAATATTTACATTTGCTGTCCTACGAGCTACATGAGTAGCGAATGCCGGCACCCCTGCATGTACATGGATAATATCATATTTTTTCTCACTCAATAACTTGGCAAGCTTTTGGGTTTCCGGCCAAAACCGCTCGTGCTCTCTTTTAAAAAAATTCATCTGAAAATGACCAATTCCACTTTTTTGCAACTCATCAATTAATTCATCCCAATCAGACAAACCATCAATTTTCCCTGTAGAAATAACATCCACCTCATGCCCACGCTTCTTAAGTCCTTGAGCAATACGGGTTGTGACTAACCCTGAACCACTTTTGAGAATAGTTGTTATTTCTAATATCTGCATCCGTCAAACTCCTCTAATTTTTCTTCTACTATTCTTTCCGATATCGAAGCATATTGGCTAAAGTTTGTACAAGAAAAATTAAAAAATAAAAGGTCGATACATGGGAAACATCCGCAAGCTTAAAAATTGATTTCTAAAGGAAAATGGATTTTTACGCACCTTTATGCATACATATTAGGCGTTTTTGCAACATGCCTCTTTAAACTTTTATGATTCATTGAAACACTTCAAAAATACATCTCTGGTTTGCAGGGCTGTCTTTTCCCAAGAGAATAGCTTTGACCGTTCTAAACTTTTTTCGCGCAATTGTTTTTGTAAAGTCGGGGATAATAAGACCTTCTCTATTGTATAAGCAATTGATTCAACATCATAGGGATCACAATAAAGCGCTGCCTCCCCGCCCACTTCGGGTAGAGATGATACATTAGAAGTTACTACCGGTACACCATATCCCATGGCTTCTAACACTGGCAGTCCAAATCCCTCATATAAGGAAGGATACACAAATACCTCAGCATTACTATATAAAATCGGCAAATCCTCATCTGGCACATATCCTGTCATGATAATACTATCCTTGAATTGACTTTTCTCAATCTCCCTTATAAGCTCCTCAGACCTCATCCCAAGTCCACCTACAAAAACCAAATGGAGCTCTTCCTTTAGGTTAGTTCTAATAATTTCATACGCCTTTAATAATCTATTTAGATTTTTCCTCGGTTCCAAAGTACATATAGACAATATATAGCTCTGGCTTATTCCATATTTCATTAAGGTATGATGTTGTGTTGTCCCATCAGCTTCATTACTGAAACAGGATTTAAAATGACTAGATAAATAAACAACTGAAATTTTCTCTTCTTCTATTTCATAAAGTTCCATAATATCCTGTTTAGTTGAATTTGAAACTGTTATTATATGGTCAACATGCTTTGCGCAATCGCGCATATATATATCATAAAAATCATAGATGCTCGTATTATTAAATATGTCTGGAAGCCTAAGTGGAATAAGATCATGTATAGTAACGATTCCTTTAAAATTCCTTCTCTCAGGAAGCGGATAAAAAGGCGAGAAAATCATGTCCAAGTCTTCTACATAGCCTATTAGAGATAACAATTTATTAGCAAACTCCATATCTCCATATGGCAATTCTACGGGAACCTTAATTTTTTTTGCACATTCCAATTCACTGCGATGCACATTACCAATTAAATAATATTCTTCCTCTTCGAATTTAATCAATTCTTGTGTAAGATTTAGAGCATACCTTCCCAAACCAGTAATATTAAGACTATCTAAGACTCTCAAATCTATCCCTATTTTGATCAATTGAATCACTTCCTTCCTACTCCTGAATATTCCCAGTACCAATTACAAATTTGTCTATATAATTGGATACTCTCCTTCTTTAAAGTTAAGTTATTAACTTTATATAATTCCATATAACTGTTAAACGCATAGTAAACGTCAGGCGATATTCTCTCTACAATTTCTTCAACATTTTCATATCCTGTTCCGAAACGATTGTTGTAGAGAACAACCACTTTATCAAAGAATTTCTGATTTAAATAATCAAATATTTCATCAAACCTACTAACATCATAATTTCCATTATAAATATACTCTATAATTTCAACACTATCACCATATAATTCTTCCAGTTCATCTTTATTAGTATAACTTGTTATAACATATTTCTTTATACTATTATTAATATTATCTAACTTCGAGATAAATTCCCTTAAAACTCCAATGCTCGCTGACCTAATGATAAGTATGCTTTGGCAATCCTTTAATTCAGAGAAATGTATTTTATCGAAACTTGAATGTATAATGTTTTGCAATTCTCTACAAACATGTTGTAACGCATTCTTCATCTCTCGATCACGATAATTGCATTCCATAATTATCCACTCCCTGAAACACACAAGTTGACCCTTCGCCTCAAATACAATTGATAAAACCTTCGTTTGAGCAACATAAATTATGGTTGCTTTCAAAGCCAAATAGATGATGAGCCTATATAGATGCAACGAAGAAGTTTAACATATCCTTGACGGAAAAGCGGTTTGCCCATTTTCGACTGTCGGGGGCAAGCCAGGGCGTGACGGAAAATCGAACAACCCCCGCTTCCAGACCCATGCATGGATCTGAAAGCAGGATTATTTGGCCACCCGACACTCGACTGAATGTTCAAAAAAAATGCAAATGTTAAAATTTAAAATTACATCTATAGGCATAGGCTTGCCTACATCACTCAAGGAAAAATTACCTTTCCATTTTTCTTACAATTTTAATATCGAAATAGCTGTCCTGATCTTTTAAAGAAATCAATGTTTCTACTCCGACAGGTAGAATACTACAATCATGATTAATCACAAAAAAATGGAATCCCTTGTCCAAGAATCGGTTCAAGATCGGTTCTGGGTCATGTCCCTGTGCAATCCATCTCTTTGGAAAATATTCCATAAATATCTCCATCTCATTCGAGTTATCAATAATCCCGAACAATCCTTCCATAATGAGTGGCTCTGCTCCTTCAATATCCAACTTCACAACATCTACTGACAAATTAGGTAAATAGCTGCTGAGTTCCACGGCCGGCACTCTTATTGTTTCGATTTTAAAATCATCGAGCTCTTCTAACTTAAAAAGACTGGCCGAACCTGTATATAATTGTTCTGGAATATTTTCAGGGGCAGGAACATAAAGATCAATCTCCCCATTTTTATCACTCAGTGCCACTTTATGAAGATACGTATTATTAAAGCCATTAATGGCCAAACTCTTTAAAATATTCTTATGATGGAAAGGGTTGGGCTCAAAAGAATGTACAGTACCTTTAGGCCCTACCTTCATAGCAGCCAAGAGTGTATAATATCCGCAATTGGCACCAATATCCAAAACTGTCATACCAGGTTGAACGCTATTCAAAAATGCATTGGAAACCCATTGTTCCCAATATCCATCGAGAATTAAGTGGGGAGAAATGCTTATATCCCTAGTATCTAAATAAATCTTTGGGCCTTCTAATAATCTCGTTAACACGGTGAAATCTCCAAGATAAGCAATGGGCCTATTCATTCCAAATCCCTCCAATTGACCTTCTTCATTCGCATGCAAGAGCACAATTCCATCTACTTGCAATTCAATCGCTTCAAAAATAAATCTTTCTGCATTCTGCAGTTCAATTTCAACCTCATGTATACCATCTTTTAAACCGCTTTTCTCAAACAATACTTCCTGAAAAAACGGTGAAAATAAGGAGGGAAAACGTTTATCTTTTGCCGAGAACTTTTCTTTATACCCATCAATCGCAATCTCAATCTGATCCGAGCAATCAGCATGCCTTGCCCCAATCACCCGAATCGCCGTCCCTTTAAACTTAAATTTTATGGTTGCATTTGCTTGATTCGTCTCATAATACACGGCGATCACATCAGATTCCATTGACGGCTGTTTTTGAATTTTTATTTCTTTTTTGCGCCATTGGCCGCTATAGTGAAATGCGCTAGACGTGCTTTCATATCTCTTCCATCCAGAGTCCTTTCGCTTCAATGCGGGATGCAGATACGTTTGCACGAATGGCGCGATTTCGTTATACGCTTGCTGGCATGTATGCAAATAGCGGCGAAATGACCGAACCACTTTGTTTGCTTTCATCTTCGGATCTTGTTCTTCTCGAATCGCCTGTGCTTCTTTTTGCAATAGTTCGGTATCGACGCGAACGACAGGTCGGACGTATACGTCAAAAAAATCATTTTTCGTCCAACGGCGAAACTTCTCATCAAAGCGGGCGAATAATTTGGGCAATTTCTCTTCTTTCTGCCGTTGAGCGGCTTGTTCCAATTCATGAAGCATCGCTTCAATTTCTTGGTATCCTTTGATGAAGTCAACCATGGCTCGATTCATGTTCTCGATCTTGGCTTCCACCGCTTGGGCTGTGTTGGATGGCTGACTGGCATGCCAGTTCGCATCCACGACTTCGTCTGTCAAACGGGTTTGAATGACGGCCTCCAGCGGGATAAAGGGAGCTCCCGAGATCTGGGCGCCGCCTTTTGTTGTGTTGATGACTTCGATATGGGAATACGTCTGAATATAGTGTTCCATTAACAGCCGCATTTGGTTAAGCGATTCATTCGTTGTAATCAGCTGGCCGTATACGTCCTTCACTTGCATGAGGCCGTGTCGCTCATGTTCGAGCACCTCAGCGGTTTGTTTTTCTCCGCGTTTAATCTCCTTCGCATAATAGTAGTTGTCGCGGAAGGCAAAATTTTGCCCGACGAGAATGACAGGATTCGCCTCCAACTTCGCCAATATTTGCAATGTAATGATGGCGATCGAGAAGGCATCATCAATGATTTCGTTTCGGTCCAAATGGTCCAAATAATATGGCGTTACCGTATCTTGGGATGTGACGGCGTAAAATTTTGGTCCTTTATATTTTTGAATCGTTTCATAGCCGACGCTGGTACCGTAAATCATCGGCACGTTCGCGTCAATCCCTTTGTCAATCATGTCCCAAAAAACGGCAAAGTTATGGGCCTGAGGGTCGTACGTGCAAACGGCGTCGGGAAGGATGCCATTGGCCACCAAGGCCCGATTGGCCGATCCGACAGCAAAAATGTAAGCCAACCCCTTTTCTTTAATATAACGGAGGTTGTCATATTCGTCTTGCAACGACGGGCCGGCGGCGACGAGCAAGACCGGTTTGGAGCGGAAATACTCTTTTTTGCTGAAGATGCTGGCCGACCGCAGCGTTGTCGGCAAATTCATGACGCTATTTAATGTCCACCGTTTGCTGAAGGCCCATTCTGTTGCCAAATTGATCCGCTTGGACTGTATGAGGTCACGAAACTGGCGAACAAATTGTTGAAATGGATGAGCGAAAATGCGCTCATAACTCGGCAGCGTAATGAGCAATACGTTCGTCTCCAGCGCGTTCGCAAACTCAGCAAAAAACTGCTTGCGCGAAGTCTCGTCCGTTTCCACATACAGATAGCGAAGCCGTTGCAACGGCCATTCCGTGAGCCGTTTATACGATAAAAAGTGAAAAAAGACCCATGGATTCGGTTCATAAATCGTAAATACCTTATTGGGAAACATGGACAAGATTTTTTCAACATGATACCCGAGACCGATCCCGTAAAAGAACAGGTGGTCATGCTTCCCGATCTCGTCTTTCCATTGTTGAACAAGCCGCTCTGCCTCTTGCTCTGGGTTGTATTTGCTGTGCAAATACAGAGGGCGGCCGTTTGCCTGAACTTGGATCGTCGGCAACCCGACATGGGATGGGATCATTTCATATGGCTGCCCCGCTTGCTCATGTACGATGCGATTCCATAGTCGCCAAATGGCTGGGTAGTTCGTTTGCAAAAATTGCCGATTCTCTGCCAACAACATCATGTTCATCTCCCGATCACTCACAGTTTCCCCTCATATTAAGCCTTCTGCCAAAATCCAACGGCGCAACGTTTCTTTATCAATCATCTCGCCTTGAAACGGATTGTAGCACGGACGGATGTTCAGTTCCTTCGGATAGGCATGCGGTTTCCATCCGAAAGGAGGACCAATCACATACATGTCTTCTGTCTCCCATGCCGTATGTGCTTCATCTTCCGTCATGAGCTCTTCGTACATTTTTTCCCCTGGACGCAACCCAATTTCTTTGATTTTAATCGTTTCGGTAATGTGATATTTTTTTGAGACTTCCTCAATCATCACCTCAACTAAATCCCTTAGCGCCACCACTGGCATTTTCAGCACGAACACTTCTCCGCCCACGGCCAGTTCATTGGCTTTTAAAATGAGAGAAATGGCTTGCGACGGCGTCATCATATAACGAAGCATGTCCATATTGGTGACGGTCACTTCTCGATCCTCTAAAATCTGCTTTTTAAACAACGGAATGACCGAACCGCGAGAGCCCATGACATTTCCAAACCGCACTGCTGAAAAAATGGTTTGCTTCGGTCCTTTTTGATACTCTGTCGCCGCGATTAAACGTTCTGCCGCCAATTTCGTTGCACCGTACGTGTTCGTTGGCGAAATGGCCTTATCCGTGCTTGTAAATAACACTTTTTTTACCCCTGCGTTCAAAGCAGCTTGAATGACATTTTGCGTGCCGATAATGTTCGTTTTCACGGCTTCAAACGGATTGTATTCACAAGCGGGAACATGTTTCATCGCGGCAAGATGAAACACATAGTCAATATCTTCCATCGCACGCAGCACGCGCGCTTCGTCGCGAACATCACCAATTAAATAACGAAGCACATTAGAATGTTTAAACTGCTGCGCCAGTTCAAACTGCTTATGTTCATCGCGGCTAAAAATGCGAATGACTTTTGGCTCGTAGTGTAGCAGCGTTTTTGTTAAATGTTGTCCAATCGTTCCTGTACCGCCAATAATCAAGATCTTTTTTCCGGTGTAGATGCTCAACTCGTTTCACTGCCTTTGCTGTCTGCGTTTAGTTCACTACATTGACTTTAACGTGTTCCATGATGTCCTTCAATAACGGCTTGATCTCATATTGAATCAGATCCGCTATAAAAATCGCATCGTCTGCTTCTACAGCTTGAAGCAATTGCCGCAATGACTCCGCCAACGTCTCCCGGATGCGGACGAGCGTCTGACGATCAATCATATCATTCCGATGTTCAGCAAGCCAATAAAGCGCTTGGTCGATCCATTGGATTCCTTCCAGCATTTGCTCAAATCGAACCCATGTATCTTCGGAAGGGGTTTGATAAAATTCATCGATGATGCGCTCAATCTCTGGCAAGGAGCGCATCAAATACGAATGCATCGTCTGGAACACATCGCGTATGTATTCTTCCATCGTCACCGCCACGACGTCAATGGTGCGGATGGAATCGATTCGCTCTTCGATATAGGTCTCAACATCGTCATACACTTCGACGCCATCGATGACGAGATGACTCAATTGCCTCCCCGCCTCGGAAACCATGCGGGAAATTTGTTGGAACATCGCGTCAAGCTCTGTGCGATCATTCCGATATTCAAATGTTTGTCCGAAAATGTTGAGCTGCATGTCGCGCACTCTCCTAAACGAGATTTGTCGGTCATGATTCGACATCTTCTACCATTATTATCGGACGATTTTTGTCAATCTGAAGCGAATGGTAGGAGAAAATAATGCCAATCGATATCTTGTAAAACATTAAACATTTTTACGAAATCGATGATTAGAGAAGCTTCCTGCGTGAGGGGGTGGAGGATTAACGGCATGTTCCATTCAATCGCCAGCCTTAAAATAAAGAAGGCCCCTCTCGATCGACCGAGAAGAGGCCTTGATTTTTTCGATTATCGCAGCAGCTGAAGCACGCTTTGCGGCTGTTGGTTCGCTTGAGCCAACATCGATTGGGCCGCTTGGGTGAGAATGTTTTGTTTTGTAAATTCCATCATCTCTTTCGCCATATCGACATCGCGGATGCGCGATTCCGCTGCCGTCAAGTTTTCTGCCGACGTATCCAAGTTGTTGATCGTATGCTCTAAACGGTTTTGGTACGAACCCAGGCGAGCGCGCTCCGTCGAAACCGTGTTGATCGCGATATCGATTTTCGAAATGGCGGCTGTCGCGCCGCTGAAGGTCATAATGTCTAGAGCATATTCATCAGTGCCTGTATTGCTGACGTCTGTTAACTTGTTAGCTGTTCCTCCAGCGAATTTCGCATTCGCGATGCCTCCAGACAATACGGAGGATACGGATGTACCGTTTGACGTAGTAGCTGCACCGATATTGTTGGCAGATGCACCAGATGCGCCAGCCAATCCAAGCGCTTGGGCGCGCATGTCGAAAATTTTAATTTCAAACGATTGATTTGTATTCGCCCCAATTTGCAGTTTAATCGGGCTCGCGCCGCTCACATTGCCGTTCAGCAATTTTTGCGTGTTGAATTCCGTCGTATTGCCGATCCGGTTGATTTCAGACGTCAGTTGATTGAATTCTTTTTGCAATTGCTCGCGGTCTGCTTGTGTATTCGTGCTGTTGGCCGCTTGCGTCGCCAGCTCGCGCATCCGTTGCAGGATGGAGTGAACTTCATTTAACGCTCCTTCTGCCGTTTGGATGAGCGAAATGCCGTCTTGAGCGTTGCGGCTCGCTTGCTCCAACCCGCGAATTTGGCCGCGCATTTTTTCCGAAATCGCAAGACCTGCGGCGTCATCGCCGGCGCGATTGATGCGGAGGCCAGACGAAAGTTTTTCAATCGATTTGGATGCGTTCGTCGTATTGGTCGTCAACTGCCGATACGTATTCAACGCCGCGATGTTGTGGTTGATTCGCATTTTCTCTTCCTCCTTGAAATGATTTTTCTTCCACGTCCTTGTGGAAGTTGTCGGCACGGGGCGAAAGTCGGCCGCCTTTCGCCGCAAGCCGCGCTCATTTTTTATATCGGCGCGTTTGTTGGAAGTTTAATAGGGAAAATCAATTTTTTTGTCGATGAAAAACGAAAAAAGCGCCGCTTGGGCGCTTGGTCGGGTTATGGCGTGTTCCATTGTTTCCATTTGGCGGTCAGTTCGGCAAGCGACGTTTCGGACGCTTCGGAGGCGGCGTTGTTTTCCGCTTGGATGGCAAGGTACACTTCTTTGCGGTGGATGTCGATCGATTTGGGCGCGTTGATGCCAAGCTTCACTTGATCGCCTTGAATGGCGAGAACGGTGATTTCGATATCATCGCCGATTTGGATCGCTTCTTTGATTTTGCGCGTTAAGACAAGCATAAGCCGCCTCCTTTACGTCGCCACTTTGTTCGGGAAGAGGCGATGTTTCGTTTTGTATGAGGTGTTGGTTAAGATCATTTGCTTGCCAGTTCGTTTTCGGACGTTGATGACCACCGGCGCCTGCAAGTTCGCCGTCGTCTCGTGAAACGGGTCGGCGACGGTGAGGATCACGTACACCGCGACGTCGCGTTCGCTTTCAATACTGAGCTGTTCGAGTGTTGCCTCGTCGAGTTCAAATTCGTACGCTGGAAAGTACGAAAACGGCTCAATCAGGACAAACCCAAGGGCAGGGGTCTCGACCGACTGCAAGATGACAAACGGCGTGTCGGCGAGCGGAAGAAGGACGAACCGCTTCTCGTCCGCGAATCCGGGCAAGCCGTGGGGAAAGTGGACGATGTCTTGCTCGTTCACCGCCATCGTTCCGTGGTATTTCGTGTCGATGTTCATGGCTTGTTCCTCCTGTTTTCGTCAAATGACGACGTCTATGTGAAGCGACGGGCGCTGGGCGAGATCGATCTTGACCGTTCCTTGTTGATAGCGGATGATCGGCGCGTGCGTGTTCACGTCAATGCGCGGCTTTTGGATGTGCCAGTCGATGTCAAGTTGCCCGGGTTCGTAGCCGATCTTGACGCTAAACGGCGGCGGGACGAGGGCGATGTTGAACTCAAGCGGCGGGCCTTCACTGTTCGCCGCCGCTTGCTCGACGAGCGGATCGCCGCCGTTTTCGATGCGCATAAGCTCATCGCCTTGGACGGCGGCGCGCTCGATGTAATCAAGCACCGCTTGGCGCCCGCGATCGGCGGCATCTTTGATCAACTGGAACACGTGCTTGTTGTTCACCGCCCCCCACGCCTGCGACTGGTCGAGCGTCAAGCGCGCAGGAATGGAAGCGACGCTCATTTCGGCAGGCGGCTGTTCGATCGTCATGTCGGCGGGCGGTTGGGTGATCTCGAGCCGCGCGGGGACGGTCAAGATCGCCAGCTTGGCGTACGTCGCTTCCATCCTAAGCTGCGGGATGCTCATGGCCATCGTCTCCTTTTGGTGGGCGAAAAGCTAACTTAACGCAAAAAATCGACCAATGTCGGCTGGATGACCCGCGCGCCGACTGCCAATGCCGCGCGGTGGACGCTTTCTTGCGTTTTTAAGTCGGTTATGACTTTTTCCAGATCGACGTCTTCGTTGTCCGACAGCATTTTTTCCGCGATCACTTGTTGGCTGTCGATGCGGTCTTCCATCAGCTCAATTCGGTTCATGCGCGCCCCGAGTTCGGCGCGAACGCCAAGCAAATTCGTCAAATGGCTGTCGAGTTTGTCTAAATAGCCCGTTAAATCATTACCGGTCGTACTCGGATTTTCGAGGGAAGCGGCCAAGTTTTGCAAGTCCGAAAACAATCCGTTGCCTGCCCCGAACGCTGTGCTCGGCGGAATGTTGACCGGAATGTAAATGCCTTTGGCGAGCTCAATATTCAACTGTTGGCTGTTCGTCGACACGGAAATCGTGCCGTCAGGGTTCACCGTAACAGGCGGCTCAGTCGTTTTGGCGCCGTTGAAAATGTATTTGTCGCCGACTTTCGTATTGGCGATCGTGGCCAAATGTTCGGTCAGCTGCCGCACTTCTTTGGCGATCGCCTGGCGCTGCGTTTCCTCGTATGTATCATTGCTTGCCTGCACGGTGAGCTCGCGGATGCGCTGGAGCGCCTGCGTCGCCTTGTCGAGCGCCGAATCGGAGTTTTCCACCCAGTTGTATGCTTCCGAGAAGTTGCGTTTGAACTGCTCGACTTCCGCCAAATTCGAGCGATAGGCGATTCCTTTCATGGCGACGACGGGGTCGTCGGACGGGCGGGTGATTTTTTTTCCCGTCGACAGTTGGGTTTGATATTTGTCCAAATTCTCGTAGCTTCGGCTGATTTGTTTAAGCATATTGTTCGCTAACATGCTTTGCGTAATGCGCATGATATCAACCTACCTCCCGACCACGCCCATGCCGTTGATGATTTTGTCGAGCATTTCGTCAATCACCGTGATTTGCCGCGCCGCGGCGTTATAGGCGTGCTGGTACTTGATCATGTTCATCATCTCTTCGTCAAGCGACACGGAGCTCACCGATTGGCGCTTCTCTTCAACCGACTGGCGCAATGTTTCACTGTTGCTTTTCATCCGGTTCGCCTGCTCGCCGTCGACGCCAAGCTGCCCGATCCAGCCTTGGTAGTTCGTTTCGACCGTTCCCGAGGAAAGCGGCAGGCTAAGCGATGCAAGGTCGACCGATATTCCGTCTTGCAGCGAAACGGTTGCATTGGACAAAAGCAGGCTGCGGACGTTGGCCAGATTGATGGCATTGTTGCCATTTCCCGTTTCCCCGCTTTTCGTCGCCGCGGCGATGTTCGCCAAATCGTCTATGTCGGCTGCGAGCGTGATCGTTTTCGCCGCGCCGTTCACCCCGCCCAGCCCGGCAAAAAACAGGTGATTCGTGCTTCCGTTCAGGCCGTAGCCTTGTTGGTGTACGGCGTTAAATAAAGTACCGAACGTATAGGCGAGTTTGTCCAAGTTCGCCAGCATGTCTGGGTACAACCCTTTGACGATCGGCTGACCGCTGGCATCGGTTCCGGTTTGATAGCCGTATCCTTCGATCAATCCGCGCAATTTGCCGTTCGGAAGAGAGGAAAAGAAAACGGTTGTTCCACCTATATCGAGCGCATTCACACCTGAAGCGGGGGGCATTTCCTTCCCCCCATCGCCGTCGACATCGCTGCCGTCGGGGAACGAAACCGATGCAGCGTTGCGGCCTTGCACGAGATACACTTTGTTATTCCCGTTCAGCACATAGACATCATACGTCCCTTCCGCCGCTGGAAGAGAGTTGCCCCCGACGGGATGTTTTTCGACTTGAATATCAACGAACTGTGACAGCTGGTCGATCAACCGATCACGCTCATCGTACAAGTCGTTGGGCAAATAGCCGTTCGGCTCGATTTCGGCAATTCGTTCGTTTAAGGCGCGGATTTGGTTCAAAAGGGAGTTGATTTCCGTCACCGCCACCCCGATTTGCGAGCCGATGTCGTCACGGATTTGCGTCAAGGAATTCGACAAGTAGTGGAACGTCTCCACAACGGCTAGCCCGCGCTGGCGGACGACGGAACGCGCCCCCTCGTTTTCCGGGTGGGTGCTCAAATCTTGAAGCGCCTGCCAAAACTGGTCCATCGTTTTCGCCAATCCGCTGTCGGATGGCTCATTCATGATATCCTCCATTTTCGCCACGGCGTCGGCGCGCGCTTCCCAGTAGCCGAGCTTGCTATTTTCGCCGCGGTATTGGACGTCCAAAAAGTATTCGCGCACCCGTTCGACTGACGACGCTTCCACCCCTGTCCCCATTTGCCCTGGGATGCTCGGGCGGTTGAGCCCAGGCGTCGGGAACGGCGGCGTGGGCCGCAATTGGACGCGCTGCCGTGTATACCCTTCCGTATTGGCGTTGGCAATGTTATGCCCTGTCGTATACAAAGCGGCCTGTTGCGCCATCATGCCGCGCCGGGCGGCTTCAAGTCCGTGAAATGTCGAGAGCATGGTTCTCCTCCTTACGCTTTCGATTCAAACAACGGGCGGTCGGGCAACGATGCGTATTCTTGCGTGCAGCTGTAAGTGGACGGCGTTGGGGTGAATGTCTCGATCATGGCTGTGACAAACTGGAGCGACTGCTCAATGAGCTGGCGGTTTAATTCATTCGCTTCCGCCACCGCGCTCACCGCCGCTTTGAGCCGCTTATGGCACTCGCTTAGCTCTTTGCGCTCCTTGCCTTCTGCCATCGCGATGCATCGGGCGACGGTCGCCGCCTCGTCGCCGAGCGCCTCCTTCAGCCAGCGCCGCCGCCGTTCTTCGAGTTGGCGGATGGCCAAAATATGCTTTTGTTCATCGGCAAGCAAAGCCGACAGCGCCTCAATATCGTTTTTCTTCAATGCTTCCGTTTTCCGCCGCGAAAGCGCCAGCAAGCTTTCATGCAGCTCGATGTGCGCCCGCAAAAGATGGATGAGTGCCGCAAACGTCATCATGACCGCTTCCTTTATCGGTTGTTTCGGTAATAGTCGATCATCCGCTTCGCGACCGCCTTCGGGTCGACTTGGTATGTGCCGCTTTCAATTTGTTGCCGCAGCTCTTCGAGTTTCGCCTGCCGCGCCTGTTCCCAGCTTACCGCTTCTTGCAACTCTTTCGCTTCTTTCGAAATTTCCACTTTATCGCTAGACGCCTTCCCCGCCGCCAGCCGCTCTGTTTTTGCGAGCTGGCGTTGGTACGGGTTGACGCCCATCGGTCCAATATGGTGTATTTTCATCACATTCACCTCGCTTGACCGGCGCTTGTTTGCATTTGGCTATTGTTTATATCGGAACGTTGACGGAAATGTTTAGCGTTCTTGATAGTCTTGGGTGTAATAAGTGGCCTGGCGGGGACGATCTTCTTTTTCCTTTTCCACCTTCGCCCGCCGCAAGTCGGCTTGCAGCTGACCGAGACACTTGGCGCACAGCCGCCCTTCACGGATCATCGCTCCGCACGAGTCGCAAGGATAGCCGAGATTCGGAAAATGGACGAGCTGCAGCCGCCCCGCACGAATCCATTTGATGATCAACTTCTCCTCAACCCCTGTCGCTTCAACGACTTGCGCCATCGTCGCCGTGCGATTTTCCCGTTTGCGCAAAAAGGCGTAAACGCGTTCAAATTGCCGTTCTTCCTCTTGATAGCACGATTCACATACATCGCGAACGGAGTGCTTGACAAACAACCGCCCGCACCTCGCGCAGTTTGCTAGTTCCGCCACCGTCTTCCCCTCCCCATCGTTGAATCGAATGGCCCATGTCGTCCATATCACCGTGCGCAAGCACTCATACAGGCATACATCCAGCACACGGCGCCATCGGCCTGCGAGTGACAGCTGTTCTACATAGCTGCCCCAACGCAGTTTCCTCTTAATCAAACATCCATCTTTGCGATTACGTATATATGTTGATAATCAACCCTTGAATCTCACCGACGAGCCGCAAAATCTCGAGCCCACGCTGCTCTTTTTGCAGCACTTCGTTCGTCAGTTCAACGAGCTTTTGATCAACTTCCTTCACGAGTTTATAAATGCGCGCTCGCCCGCCGCGGCTGAAGCCGCGCTGTTCTTCAAGTTGCAGGCCGTTTTTCACTGCATCGTCCAAAAACGCCTTGACGAGCTGTTTATATTTGCGCAAATCCTCAACCGTCCGCGACTCGGCGAGCTTTTTCCCTTGCTCCTCGATTTGCCGGACTTGTTTGTTGATCCGCTCCCATACGACGTCGCGGCGCGTTTTCGCCATGACTTCGGTGAATGACACCGATTCCATCGGTGTTTCATCTTTGCGGCTCACATTCGCCAGCCCAGCACGCGTGATTTTTTGCACTTCCATCGCCATCACCTCTTCGTTACCTCCATTATCGCACAGCGATAGGAAAAGGGCGAGGCTTTTATGCCCCGCCCGATGCAGATTCAATTAGCTTTTTAGGAGCTGCAAAATTCCTTGCGGCAGCTGGTTCGATTGCGCGAGCATCGCCTGCGCCGCCTGCGTCAAAATGTTGTTTTTCGTAAACTCGGCCATCTCCATCGCCATATCCGTATCACGGATGCGGGATTCGGCAGCGGTTAAATTTTCGTTCGCGGTTGTTAAATTGTTAATGGTATGCTCGAGGCGGTTTTGGTAAGCGCCCATTTTGGAGCGGGATTTGGATACCGAGATGATGGCATTATCCAACGTCGTGATCGCATTCTGGGCATCAGTAGCTGTTTTAATATTTAAATTGCGAATGTCTGTAGCGTCCTCGCCAAGAGAGCCTTTTAACTGCTGTTTCCAAGACAATGTCAACTTTTGTCCATTGTTGGCTCCGAGTTGGATATCGATATTTTGATCCGTAGCAAGAATATTCATTTTGTTAAATTGCGTATCTTGTCCGATACGATCAATTTCTTCAATCAACTGCTGAAACTCGCTGTCAAGCGCCTCTCGATCGGTAACTTGGTTTGTGCCATTCGCCGCCTGCACGGCCAACTCGCGCATCCGTTGCAGGATGCTGTGAACTTCGTTCAACGCCCCTTCCGCCGTTTGAATCAACGAAATCGCATCGAGCGCGTTGCGTTCCGCCATTTGCAAACCGCGGATTTGCGAACGCATTTTTTCCGAGATGGCAAGTCCCGCCGCGTCATCAGACGCGCGGTTGATGCGCAAACCAGACGAGAGACGCTCTAAGTTTTTGGAGATGCTTGATTGATTCGCTGCCAAGTTGCGATAGGCGTTGAGCGCCTGAATGTTATGGTTGATTCGCACAAACATCCGCCCCTTTGCTTATGATTTCTCGTATGCAATGAATTGCTCGTACGCTGCCGTTTTTTGCTTGAGCGCCGTTTGCGCGGGGGAGGCGCCGCTTTTCAGCGCCTCGTTCCACGCGGTGGCGATTGTGGTGGTTAATTGCAGTACTTCCCGAACTATCTTCACGTCTTTTTTCACATTCGCCTCGATGAGACGCTCTGCCATATAGTTGTAGAGCGCATCCAACTGATGGGCGATAATGCCCGCGTCATAGCGCAATCCAACGCCGAGGCGGCGGAGGATGTCGTTTCCTTTTTGCAGCTGTTTGTTCGCTCGGAAATAATCTTTTTGTTCAATGGACGCAACGGCTTCTTCCAAACATTCGATGAGCCCCTCATATAACAACGCCGTCAACTGTTGCGAGTTTTTTTGATAAATCCATTCTTCCGTTAAAAAATCCAACGCCGTACACCTCTCGTTTGCCCTCTGTCATTTATATCGGCGATGAGTCGACAATGTTTAACGATTTTTTTCAATTTCTTGAATCAAAATCAAAATTTCGGCAATGACGGCGTACAGCTGCGGCGGAATGCGGTCGCCAAGATCAAGCTGAAGCAAGTTTTGCACGAGCAATGGGTCCTCTTGAATAGGGACGTGGTGCTGTTTCGCCAGTTCAATGATTTTCTGCGCCACATGCCCGCTTCCTTGCGCGACGACAGTAGGCGAATGGCCCGTCGCTTCGTCATAGCGAATGACGGCTGCCGTCGGGCCGTTCATTTGCCTCCGCTTTTTTTGGTTAAAATATTTGGCCATCATATCGTAAAATCGTACCCTCTTTCCGTAAACGGCGCAGATGAACGAGCCGATGGCGCTCGCTTTTCCTCTTCCTGCCGTTTCGTTTCATTCGTCAGTTTCGTCACGTTGACCGATATGACGCGATAGCCGATCTCTTCGAGCCGTTCTTTCGCCATATTGATGAACGGCGCGGCTTTCTCGGCAAAGTCATCGCGGTCGTTGCGAAAGGTGATGGACAAGTTTCGCTCATTGGCCTGAAGCAAAATGCCGAGATCCCCTAACTTTTTCGTTTCCAGCAAGAAATACAATCGGCAATTTTCCCAATTGATTCGCTCGCCATCTTGGTGGGCGTTGACATAGACGTTGACGTTCCGCACTTCGTTTTGCCATAGCAACGGCAAGGAGAAGAAAAAGCTTTGCACGCCTGTCGCCCCGTCCCATTTATTGAGCAGCTGCTGGCCAGTCAAATTCGTCAACACCTGTTCAGCCTGCCGTGCTACCGATTCATTTCTGCTTTGCGCTAGCCGCAACAGCGCCTCTTTCATATTGATTGGAGCTGCTTTATCCTCATTGCCGTTCAATAGGAGCGATTCAGCCACTTCATACTCATGCGTCAAACCCAATCGACGAATCGTGTCAAACAAGTGCCGCGCCGATGGCCCATCAGTCGGCGGACGCATCACTTGATTCACTTGATCAAGAAACTCTTTCGATGGATCCAGCTGCATTCTATTTTGAACAGCGACAAAATGTTTCACTTTCACATCGGATGGTTTGAACATGAGAGTGGACAGCATGTTTTTCACGTCGCTCACAATCTTCCGCGCCCCTGCCGCGTCTCCTTGTTGGAGGCGCTTTTTCGCCTCGTTCAGTTCAGAGCTTGCTTTCATTAGCTGCTTTTCCGTGGTCATATCGGTAAACAACATGATATCGCTTTTTAAAATGGCGTTGTCCAGCTGTTTAATCGCTGTTTCTAACATCGATTTCACCTGCATACGGGCAGCGGGCCCGCTCGTTTCCTCCAACTTGAGCACGATCTCTAATTGGCGCATCACGTCGCGCTTTACTGTTTGAAAATCACGAACGGCCTGCGCCATTTTTTTCGTCACCGTTTGCACGAGAACATCTTTTGTTTCGAGCGGCAAGCCCGTTTGCCATGCATAGTCAAACAGACGATCGGCATTCACTGGGCGATCGTTCGTCGGCGAAGAGAGTGACGCTTCCATTTCGTTTAATGTTTCAAGCACCGTTTTCCTTGCGGCAAATTCCCTTCCTTCCTCCACGAATTCCCGTGCTTTGGCCAATGCCTCAGCGAGTGTCTTCCCCCTGTGTGAATGGTCCCCGATCGCCTCTCCGATCTCTGTCTGAACAGCACTCAACGCTTTTTCTAAATGCGGTTCTTGCTTCAACAGCTTGATCGCCCAGCACAAAGCTTCATGCAATTGCTCGAGTCGCTGAACAAAGTTGTCCACATTGTCTGTCGCTCCGCTTGGTGTCGGAGAGAAGACGAACCGTTTCTCGCCTCCCATGTCCTCTGCACGCTGTTCCAACAGCAGGGCGTCCAAGTGTTGAGACAACACTTGTTCGCTCGTTTGTTGGGGTTTTTCTATCCCACCCGAAACATCCGCTGTCGCGCCTATGCCGCGTCCAAATGCGCCTTCCTCCGCCACGCTTTGTTGTTCTTGGATGGCCAACGTAAATGTCGGATCAAGTTTGTTGGCAATGGCCACCAACCGCTCGCCGAACGGTTGTCCATGCAATGCCTCGTGAACGGCCGCAAGGTGGGGGCTTGTTAGTTCCAACTTTTTATTCATGACAGCGCGGACGGTGTCGAGTTTTTGCTCTATTGTGCCCGCGGCTTCAGCGAAAAACGTCTGCAATGTGGAAACCGTTTCTTTCGTAAGCGTCTTCCCCTGCTGTTGCATCCACGACTCGATTTGTTTCAGTTCAGGAGGCAGCGTCTCAAAGGCGGCTGGACGGGCCGTCCGGCTGGCTGCTTCTTGCTGCGGGCGGACAACGATTCGCGCCACAGGAAGCCCGTCTTGTTCGCCGACAATCTTGATCGTTGCGCGCCCCTCCTTCGGCCACTCCCCCTCTGTCCGCACCCTCACGTCTGTGCCTTTGATATTTACAACTGCTTCACCATCTTTGACTTCTTTGATCGCTGCGTCGTATAGTTGGCCTTGCTGCAACGGCAACAGCTGTTCCGAAGCCGCGATCGTACGTCCCATGAACACACCGCGAATTTCCATCCCCGTTCACCTTCCGCTCAATTCGGTTGCTACTGTTTATATCGGCACGTAGGCTTCCAATGTTTACACTGTTACGCTCGAATGAGCGTCAACGCCCCCACCTCGGCCGCCCCCGCCTCAAGCAAGACGTGAGCGGCGTGGCGGACGGTTATGCCGGTGGTGTAGATATCATCGATGAGGACGATCCGCTTTCCGTCAAGCGGCGGATGATCGGCGAGGAAAAACGGGTTGTCGGTCTCCAGCCGCTCGCGGCGGGATTTTTTCGACTGCTTCTCGGAATGCCGGCGGGCCAGCCAAGGGAAATACGTGGATGGGAGCAGGCGGGCGAGCGCTTCCGCTTGGTTGAAGCCGCGTTCATACAGCCGTTCGGGGCTTAGCGGGATCGGGACGATGTGCCAATCACGGCCGAAATGTCGGCGAAACGCTTGGGAAAAAGGACGTCGAAACGCAGCGACGATGGCATAGTCGCCGCGGAATTTCCATAAGGCTACGACTTCTTTCATCCAGTCGTTGTATATATACACGGATCGGTTTTTCACGAGCACCCTCCCCCACTGTTCATCTTCCTGCCACCGGAGGCAGTCGGCGCACAGCGATGGCTTGGCTTCCTCAAGCGGGCGGCCACACATCTCACAAAGACGGCCGTCAATGAGTTTGAACGACCCGCGGCAGCGCGGGCAAAGGACGTCAAGGTCTTCGAGGAAAAGAAGCTGGCGCCAGCTCGCGATCGGGTTGTACGGAGAATGGCAAAGAAGGCAGTTCATAGACGCAACAACCCCCTTTTCTTCGCTTCTTCATTCATGCGGAGGATGTGGCGGCGCGCCCGCACCATCTCTTTCGTTTTCCCATGATGGAAAAAGCGGACATCGCCATCCGGAAACGCAACGCTTCGACCGACGCGGCCGGCGATTTGCACGAGAGCGCTTTCCGTGAAAATGCGGTCATCCGCGCCAAGGACGGCGACATCGATGTTCGGCACCGTCACGCCGCGCTCAAGAATCGTCGTCGTCACAAGCAACGGAACGAGGCCGTTGCGAAACGCCTGAACATGTTCCGCACGATCTGGGGCTTCGGCATGAACGCCGACGATGCGGGAATCGACGCGCTGCAAGATGCGGGTGACGGCTTCGAGCTCATCGATATAGGGGACGAACAAAAACGCTTGTTTTCTTTGCTCCAGACGGTGGAGAACCCACACAAGGACATTTTGGGGCAAGCAGCCGCGCTCGAGCCGTTTGCGCCAGTTTCCGCACCATTCGAACGCAGGGACAGGAAGCGGACGGCCGTGGTAGCGGGCGGGGATGACGGCGGCTTGCCGCTTGCCGCGCGCGATGTCGCGCTGCCAAGCGCGGGACGGGGTGGCGGTTAGATAAATGAGGCTCGCCTGTTCTTTCCGCGCTTGACTGACGGCGTATTCGAGCATCGGCTCAGCAGAATACGGAAACGCATCGACTTCATCCACGATCATGACGTCAAAGACGCGGTAGGTCCGCAGCAACTGGTGGGTGGTGGAGAGGACCAAGGAAGCAATCCGCCCGCGCTCGTCGCTTCCGCCATGCCACACGGCGAGCGGAACGCGCGGGAACGCTTGGCGGAAGCGCGGAGCGAGCTCGCGGACGACGTCGGTCCGCGGCGTGGCAAGGCAGACGCGCCAGCCCTTCTCAAGCGCGGCGGCGATGGCGGGAAACAAAATCTCGGTTTTTCCCGCCCCGCATACCGCCCAAACGATCAGTTCACGACTATCCAATACTGCTTGTTGCACGGCCATAGCCGCTTCCGCTTGAGCAGGGGATAGCTCTCCCTGCCAAGCAAGCGGCGCCTCGTGCCGCTCGAACGGAAGCGGAAGTGACACGTGCACAAGGCGGGTGCAAGCGCTGATCCGCCCCATTGACAAACATTTGCGGCAATACGCGCAATCCGATCCGCAGCGGGCGCACGGAAACGAAGCGAAACGAAGCGGGTCGTCATTCCCGCAGCGCATACAGCGCCAGCTGCGCGGCGTTCGGGTCAATCCGGGCTGTTCGCCGAGCCATCCAGCGCGCCAGGCGGCTTCGATTTCGTTTTCGGAAAACGGGAGTTGCTCCCTCGGAAGACGGAACCCTTGCAGAAACGATAGAAGCGGGGAAACATTCAATGAACATTCCTCCTTCGCGGAAACGATGTGGATGCAACGTTTTTCGACAACATTCCCGAGGAAATATTGACAACATTCCCGAAAACAATAGACCGCTCGACAATGTACTACCAAGAAAGACAATCACGATGACGACTTTTAAAAAAATGAACTGGCCAACGCCTGCACATCGAGGAGCAACGGCCCAGAACAAAACGTTGACAAGAAAAACCGTCTAGCGAAGAAAGAGCGTGATGAGGACAAAAGAGAGAGGAAGGCGAACCGTTAACATACATTGCCGAGGCGGACGAAACAAAGCAAGCGAGGCCATAGCAGAAGCGAAAAATCGGCAGAAAGCGTCCATGAGCGCGTTTCTCCCTCCAATTGGGAATGAACTCAACGGCTGAAAGCTGCGTACTTTCCTACAGAAACAACGCCGCAAACGAACAAAATCAAGCGGCCGATCGGCCGCGCCAGGCGGTGCGAACAGAAACGATTCTTGAAAACGGCACCGCCTGGCGACAGATTACGGCTGATGGCTGTGCACGACCCAAGGATCCGCCTCCGGACTCGTCGCAGCCATTACGTCTGATACCACGTCAGCCCAAGCGCGCCTTCGCCGACGTGCGTGGCGATGACCGGGCCGAAATAGCTGATCCAAAACTCGACGTGCGGATAGCGGGCAGCTAGTTCGTCGCGCCAGCGGGCGGCTTCATCAGGCTGATTGGCGTGAATGATGGCGGCTTTAAGCGGCACGCCTTTATCCGCGTCTTCAGCGAACAATTCCTCGATGCGTTTCACAGCCTTCTTGCGCGTGCGGATTTTTTCAAACGGCACGATCACTTTGTTCTCAAAATGGAGGAGCGGCTTGATCTGCAGGAGGCCGCCGATGAACGCTTGGGCGCCGGACAGCCGCCCGCCGCGCTGCAAGTGGGCCAAGTCGTCGACCATAAAGTAGGCGCGCAACGTCCGTTTGATGGCGTCCAATCGGGCGATGATGTCTTCTGGAGGCCGCCCCGCCTGCGCCATTTCAGCCGCTTCGATGGCGTAAAACCCTTGCGCCATGCAGCTGATTTCTGAGTCGTACGCGTAGACGCGCAAGCCATCCACCATTGTTCCTGCGGTGACCGCCCCTTGGTACGTGCCGCTGATGCCGCTTGAGAGATGGATGCTGATGACGGCGTCATACCCTTCCTCGCGAATGGCAGTGAACAAGTCAACGAACTCGCCGACCGACGGCTGGGACGTCGTCGGCAACACCGGGTGCTGCTTGATTTTGGCGAAAAATTCATCCGCCGTCATATCAACTTCTTCACGATACGCCTCATCCCCGAAAATGACGCTGAGCGGAATCAAACGAATGCCAAGCCTCTCGCGCACCTCTTTCGGCAAGTAGGCCGTGCTGTCAGTGACAATTGCCGTTTTCACGGGCGCCATTCCTTCCTGATTTCGGATTTTCTTCCATTATAGCAAAAAGGAGACACGCCCACTACTACCAATCCAAATGAGGGATAGCACACCACAAAGGATCAAAACAAAGTCGCTTGCCGTTAACAACAAGACAGCTCGTCCTCCCCACGAACAAACCAAAAACGAGGCATCGCCGCCTCGATCCCCCTCAACACAGCCGTCAAATGCCCGCCATGCCAACAGCCAGTGGAAATGGAGGGGGATCATCGCCATTAGCGCACCTCAACCCAGCCGTTTTTGATCGCAACCACAACGGCTTGCGTCCGGTCGTTGACGTTTAATTTTTGCAAGATGCTGCTGACGTGGTTTTTCACCGTTTTTTCGCTAATGTAAAGCGCTTCGCCGATGGCGCGGTTGCTTTTGCCGTCCGCCAACAGCTGCAGCACCTCGCACTCGCGCCGCGTCAACAAATGAAGCGGGCGGCGCACCTCTTGCTTGACCACTGCGCCGCCTTTTTCTGTCGTCAAGCGGCGGTATTCGCGAATCAAGTTGTGCGTCACTTTCGGATGCAAGTACGAACCGCCTTCGGCGACGATTCTCACGGCCTCAATGAGTGTATCCGCGTCCATCTCCTTTAACAAATATCCGGTCGCTCCCGTCTGCAAAGCACGCATGACATAGTTTTCATCGTCATGAATCGACAGAACGACGACTTTCGTATCAGGGTAAGCTTCAATCAGCTGTTTCGTCGCCTCAACGCCGTTGGTGTCCGGCATGTTGATATCCATCAGCACCAAATCCGGGCGGTATGTTTCGACGATCGAAAGCGCCTCGCTTCCGTCGCTTCCTTCGGCCACGACTTCAAAATCGCCTTCAAATTCCAAAATGCGCTTGATGCCCTCGCGAAACAGCTGGTGATCATCGATAATCGCAATGCGTGTTTTCATCATTTCCTCTCCTCCTTGTTCGTCTCGTCAGTCGAACGGTCGAGCGGAACGCGAATGAATACGGTCGTTCCACCGTCGAGCTTTGAACGGATGACCAGCGTGCCACCGAGCAGCTCCACCCGCTCCCGCATCCCGATCAAGCCGAACGCATTTTCTTTTTTGACCGATGGATCAAACCCTTTGCCATCGTCCTTGACGCTGACAAGCAGATGGCGGCACGTCACTTCCATTTTGACGTCGATATGGCGCGCTTCGGCATGCTTCAAGGCATTTTGCACCGATTCTTGGACAAGCCGAAACACAGCTGCCTCCATCCGCGACGGCAGCCGAATTTCTTCGCCGATATGTACAAAGGAAATGTGAACTCCCTTGTTATATTCTTCGGTCGTTTGCAAATATTTTTTTAGCGTCGGAACCAGTCCTAAATCATCAAGCGCCATCGGCCGCAAGTCGTATATGATGCGGCGCACTTCGGACAAAGCCGAACGCACCATTTTGCGAAAATCGCGAATTTCGACGATCGCCGCCTCTGGCCCTCGCTCTTTGATCACCTTTTCGACAAGGTCCGACCGGAGCAACACATGGGCGAGCAGCTGCGCCGGGCCGTCATGGATTTCCCGCGACAGCCGACGCCGCTCTTCTTCCTGGGCTTCGATGATTTTCAACCCAAATTCCTGCTTTTGCTTCGCTCCTTCAATGAGCTCGCCGACTTGGCGGAAATCGCTGTTTAAGTAGTTGAGCACGACCGTAATTTGTCCAACTAAATAATCGGCGCGTTCGATAATTTGCGCAAGGCTCGCCAATCTCCGCTCAAGCTCGTCGCGGCGCAGCCGCAACTGTTTCTCCCGCTCGCGCACCATCGTCAGTTTCATATGCAGCCCGTGCGCCTGTTCATACGCCTCGCGAATATCTTGCTCCGAGTGGGTGGAAAAGTTTTGGCTCACTTCCGACAGATGACGGCGCGCCTGACGGGCTTTCATTTCCAGCTGATCCGCTTCTTCGATGGCCTGCACTGTCAGCCGCTTCACCTCCTCAAGTTCGCGAAGCAAATGGTCGTGCTCTTGACGCGACTGCTCCCCGATGCGGAAAATTTCGTCTTTGCTATGTTGAACGGTGTCGATCATTTTTTCGACAATCCGATCTAACTGCTTCACATTCCACTGTTTTGCCTCAGCCATTTGCCAACCTCCAACAGCGCTGCCAAGCGGTGCGCATGGGCGCCAGCAAAATTTATTTGAAGGAAAAAAGTTGTCGATTTATAATAATAAAAGCATGCCCTATCTATTGCTCTTTTATTTTCAGTTTACCATAATTAGAGTAGAGCGCTAGCCATTCATGCAAAAAGTTTTCGCGTTTTTTGTATGTTGAGGTGTTTTGCCTTGTTGCAAACATATTACACGGCCAAAGGATACGGTGAACGCGAGATCGTGATTGAAAAATCACGGTTCATCTGCTATATCAATCGCGCTGAAACGGAAGAAGAGGCTCTCGCCTTTATTCAACAGATCAAGAAGAAGCATTGGGACGCCACCCACAACTGCTCCGCCTATTTGATCGGCGAGCATGACCAAATCCAAAAAGCGAACGATGACGGCGAGCCGAGCGGCACCGCAGGGGTGCCGATGCTTGAAGTGCTGAAGAAAAAAGGGGTGAAAGACACCGTCGCCGTCGTCACCCGCTACTTCGGCGGCATCAAGCTCGGTGCGGGCGGGTTGGTGCGCGCTTACAGCCGCGCCGTCTCCGAGGGCCTGAACGAAGCCGGCATCGTCGAGCGTCGGCTCATGCGCATCATGCATGTGACGATCGATTATCCATGGCTTGGGAAAGTGGAAAATGAGCTGCGGTCTTCCGTATATACTATTAAAAATATCCAATATGCCGAGCGCGTCACGTTTGACGTTCTCGTTTCCGAGGAAGGCCAGTCTTCGTTCGGCGAGTGGATGACCGAACTGACAAACGGAAGGGCGAACATTCAGGCGGGAGCGACGGAGTATGCCGAGCGGCTGCTTCCGTCTTCTTGAAACGACACCGTAAAGGAAAGAAGGGTTAAATGATGAATCATACAAGAAAAACGGTGAAAAAGCGAAAGAAAAAAAAGCGGCTCCGCCGACTATTTTTGCTTGTGTTTCTTCTTTTGCTCGGGGGTATCGGCGCCTTTGGCTACAATATTTACTCCGAGACGAAACAGGCGTCAAGCAAAATTTATCAAGCCCTCGATCCATCGGGTGAGCCGCCAAAGGATATTGAAATGCACAAAGATCCGTTTACCGTGCTGTTGGTTGGAGTGGAAAACCAGTACCACGACGAGGAGGGGCGGTCTGATGTCGTCATGTTGTTGACCGTCAATCCGAAAACGAACAAAGTGTATTTGTTGAGCATTCCGCGCGACACACGCGTTTACATTCCGAGCGAAGGGCGGAAAGACAAAATCACCCACTCCTACAGCCATGGAGGCATTCAATCAACGATTGCAGCCGTCAATGAGCTGATCGATGTTCCGATCGACTATTACGTGACGACTGATTTTGAAGGGTTCGAAAAAATCGTCGATTCCCTCGGCGGCATCACGGTGGACGTTCCGTTTACGTTCAAAGCCCAGCTGACAGGTTCGCTCAAATGGCATACGTTCCATAAGGGCAAAAAAGAGTTGAACGGCAATGAAGCGCTCGCCTATGTGCGCATGAGAAAATCGGACCCCCGCGGCGACTTTGGCCGAAACGAGCGGCAAAAACAAGTCATTCGCGCCATTATTGACAAAAGCACGTCCATCACCTCGCTGCCGAAGCTGGATGACGTCATCGCCGATTTAGGGGATCATGTGCGGACGAACATTCCTCCGTCCGATTTGTTGTCGTTCATCTATGTCTATCAAAAAATGAAACACGCGGATGTAGAAAATTTGCATTTGAAAGGATACGACGAAACGATCAACGGCGTGTACTACTACATCCCTGACGAGCAATCGGTCAGCTCAATCAATGAAACGCTGCGGCAAGCGCTCGAGACGTCCAACGCCTCCCTCACGCGCAGCGATTCACCATCCACACAAAGCCAAAATTAACGATCGCAGAGAAGGTGCTCCTAAAAGCAATGGGGCGCCTTTTTCCATTTACACCGTACATCATGCCGCAATGATGATGAAAGAACACAACCTTTCATGTCCTCTGCTTTTTTCTCTATTTTTCAACAAAACTTTTCATTTTTTCTCATAATAGGACTGAATTCGGGTTGGATAAAACGGCAAAATTCGCTATGATAGTATAGAAAACGCAAACTTGAGAAAAAAGGGGGGATCGAATCCTTGAAAAAAACGCTTCTTTCCGTCTTGTTGGCGATTTGCCCGCTATGGCCGTCAGCCGCCTTGGCCGCCGATGGAAGTCCGTCCTCATCCTTACCCACACTCATGGTCGCTGAGCATAACGCTTTGCTGAGGAGAGGAGCGACGGATTCCTATCAAGTCGTCGAATCCATTTCTGCTGGCCAACAAATAAAGGTAATCGACAAGTTCCAAAACGCTGCTGGCGAAACGTGGTATCGCATCGAATACAAGGGCATCACGGGCTGGGCGCATGCAGACGACTTTTCTGAAGCGCACGTCTCTTCCGCCTTCCCTAAGGTGATGTTCGTCCAGCAAGACTCGTTGCTGAGAAGAGGGGCAACCGATTCATATCGGGCCGTTGGTTCGATTCCCGCTGGCCGACAAGTGAAAGTCATAGACGAGTTTCAAAACGCCTATAGTGAAACGTGGTATCGCATTGAGTCCAAAGGCATCACAGGTTGGGCGCGTTCGAACCGCTTTTCCAACCAACCGCCTTCTATGCTCGTCGGAAAGCAGGCGGTGATCGCCGCCAACGACATCGCGATGCGCAAGGGGGCATCCCCTTACTATCCGGCCGTCAAAACACTGTCTAACGGCGATGTCGTCTCCATCATTGCCGAGTTCACCAATTCACTCGGGGAACAGTATGTGCGTGTGGAATGGGCGGGAGTCAAAGGATGGGTGAAAACGGAGCAGATCTACATACCAGAACAGCTTCCGACACTTTTGCCGACATTCATGAACGTTGTGCAGTCCTCGCCGGTTCACCGCGGGGCGAGCGTCCATTACCGCGCCGTCGCCACAGTGGCACGCGGACAAACCGTCAAAGTGATTGACCTATTCGTGACAGGCAACCGGGAACTTTGGTATCGCGTCGACCTTGGACATATTCGCGGATGGGTGTCGGAAAAAGTGTTGACGATGTCATCAACCATTTCGGTTCCAAGCGGTGTCTCGGATACATCCAGCATCTCAAGCCAGCCGCTGACGGTCAGCGTGTCGGTCGCCAATGTGCGTGAGGCCCCATCCTTGAAGGCGAAAGTCGTCACCCAACTGAAAAAGGGAACCAAACTGAACAGCCTGTCAAGCGCCAAAGATGCGTCGGGAGCGCTTTGGTACAAAGTGTCCCTCAATGGAAAAACGCTCGGCTGGGTGCACGAGACGGTCGTAACCAAAACCAGTCCTTCTTCCCCGGAAAGCCAAAAGAAACAAAAGCGGGTAACAACCGCCAATGCAGTGCTGTTTGCCGAACCTTCGTTGAGCGCCGCCATCGTTGAGCGGGTGGCGAAAAACGAAACGGTCACCATTCAACAGACGGCAGCCGCCTCCCCGTTCGACTGGGTGCAAGTGACATCTTCGTCGGGAAAAACAGGATGGATGCCGGCGTTTGAAATGAATGAAACACCATCGTACGTGTACGTCAAACAAGCCAACACCCCGTTGCGCCGCGGCGCTTCCTCGGGCTATCGGGCCGTGAAGACGCTGCAAGCGAATGAACGGCTTTCCGTCCTTTACGAGTACAACGGTTGGCTGAATGTCGAAACATCCAATGGCGTCCGCGGATGGGTTGAGAAGACGGACACATCTACCGTCGCTTTAAACAGTTTAGTCGAACCAACATTCTCGATCACGAACGGAGATGCGTATGTCACGTGGAAAAAAACGTCAAACTTTCGCGTGTCTTATACGCTCCTTCCTGGGAACCGCCTAAAAGTGACCGGCTCGTTTTCCTACGCTGAAGTCCCGTCGACCGACATTCCAGGCATACAAACTGTTGAGTGGAACGGCAGTAGCCTGCTCATCACCTTTGAACCGGGGTACACGTTCACCCTTCGCCATTACAGCGACCGATTGGCGCTGAAAATTCTCGAGACCGGGCTCAAGGGCAAAAAAATCATCATTGACGCAGGGCATGGGGCGCACGACACGGGGGCGATCGGCCCTGGCGGCACGCGGGAAAAAGATATTACTCTCGACACCGCCTTATTGCTAAAAGAAGAATTGGAGCGGGCCGGAGCGATCGTGAAATTGACGCGAAGCACCGACATCTTTTTGGAGCTGTCGGAACGGACATGGATCGCCAACAGTTCCGACTACGACGCCTTTATCAGCATTCACGCCGACTCGTACTCGCGGACATCCCGCGGAACGACAACGTACTACAACGTATCGAGCAACTTCAACGGGCCAAAAAGCGAGCAGTTGGCCGCCATCGTGCAAAAACATCTTGTCCAACAGCTCGGAACATATGACCGCGGCCATAAAACGCAAGACTTTTACGTCAACCGGAAAAACGAGCTGCCGAGCATTCTCGTTGAGCTTGCCTTCATCTCCAATCCGAATGAAGAGGCGCTGCTGAGGACGAAAGCGTTCCGCCAAAAAGCGGCCGTCGGCATTCGTGAGGGGTTGGAAGAATACTTCAGCCAATTCTAGTATGTTCGCTTTTGGAGAATAATAGCATTAGAAGGCCGGTGATTGAACGGATATAAACTTTTCCAACGGTGTTTCTCAAACTGAGAGACCTTGCAACATCGCATTTTCATTTCTTGCGATTCCTCATGAATCGAGCGAATCCGTTGTTTTTCACCGGCCTCTTAGGAAAGCTATTATTCTCCTTATCTTTCCATCATCAAAAAAACGGGGGAGATGAACACGATGAAACGAAAAGCCAAATGGGCCGTCGCCGCCAGCTTGGCGGTCGGGATAACGACAGGCGCCCTCTTGTTTACGCCGTCGGCGATGAAAGCGTCGGAAGAAGTCGTGTTAGCGAGCGTCGACTGGGTGACTTCCCAGCTGAATCCGATGAAAAATGAAATTGCAGACTTAAAAGCGCAGCTGGCCGCCCAGCAGCAACAAATCCAAGAGCTCAAGCAACAGCTCGCCAGCCGGCCGACTTCGCCCCCGCTTCCTTCCGTCGTCTATGTGGTAAAAAACAATGCGGCTATCCGCAGCGGGGCCTCAACGAACTACCGCATCATCGCTTATAAACAAGCAGGCGCTTCGCTGCAAGTTGTCGGGTCGCACGTCTCTTCCCAAGGGCTATGGTACAACGTCGCCCTCTCATCATCGTTGAAAGGCTGGATTTATTCAGGCGATGTCTCAACATCCGCCGTCAGCAGCGACAACACCAAGCACGTCATCGCCACGGCCGCAGTCAATATTCGAAAAGGAGCATCAACCTCCTACCCCATTGTGACGACGGTTCCGAAGGGGACACAAATGACCTATATCCAGCCGTTTACCAACAGCAAAGGAGAAAAATGGTACAACGTACAGCTCTCTGACGGGCGGCGGGGCTGGATGGCCGCTGAGTTCGGTGAGGTGAAGTAGACGGTGAAAAAACTAATATGGTTGGCCGTCGGCCTGTTTCTTCTCATCGCCTCTCCTTCCGCCTCGAACGCCGCTGGGGTGAAAACGTACAACAATCCGGTACAAGTCCTGTTATACAAAGGGGCATCGGTGACAGTGACCGTCACCGGAAACTATCAAATCGTCAATAAACAGACGTTGACGATCACCCCGTTGGCGAGCGGGACAAGCTTGGTGTTTCGTGCTTCCTCTTCGACTGTGTTGGTCACATACAATGGAAAAACTGACTTTTCGAGCACCGGATTCACCATTCAAGAAACGATCGGCGCTGCGCCGTTGTCGCTTGTGAAAGTGAATCAAACCCGCTACCGCGGCAGCGTCGACATTCGCCTGCAAAACGGCGCCGTGTCTGTCACGAATATTTTAGATATGGAGGATTACTTAAAAGGAGTCGTGCCGAGCGAGATGCCTGCCTCTTGGCCGCTTGAGGCGCTGAAGGCGCAAGCCATTGCCGCTAGAAACTATGCATACAAGCATAAAACAAGCTTGACGACCAACCCAAACACGCAAACGTACAAAGGATATGACGGCGAATCTTCTCGATCGAACGAGGCGGTCGAAGCGACAAGAGGACTGTATCTCAAATATAACGGCAATGTCATCGAAACGTATTACCACTCGACAAGCGGCGGCAAAACCGCCAATGTAAGCGACGTCTGGAACTCGTCGCAAACCGCCTACCCATATTTGGCGAGCGTCGATGACCCGTATGAATCGTCGCCATACAGCCGTTGGTCATTCACCTTCTCGCCGGACGCCCTTTTGCGCTCGTTCGGGATGACGAATCCGTCAACCGTCTTATACGATGTTTCCATTGCTAAAACAGGGGCTAATGGTGAAGTGAGCGCCGTGACGATCGAGACGTCGGAAGGAACGAAAACGATCAAAGGAAACGAGACAACGATCCGCAAGCTGTTTCCGCTAGAGAGCAATCAATTTTACGGCATCTTGCCGTCTAACTGGTTTGACATTCAGGTAGAGAAAAACGGTCCGTCGGTGTCGATTCAAACGGTCAATGGCAATATCGCCGCTTCCTCCTTGTCGTCCTACTCCGTTCAAACGGGGAACGGAACGATTTCACTTGCCAACGTCGGAGAAATAAAAGTGCAAACAACCGCCGGAATCACGCCGCTTTCCTCTTCGCCGTCAGGGGTTCGCTCGATCGTCGTCACGGGAAAAGGATGGGGGCACCGAATCGGCATGAGCCAATACGGAGCGAAAGCGTTCGCCGAGCGCGGATGGACAGCGGAACAAATTTTAGAGCATTACTATCGCGGAGCGGAAGTCTCGTTCTAACGAAAGCGTGACAGTTGTGAAGGAACCTATCATTCCAATAGAAACATGACCGGCCATGTTCAAATGAAGAAAAGGGTATCCTGCTTGTGAGCCGGACACCCTTTTCTTTTTTATCTTTCTGCCTGGCAAACGGGTTCGTGTTCCGTTTCCTCTCCAAGCGCGCGAAGCAAATCGTCGACAATGCGGCTCCATGAATATTGCTCCACCACCAACTTGCGCCCGTTTTCCGCCATCTTCTCGTATTCCTCTCTCGGAAGACGAAGCAGCTCGATGACCGCCGCGGCGATCTGTTCGGGATTTTCTGGCGGAGCGATTTTTCCGCAATGGTACGTTTCTAAAATCGCTGCGCTCTCTCCTTCCCCGCAATACAGCACCGGGGTCCCGGTGGCGATCGCCGGGAAAATTTTCGAAGGCCTTGCTCCTTTAAACAAATCGATGTTGCGCAGGGAAACGATGCTGTAGTCGGTGATTGAGAAAATCTCCGGCATCTTCTCAACCGGAACCGATCCATAAAACGTCACGTTGTCAAGACCGAGCTCTTCTTTTAACGCCATCAGCTTTTCCCGTTCCTGGCCGTCGCCGACAAACAGGAAATGCACCCGCTCCTCTTTCTCCTTGACAATGGCCGCCGCCCGCAGCACCGAATCGAGTCCTTGGGCGTATCCCATCGTTCCGGCGTACGTAAAGACGACTTTTCCTTCGATCCCCAGCTCCGCAAGCAGCTCCTTGCTTTTCGGCAGCGGGCGAAATACGTCCGTGTTGACGCCGTTCGGCAATAAAAAGACGTCCTCTGGCGCCTTCCCTTGCTCAATCATATAATCGCGAATGCCTTCCGTCGCAGCGGCGATTTTCCATGCCTTCCGGTATAAAAACAGTTCGAGCCATCTCGCCATTCGGATGAACAGTCGATTTTTCAAAATGCCAAGCTCAACGGCCGATTCCGGCCAAATATCAGCGACGTTGAAGACAAACTTCGCCCGCTTCAACTTCGCGCCCATGTACCCAGTGATCCCTAAAAACAACGGCGGAGAATTGCAAATGATCACGTCCGTCGGCTTCGCTTTCACAAGCAGCGAATAAAACGAGCTGAACGTAAACGAAAAATACGAAGCGAGCCGTTTCCAAAAGCTCCCCTTCGGCGACGGATAAATCCATGTCCGATGAACAGGAATGCCGTCCCATTGTTCGAACAAATAAAACAGGCCGCGGTATGGCTCCGGGATGACGCCGTGCGGATGATGCGGGAACGCCGTAAGCACTTCCACTTGATGCCCCCGTTTGATCAGCTCTTTGCTCACCTCATACACACGAATTTGCGGTGCGCCTCTTTCCGGCGGGAAGTGTTGGCATAAGTAAATGATCCTCATAGCCCGCTCCACACCGCTTTCCTTCCGAACCGCAAACACGCGTGCCAAAAGGGGAGCGCAAACGAAGCAGGGAAAGAAGCAAATGCTTCATCGACACCGTGCCGATGTCCGCGGATGGATAAGCGTTGCCGTGAATCGATGGCCATCACAACCTTGCCAGCGTCCGGCCGCCGGTTTTCCAGCTTAGCCTCCGCCGGCGACAAGCGGGCGCCCATCGCGGCGGCCGATATGACGGTTTGGTTCCTCATCAACTCCCTCCACCGCCTTTCAACGTTTGTTCATACAATCGGATCATGCGCATCGCATTTTCTGTCCACTCATAATGTTCATGGACATGGCGGACGCCGTTCTCTCCCATTCGTTCTCGCAGCCCCTCATCAAGCAGCAGCCGTTCGAGCGCCTCCGCCAGCTTCTCTGGAGCGTTTTTCGGCACGATCAGCCCCGTCGTTCCTTCACGGACAACTTCCGGCAGCCCGCCAACGTTGGAGACGACAACGGGGACGCCGCACGCCATCGCCTCGACGGCGGCAACGCCAAAACTTTCGCTGTCTTCCGTCGAAGGCACGGCGAAAATGTCCATTTGGTTGATATACACAGGCACTTGTTCGTTTGGGACTTTGCCGGCAAACGTCGTCACCGATTGGATGCCGAGGCAGGCGCACAGCTCCTCGTATTCGCTCCGCTGCGGTCCATCGCCGACGATCAACAGCTCCGTTTGCGGATGGCGCTCATGCACGATGGCAAAGGCCTGGATCAAATCAGCGATTCCGTACTTGTCGGAAAGGGCCTTCACCGTGCCGATCGTCACTATCCGCTTCGGTTGTTTTGGCAACGGTTTGAAGCGGGTGACATCGACCCCAAACGGCGTTACTTCGATCGGTTTGTCCGTATACTTTCCCGTTTCTTTCGCCATCACATGGCTTGTCGAACAAATGACATCAGCTTTCCGCAACGTATATTCCAGCATCCGCCGGTTCCAGCGGTTGGCGTTTGGAAACTGGTACACGTCGCGCCCCCAGACGGAGACGTAAAACGGGTGGTACCCCGCAAGCGCCCCGATCAACCCATAGCTTGAGGCGTAATGGGCGTGCAAAATATCGGGCTGAAACGAGGCGAGCAGCCGCTTTAACGAAAACACCGTGGAAAAATACGACAACTTCCCCGGCAGCCATTTCGGCAGCACGACCGTCTCGACTTCTTTCGCTTGTTCCGGCCCGTAATGGTCTTTGAACGTGACGACTTTCACATCGATGCCTTGCGTTTGGTAAAAGCGGGCCCACTTATGCGTATGGATCGATTTGCTTGGAGCCAATAAGGCAATTTTCATCGGAGGCCCCCCACTAACGTCTCTTTCACCTTTTCCACTCTCGCTTCCCATGAATGTTTCGCCATAAACGTCTGAGCAATGCGCGAGCGGCATTCCTCGAGTGCGTCAGCCATCTTGGCGATCGCTTCCGCCATCGACGACGGGTTGTCGTCGCAAATGACGCCGTACCCATCCGCTTCAATCAACCGCTTTTGCGCCGAGCAAGCGGTGGCGACGATCGGCAAGCCGCTCGACAAGTAGTCAACGAGCTTAACCGGGACGGAAAAATCGTTGTATTCGCTCCTCCGCCGCGGGATGAAGGCGAAATCCATCTCCGCATACAAACGGTCGAGCGCTTCGCCGCTGACGTGCTCGACGCGCACTTGCAAGGCGGCAAGCTCCTCTTTCACCGCCAGCGGCTGTCGCTCGTACTCGTCTTTTCGGCAGACGACGGTGAGCGAAACGAGCGGCTCACGGCGGTTGGCCAAGCGAATCGCTTCCAGCAGAAGCGGAAGCCCGTAGTCGGCATTGTTGATGCCGCCAACATAAATGGCATTCAGCGGCTGTTTCGCCTCTTGAGTCCGCTGCAGTGGCTTTTGTTTCCCCCCCGGCGGCAAATCAACCATCGGACGCCGGATCGCGACGTATTTTCCCATTTCGAGGCTCGGCAAAAAGATGACATCGCAGTACCGCTCGTAAAACCGCTCTTCCCAACGGTACATCATTTGCATGGCCGCTTTTTTCCAACCGCGGAGCGGATACAAATCAGGGAACTTCCAATACACATCGCGGTAAAAAACGCCGATGGGAACGTTGCGGGCTTTCAGGTAGCGGAGCACGTCCCGGTCGACGAACGGGCGTTGCGGCCGGTGCCCTGGGTCGGTCAGCCAAAGCGGAATCGTCTGGTTTTCCATATAGCAAAACCAGACGTCATCGAGCTTGCCTTGGCCGCGAAGCTCTTGAAATTGCTTCTCCCGCTCGGCTGACGTGCCGGCGATCAGAAGAACATCCACTCCCTCCTTTGCTCCCCAGCGCAAAAACGCCTGATGCATTTCATACGGCCGCAGCTTTGACCCGCTGTTTCGTTCTGACGCGAGCGAAAAAGGATAATAAATCAATACGGTTTTCATCATTCATCCCTCATCGGTTATTCGCCTTTTCGTTGCAAGCCATGCCCGCACATCTCCCTGCACGCGCAGCCATAACGCCATTCCGCCAAACAGCGCCACAAGCAGCACCCAGGTCGGATTGAACAAAAAGTCGGTAAATCCACCGACAATCGTGCGGGGAATGTTGATGGAAAAATAAACGAACAAACTTAAAAACAAAGGATTTTTTGGCAGCCGTAGAAAACCAATGTACAACAGCTGTGTCACGACGGCGACATAGAGCGTGCCGACGACGATTCCCACATAGCCGAAGTTCGCATACGCCTCAGCGACAAAAAGCGTGTTGAGCACTCCTCCTGTCCCGTCTTCGATCCGCTCCGGAAACACGTGCGCCATCACCAGGCGGGCGGAACGGACGTTCTCGACGTCAAACAGCCCCGTCAACATCGAAGGCAAGCTTTTTCCGTAAAGGAACGGCAGCGCTTCGCCGAACAAATTCAAATGAAGAAACGTCGGCGCGATTTGCGCCAAAATCATGCGGCCGATCGGGCCTTTGTTGTAGGACAAAAAAGTGGTGACATCCTGAACCCCTTGAATGACAATATACATGCCGACGAGCACCGCCGCCCCCACCCCGCCGTACAGCGCCAGTTTCGCTGCCGACAACTTTGTTTTTCCAATGTAAATGCGAATAAGCAAAAACATCATCACGTAAAAGAAAATGGGCGATTTGGCCAAATCGTACACATTGACAAACACCGCCCCAACGAATAAGCAGGCGAACAACAGCTTCCACCGCCACTCGTTCGTCAGCACGGCAAACAAATAGGCAGCAAACGACAAAAGCGGCGTGAGCGTGATGGCGAAAATGTTGCGAAACAGCACGTTCCCGGCAAAATGGCGCGACGCCTCAACGCGCAGCGCAGCCAAGCTCTCGTCCGTCCCTGTCAAGAGCGCAAACACCGGAATCGTCGGCGTTTTCCAAATCATATACGCAATGGCGGCAAAACTGAGCAGCGACAGCGCCAAAAACGTATAAAACACTTGGCTGCCCGTCGCTCCTGCCAGCGGGGACAGCGGCTTTTGCAAGTAGGCGCGAAACTCCTGCCTCGCTTCAAATCCACACAACCTTGAAACGACCACCATCGACAGCGGGAACACGATCATAACGAAGCTGACGACGAGAAACCCGATCTGCCGGTATTCCTCGGGCCGAAACAACTTGCGAATCATGTAGTAATCATCTATTCCCAATGCGATCAGCAGCGCGCCGATGAAGCTCGACAGAAGGAACGAGTAATAGTACACAATCGACACTAGGTTGGGCGCCGTCCATGAAAGCGTCCCCGCTGCATAGCGAAACATCAAGGTGGAGGCGACAAAAACCATCAGCCAGATCAACACGTCCAACATACCGACGCACCCTTATCTCTGTCCGATCGCCGCCACGATTTTCTCCGCCGCATGCCCATCGCCAAAGACGTCCGCATAAACAGGGGAGACTTCCTTGTAGACCGCCGCGACGATCTTCTCGCGGTCCGTGCCGGTTAAGATGTTCGCACCGCCTTCCAGCGTTTCGACCCATTCGGTTTGTTCGCGCACCGTCACGCAAGGCACGCGGAGAAAATATGCCTCCTTTTGCACGCCCCCCGAATCAGTGATGATTTTTTTCGCTCCGCTCTCAAGCCGAAGCATGTCCAAATAGCCGACCGGATCGATCAGCTGAAGCCCCGGAATCGCCGAAGCATCCAAGCCGTATTCCTCGAGCTTATGCCGCGTCCGCGGATGAATCGGCCATACTTTCGTTCCTTCGATGTCGGCAAAAGCAGCCAAAATGGCTTTCAATTTGTCAGGGTCATCGGTATTTTCCGCCCGGTGAATCGTGATCAAGTAGTACGATTTCTCCGCCAGCGACAAATCATCCAAAATCGTCGATTGGCGCTGCGCGAGCTCTTTGTTGTACAAAATGGCGTCATACATGACGTCGCCGACGTTCCAGACGTTTCGCGTAATATTTTCATTTCGCAAGTTTTCTACGGCCGTCTCCGTTGGGCAAAATAAGAGCTCAGACACATGGTCGGTCATGATGCGGTTGATTTCTTCCGGCATTTGCTTGTTGAAGCTGCGCAGCCCGGCCTCCACGTGGATGACCGGAATGTGCAGCTTCGCCGCGACCAACGCGCCGGCGAGCGTCGAGTTCGTATCGCCGTAGACGAGCACATAATCCGGTTTTTCCTGCATGACAATTTCCTCAATTTTGATCAGCATTTCCCCCGTTTGCTTTCCATGGCTGCCTGAACCCACCCCAAGATAGTAGTCAGGCGTCGGAATGTTCAACTCCTCAAAAAAAATGGCCGACATATTCGGGTCATAGTGCTGCCCGGTATGGATCAGCACTTCGGTATATTGTTTTCGCAAGACGCGCGAGACGGGGGCAGCTTTGATAAACTGCGGTCTGGCGCCTAACACGGTGGCGATTTTCACCCGAAACACCTCCTAGATCAGATGAGCGGTTATCAAGTATTTTGCGCATTTTCGCCCTCGATCGTGCGCATCGGACGGCGCAAATCACGATCCACCCGGCTGGCAAAGAGCACGGCAATAAACAACCCCCAACCAGCGAGCACCCAGCCGTCAGCAAGCGGCGCATGCTGGACGTAGACGATGACGATGAGGGCGAGCAATGTACCGACCAAAACCAAAGCCATCTTTTTCCACGACACCGGCACAGGATGCACTTGCTGGCTTTTGCGAAAAATGAAGGTCACAGCGACAATATACGTAATGAGGCTGGCCGCGACCGCCCCCCAGCTGAGCCAAAGCGGCACCAAAACGGCGTTCAACGCCAAATGAAGAAGCGCCGCTAGCGTGAACACCCTTGAAATATAGCCGGTTTCCTTTGTCAAGAACAAGCCGGTGGAAACAATCAAATAATAAAAGTTCAAAAACGTGACGGCTGATAAAAACGGGATATAGGACGCTGCCTCTCGATATTCCGGTTTGAAAAACGTCTCTACAAGCCACGGGCTCACAGTGGCGATCAAAAGCAACCCAAACGCTCCAATGAGCAAAAGCGCCATATACACTTTCGCAAACAGCGCACGGCTTTCCGGCCGGTCTTTCATCGACATCGAATACGGACGCCACGCCATCTGCACGCCGCTCGTGATGAGCGTAATCACGGTCGCAAGCCGCAAGGCAACCCCAAACACCCCGACTTCCTCGAGCGACGCAAACCGTTGGATGAAAAACGTGCTGACGTTGGCGATCACCCAAAAGGCGAGCGAAGTCGGCACGAGCGGGGCGGCGTAGGCAAGCAGTTCCTTTAACACGTCAAGGCGCACGCGCCACACCATATACTTAACAGTCAAATGCAGCATCAACAAAAACACGAGCGCGCTGCTTATGAGCCGGCCGATGAGCAGCCCTTCCGGCGTCGCCGCGAACCACCGAAGCGCCGCATACGACAGCACAGCGACAAGCAGCATTTTCACGAGCGTCCAAATCACGACTTTTTTCGTCTGAAATTCAAACCGCAGCACCGTTGTCGCCATGACGAAAATCGTATCGAGCAACAAGGTCGCTATACTGATGTACAGCAAATCGACATAGCGAGGTTCTTCAAACAGCGCACCTGCGATCCACGGACCGGCCAAAACGACGGCCAAAAACAAGAGCGCGACGACAAACAGCCGGAAGTACATGACGTTGCGCACATACAAAAGGCGCTTCTCTTTGTCGTCCGTGTCGTAATAGTAAAAAGAGAGCGCCGAATCCGTGCCGAAAATGACGAGAAACGTCAGCATCGACGTCCATTGGTCGATCAAGTAGACCGCCCCGTACTGCGCTTTGGACAAATAGCTTGTATAAATCGGCAACATCAAAAAGGCAATCAGCTTCGTGCCGACGTTCATAAACGCGTAAAGGAGCGAATCCGCTCCTAAACGCTTGAATGCCGAGAACAATTTATAACAACTCCCGCTCGTCGACCATTTTGCTGAAGCGCGCCGGGAATCCTTTCACGACCGTCTTCGGTTCCGTATCTTTCGTGACGAGCGCCCCAGCGGCGACAAACGTCTCTTCCGCCACCGTCACGCCCGGCAGCAAAATCGCCCCGCCCCCGACGCGCGCCCCGCGCTTGACAGTCGCCCCTTTGATTTTGGCGAACCGTTCTTCCGTCCGCCCCATGTAGTTGTCATTGGTCGTCGTGACGCACGGGGCGATGAACACATGGTCTTCGAGCGTCGTGTAGGCAGTGATGTAGGAGTTCGACTGGATTTTCGTCCGATCGCCGATTCGGACGTGGTTTTCCACGCACACCCCGCGCCCGACGATCACATATTGGCCGATGTGCACGTTTTCGCGCACGCTCGCCAAATCAGCGATCAATGTGTAGGCGCCGATCGTCGCTCCTCGATAGATGACGGCGTTGGCGCCGATCGTGCAATGGTCGCCGATGACAAGCGGCGGCAACTCGCCCGACAGCTTGACGGTGCTCGTTTTCGCCGGTTTCGGCGGTTTGCCGAGCACCGCACCGTCGGCGATCGTCACGCCGTCGCCGATGACGGTTCCTTCGTGAATCGTGACGCGATGGCCGATTTTGACGTCGTTTCCGATTTTTACATTCGCCTCGATGACAGTGAAATGGCCGATTTCGACACGTTCACCGCAAACGACAGAGGGATCGACAACGTTCATGGTTTCGTCTCCTTCGCTTACAATTTGACGTATTTCACTGGCTTCGACACGTCTTTCATGGCGTTGCGCGTATCAAATACGACCCGGCTGTGGCGAGCAACCATCTCATAGTCAATGTTGGAGTGGTCGGTCGTGATCAAGACAAGATCTGACTGCTCAAGCAGTTCCGGCGTCAGTTCGACCGTCTCAATGACGCGGTTGCACGCCCGGAACGACGGCACATACGGGTCGACGACGGCAAATTCCGCCCCGTATTGTTCGAGCAGCTCGACGATTTTCAACACCGGCGATTCACGCACATCGTCGATGTCTTTTTTGTAGGCGACGCCGAGCACCGTCACTTTCGAACCGCGCAACGCCTTCCCTTCTTCGTTCAAAATAAGCATCGCGCGGTTGACGACATATTCCGGCATCGCGTTGTTGATTTCACCGGCCAGCTCGATCAAGCGTGTATGGTAGTTGTATTCGCGCGCTTTCCATGTCAAATAAAACGGGTCGATCGGAATGCAATGGCCGCCAAGCCCCGGGCCCGGGTAAAACGCCATAAATCCGTACGGCTTCGTCTTCGCCGCATCGATCACTTCCCAAACATCAATGCCCATCCGTTCACACAAAATGGCCATTTCGTTCGCCAATGCGATGTTGATATGGCGGAACGTGTTCTCAAAAATTTTCTCCATTTCCGCGACCGCCGGGCTGGACACTTCGTGCACGTCTCCTTCGAGCACAGCGCGATACATCGCCGCCGCCACTTTCGTGCACGTTTTCGTCACGCCGCCGACGACTTTCGGCGTATTTTTCGTCTTAAACTGCTTGTTGCCTGGGTCGACCCGCTCCGGTGAATAGGCAACAAACACCGTTTCCCCGACGACAAGCCCTTTCTTCTCCAACGCTGGTTTGACAATTTCTTCGGTTGTCCCCGGATAGGTCGTTGATTCCAAAACGACAAGCATTCCTTCATGGGCGTATTTGGCGACTTCGTTCGCCGAGTTTTCGACGTAGGACGTATCCGGCTGGTGATGCTCATCGAGCGGGGTCGGCACCGCGATCGCCACGGCGTCGACTTCCGCGATGCGGGCGTAGTCGGTCGTCGCCACGAGCCGCCCTTGTTTGACCATCTCATGCAAATCTTCATCGACGACATCGCCGATGTAGTTGATCCCGTTGTTTACTTGATCGACGCGGCTTTGTTGGATGTCAAAGCCGATGACATGAAACCCTGCTTTCGCTTTTTCGACCGCCAGCGGCAACCCGACGTAGCCAAGCCCGACCACGCCGATGACCGCGTCGCGTTTCTCAAATTTTTGCAACAGCCGTTCCGCGTAGTTCATTCGCTCCCATTCCTTTCTATTCAGATAGTTGTACTCTTGTCCCCGTTTCCGCCGAACGCAAAATCGCTTCGATCAGTCGAACAGGAGCCAATCCGTCAAAACCAGTGACGATCGGCTCGCGGTCTTCGCGAATCGCTTGCACCATATCTTCAATGATCCATTGATGCCCCGGCTTGCCAAACGGATCGGCGTTGATCTCGTCGATAAGCTTTGCCCGTTCTTCCTCGCTGACGCCTTCCGCCTCCCACGTCTCGATAAAGTTGGCCGTCCGGCCGCCGATTTTCACCGATGCCTTTTCGCCGAAAATGGCGATCGATTCTTCCAAGTTTTGCGGATAAATCGTCGTCGCCGCTTCAATGACGCCAAGCGCCCCGTTCTCGAACTCGACGACCGCCGCCGCAACGTCTTCCGTTTCGATTTTGCGCAGACGGGTCGCGGCCATCGCCTGCACTGCCTTTATCGGTCCCATGAGCCAAAGAAGCAAATCCAAATTGTGAATCGCTTGGTTCATCAAGACACCGCCATCGAACTCTTTCGTCCCCCGCCACGCCGCTTGATCATAATAGGCTTGATTTCGATTCCAGCGCACCGTGGCGTTCGCATGGCTCAGTTTCCCGAACATGCCGCGCTCCATCGCCTCTTTCAGCTTCCGAATCGCCGGACGGAAGCGGTTTGGATGGACGACCGCAAGCTTCACGCCATATTCCTTCGTCGCGCGGATCATCTCTTCAGCGTCGCGTGTGCGAAGAGCCATCGGTTTTTCCACAATGATATGGCGGCGATAGCGGGCCGCCAGTTTGGCCAGCGGCGCGTGCAACCCGGATGGAACACAAATGTTGATGACATCGATCTGTTCGTTCTCCTTCAACATCGTCTCCATATCAGTATAAACAGGAACGCCCGACACGTCGCGCAAACGTTCGGGGTTCGTGTCGCAAACCGCCGCCAGTTCAGCGCCGTCCGCCTTTTCAATGGCATCGATATGTTTTTTGGCGATATGCCCCATGCCGACAATGGCAAAACGGATCATGAAGAATAGTACCTCCTCGCGTCCAATATATACTTCCAAAGCACGAGCCAAACGACCGTCAAAAACAGGCCGAGGACAAGGCCGATCGCCGCAAGCTGCGCCGTATACGTTTTCGATTTCGCCACCGTTTCCGACAAGACAGCAGGTTTTTCGTAAAAGACAAGATTGCCGCGGATGCGATTGACGCGCTCCATCACTTCAGTCAAATTGTTTTCCGACTCGACCAATAAATCGCTGATGTCATTGAGCTGTTCCGGATTCAAGCGGCCCGACTGCACTTGTTCACTATAATAATCAACTTTTTGCCGCAACGTGCGCTCCCGTTCTTCCAACGCACGCAAGTATTTCGTCGTGACATCAATCCGCTCTTGCGAATGGCGCTCGAGCTCCTTGCTGTATTCCGACACCACCCGCTTCAATTCACGGTTTATGGCTTGTTCATTGTCGCCTTTGATCGTTAGTTGCACGTACTGTTCCTCCGGAACGACGACATCCAAGTTTTTCACATCAGGAAACTTCGCCTCTATATTTTTCGGATCCGTCAACTCTTTGACGTCAATCGATCCGGTAAACACGACAGCTTTCCCCGTATACTTCTCCCCCTGCAGCAAAAGCCGCCCTGCGATGACGGTCAAAACGATCATTGCAAGCGGAACGACAAGAAACCACCATTTTCGCTGCCAAAAAAAGCGCAAATATTCGTATAGCACAAACGGTCGTTTTTCCGCCGCCAATCCGGCCACCATCCCTTAACATAAAATAACAAAGTTTTGCGAACAAAACAAATGATCCAACGCCAAAGAAAACGCCATTGCTGTGCGCAAGTGACGTTTCCTTTAGCCGATTGGGTGATCAAGCAAAATGGCGATAAAATTCCGCGATTTTCTCCACGACGTACTGCTGCTGCTCCTCTTTCAGCTCTGGGAACATCGGCAGCGACAGCGCTTCTTTCGCCGCTTTTTCCGCCTCCGGCAGCTGCCCTTCTTTATACCCGAGCGAAGCAAACACCGGCTGCAAATGCAACGGCAACGGATAGTACACCATCGTCGCAATCCCTTGTTCTTTCAAAAACGCCTGCAATTCGTCGCGTTTCGGCGCCCGAATCGTATATTGGTGGAACACATGATAGCGCCCCTCGACTTCTTTCGGCGTCACAACAAGGTCGCCGACCGCCTCCTCTAGCAGGCGCGTATACGTCGCCGCATGCTTGCGCCGCAATTCCGTCCACCGGTCAAGATGCGGGAATTTGACGCTTAAAATCGCCGCTTGCATCTCATCAAGGCGGCTGTTGTAGCCGAGCACATGATGATAATATTTCGGCTTGCTGCCATGGACGCGGATGACCCGGCATTTTTCCGCCAGTTCGTCATCGTTCGTAATGATCATGCCGCCGTCCCCGTATGCGCCCAAGTTTTTCGTCGGGAAGAAGCTGTACGTCGCCGCCGTCCCGAGCTCGCCGACGCATTTCCCGTTGTATTTCGCCCCGATCGCTTGGGCTGCATCTTCGATGACAACCAATCCGTGCCGCTTGGCAATCGCCGCGATCGCCTCCATATCGGCCATTTGCCCGTACAAATGCACCGGGATGATGGCTTTCGTCTTCTCCGTCACCGCCGCTTCAATTTGCGCCGGATCGATGTTGAACGTCACCGGATCGATATCGACAAACACCGGTTTGGCGCCGGCCCGTGCAATCGCCCCTCCAGTCGCGAAAAAGGTGAACGTCGTCGTGATCACTTCATCGCCCGGCCCGACGCCGGCCGCTTGCAAAGCAATATGTATCGCATCGCTTCCGTTGCCGCAGCCGATCCCGTGTTTCGCCCGGCTGTAGGCGGCAATTTCTGCTTCCATCTTTTTCACATAGTCCCCCAAAATAAAGCGGGAGGAGCGCATCACTTCGTCCAATACGCGCATAATCTCCGGCTTCAATTGTTCGTACTGTTCGCTTAAATCCAACATTGGCACATTCATCGCAAGTTCCTCCAAATCCAAAAAATATAATAAACATGTTTAGTTTATCACATTTGCGCCAATATATAATGACAGTTTTGTGGCAATCTTGGCCTTGCCGCAAAAAAATCAGCGAAGGAACTGCAGAAGCTGCATAAACAACGAAAAAGAAGGGTATAATTTTCCAAAGACGGGCAATTCCTGAAAAAAGCCGTTTGTCCCTTTCATGACACAAACGGCCCATTTGCTATTTATCGGTCATTTCCGTATACTTTCCGGCTTCCCCGAAGCAGCTTGCGAATAAAGGTCATAAACGGCTTGTACTGATCATTGACCAAGCCGATCAGTTCAGCAAGCAGTTCCCCAAAGACGATCAAGGCAAAGACGATGAGAATGGACTGCCATAACGTCGAGGCGGAGAACAAAATGGCGCTGATGGCAAACATAAGACCAAACGCATAAATGAGCAACACCGTGTTGCGATGGGAAAAGCCAAGAGCCAGCAGCCGATGGTGAAGATGCGATTTGTCCGGCGCCGAAATTGGCCTTTTATTGACAATGCGTCGAATAATGGCAAACGTCGTGTCGAAAATCGGGACGCCCAAAATAATCACCGGAACGACGAAACTGAAAAGCGTCACGCTTTTGTAAAGCCCCAGCACCGACAAGACGGAAATCGCATATCCTAAAAACAACGCGCCGGTATCCCCCATGAAAATTTTCGCTGGGTGGAAGTTGTAAAACAAGAAAGCGATGACGCTGCCCAAGATGATCAGGCAGAGCGTGAAAATGAGCATTTTGCCCGCCATGCCCGCCATGACGGCAATGGCCGCAATCCCAATGGCAGAAATGCCCGCCGACAGCCCATCGAGCCCGTCGATCAAGTTGATGGCGTTCGTAATGGCGACAATCCAAAATATGGTGATCGGGTAGCTCCACAGCCCCAACTCAAACGTGCCGACAAACGGGACGGTCAAAAGATCGACCTTCAGCCCGGAAGCGACAACAACGAGCGCCGCCAGCAGCTGGCCGGCCAGCTTCACTTTTGGCGACAGCTCGTACAAATCGTCGAGCATCCCGACAAGCACGATGATGATGGCGCCGACCGTCATCCCCGTCACTTGCTCTTTATACACCCCGCCGACAAAATAGCCGACGGCGACACCGATAAAAATGGCCAATCCCCCGAGCCTTGGCATGACCTTTGTATGCACTTTTCTCCCGTTCGGCCGATCGACCGCGCCAATTTTGATGGCGAGCTTGATCACGAACGGGGTGATGACCAATACCGTGATAAACGAAGCCAAACATGCCGCAAATGCTTCTATATTCATGTGCAACCACCTTGGCCTTATAAAATCGCGAAAACACACATCATCTTTATGTTACCATATACGATGAGTAAATCAATCTTTTTTTACACCCCTTTTTTGTCCCCAATGATGGAAAATTTCTTTTTCCGCTTGCCGTGAGAAACTCCGAGCGCCAATTCGATGGATGATTCCACATTTTACATCTTCTCTCCACAGGAAACTTCTTGTGCTATAATTAGGTTTTAGAGCACTTGGTGCGAATCATGCCTGTCTTAGGAGAGGAATGGACATATGTTTGCAAAAGTAAAGCAACTATTTGACGAAAGCGCGCGGGAAGTGCAGCGTCTTGCCAAGCTGGCGGCGCAAATCAATGAATAGGAACCGACCATATCTTCGCTGAGCGATGAACAATTGCGCCAAAAAACGGTTGCCTTCAAAGAACGGCTTGAAAGAGGCGAGACGCTCGATGACATAAAAACCGAGGCGTTTGCCGTCGTCCGAGAGGCAGCCCGGCGCGTGCTTGGTCTGCGCCATTACGACGTGCAACTGTTGGGCGGACTGGCGATGCATGAAGGAAACATCGCCGAAATGCAGACCGGGGAAGGAAAGACGTTAGCGGCCACTTTGCCGAGCTATTTGCACGCCCTCCTTGGGAAAGGCGTCCACATTATTACGGCCAACGAATATTTGGCGCGCCGGGACTGCGAGCAAATGGGTCGTGTGTTCCGCTTTCTCGGCTTAACCGTCGGCCTCAATGTGTCGCAAATGACGGCCAGCGAGAAAAAAGAAGCGTACGCGGCCGATATCACGTACGGCACCGGAACGGAGTTCGGCTTCGATTATTTGCGCGACAACATGGTGTACCGTCTTGAGGATAAAGTGCAGCGCCCGCTGTATTACGCGATCATCGATGAAATCGACAGCATTTTAATCGACGAAGCGCGCACGCCGCTCATCATCGCCAATAAATCGGGGATCGGAGCCGAATTGTTCCCGATTATGGCGCGCATCGTCCGCACCTTCGAAGAAGGAAAAGAGTACGAACGGTCCCCAGAGACGAAACAAATTTTCCTCACCGAAGAAGGAGCGCAAAAAATTGAACGGGCGTTTGGCATCGACAACCTATACGACTGGGAGCATCACGTGCTGCTCCATCACGCGATGCAGTCGTTGCGCGCTTGGTTTATCATGCAGCGGGATGTCGATTACATCGTCAAAAACGGCAAAGTGATGATCGTTGACCCGTTCACCGGCCGGGTGATGGAAGGACGCTCGTTCAGCGACGGCCTGCACCAAGCCATTGAAGCGAAAGAAGGCGTGGAAATCACCGAAGAAAACGACATCCAAGCGACGATTACAATCCAAAACTATTTTCGCATGTATGAGAAGTTAGCCGGGATGACGGGAAGCGCCACGCCGTCGAAAGAAGAATTTTGGCAAACGTACCGGCTGCGCGTCATTACGATTCCGACGAACCGCCCGTCCCGCCGCATTGACTGGGACGACCTCGTCTATGACACATACGAGGCAAAAGTGAAAAAAGTGATTGAGGAAGTCAAAAAAATGAACGCCATCGGCCGCCCCGTTCTCATCGGCACAACATCAATCGCCCAATCGGAACGGTTGTCGGAAGAGCTTTCGAAAGCGGGCATTCCCCACCATCTGCTCAACGCCAAAACAGAGGAAGAAGAAGCGCGCATCATCGCGACCGCCGGGCAAAAAGGGCAAGTGATGATCGCCACCAATATGGCCGGGCGCGGGACCGACATTTTGCTTGGGGAAGGCGTCAAGGAACTTGGCGGGCTGCACATCATCGGCACAGAGCGCCATGAAAGCCATCGCATCGATATGCAGCTGCGCGGCCGGGCGGGACGCCAAGGGGATCCTGGGTCTTCCCAGTTTATCATTTCGCTCGACGACGATTTATTCCGTTTGTATGATCAAGACGAATTGAAAAAATGGCGAAGCAAAGTCGAGACGGATGAAACCGGGCGCATCGTGTCGCCTGACCCGATCAAGTTCGTCCAAAAGGTGCAAAAGACGATCGAAAACGCCCATTATTCAGCGCGGCTGCATTTATTGAAACTGGACACGGTCATCGACCAGCAAAGCAAAGTCATCTACCATATGCGCGACCGCGTTCTGGCGCTAAAGCATGAAGACGTGCTGTCCGAGCTCCTTCAGCACATCCAGCGCCATATGACGCAAACGATCGACCGTTATTGTCCGGAGGACATCTTTTTTGAAGAGTGGAACATCGAAGGGCTGCACAACGAGCTGGGCCGTGCATTCTTCCAGTTTACCTATCCGCTCGATGATCTTCGCCATAAGCAAAAAGAAGAAATCGCCCAGCTCGTTGCGGACGAATACGAATCGCTCAAAGCGGCGCTCGCCGACCTTCCGTGCGACGAAGAGCAAACGATGCGGCTTAGGCATTTGATGGTCGAAACGATTGACGCCCATTGGATTCGCCACTTAAATCAACTGAATTTATTAAAAGAAGGGATTCATTTGCGCAGCTACGGGCAAGAGGATCCGTACCGCGCCTTTGAAATGGACGCCTACCGCGAATTTGTCGCGCTGCAACAAGCGATCGACGCCGACATTTGCACAACAGCGATGAACTATTTGAAAAGCCAGTTTGTCATCGATGACGAAGCGGCCGCCGCGGCGAACGAAACGTAACCACGGCGCAACATGCCGCCCCGTAAAGGAGGTTCTCCATGATTTTCCGACGAAAACAACGCACAGAGCTAGAGGCCAAGCCGCCGGCGCTACACGCTGAACAGCCGAAACAGCCGGAGGCCGGGACGAAGACGACGCTGTCGTTCCATCCAGACTGGCAGCTGTCTCCGGAAGAAACGTACGTCTATCGCTTTTACCACGAACAGCTGCCGCCGCTTCAGCCAAACCAAATTTCCATTTCCGGCATCAAGCTGATCGAATACAACGATGGATTTGTCGCTGTCGCCATATTGCGAAACACGCTGCCGAAGCCGGTCCGCTTTGAACGCGTTCGCCTGTTGCTGCTTGGCGAGGATGGCACAGCCATTGCCCGCAAGGAGTTTGATATGAGTTCTTTTGGTGAACTGCCGCCGATGACGGCCCGCCCGTGGCGGTTCTTGTTCGCCGCCGAGGACAAGCTCGTCGACCAGCTACCGACAGAAAACTGGAAGATCGCCTTTGAACTGAAGCCGGCGCACCGTCTTGATCTAGAAAAAAGCTGGGAGCAGGCGCTCTCGGCCGAGCAGCGCCAACAGCTGCAAACCCTCGTCGACTCGGTTCCGCCTCCCGCTCCTGGCGAGGTGAACTTCATGGGCATTGAAGCGAAACAGCTGCCTTCCGGTGAACTGGGCGTCACGTTGCTCATTCGCAACGGCAGCGACAAACACATCCATTTTGAGCAAATCCCGCTTGAAGTGTGGGATCATACTGGCGACATGGTCGCCCGCGGATTATTTCCCTGCCATCTGGAAGTGAAAGCCCACACCAGCAAACCATGGACGTTCCTCTTTCCACCGGAATTGCTGCACAAAGCAGAACCGGATTGGACGTCCTGGAAGGTGACGATCCCATCCTCCCCGGCACAGAGCGAAAAGCAAGAAACGCCGTCAAGCGACGAGTAACCTACAAAAAGCTGGCCCCCATGGTCGCCAAACGACCGATGGAGGCCAGCTTTCTTTGCATCGTTCCGTTCAAAACGGCCGCGCTCCCGCTGCCGGCCGAGCCTTAGGCGAAGCAGCCGAACTTTGCACCATCAAGAGCAGACGGCTATCCAACACATCTCGACGGGAAGGCCTTATTTCGTAGAAGCAGCGGTTTGAATCTCCATGTAAGCACCTTTTTTCATCGCCACGCCGTCTTTGCTTTTTAACAACGGCGGAATGACCAATAAATAGCTCTGCCCTTTGGCCAGCTTCGCTGCCGGTTTGATCACCAGCTCCGTCCCCCGGCGGATTTGCGCCGTCACCGCTACTTCCTGTCCGCCTAATTGATACAATTTCACTCCGCTTACTGCGGTATTGGCGAGCGGACGAGAGAAGCGGACGACAAACGTCTTATCGACCGGCGCATTGCGCAGTTTGCCGAGCGACTGATACCCTTTCAGCTGACCAATAAGGAAATCGCGGTGAGCGGCGTACAGCTCTTTACCGACAACCGTCGGCACATCCGGCTTCACCCCAACGTTATGAATCGGCGTCCCTTTTGGCGAGAAAAAGTGGGCGACGGTCAACTTCAACATGCTGCCGTCTGACAGCTCAAACATTTCCTGCATCGACCCTTTGCCAAACGTCCGCTGTCCATACAAAACGGCCGCCTTTTGCTCCTTCACTGCCGCCGCCAGCATTTCCGACGCGCTAGCGCTCGACGCGTTGACAAGCAGCCGGATCGGTCCTGCCATTTGCACCGGCTGTTTGACAGCCGCGTACACTTCCGGCCGATTCGAACGGTCGCGCAGCTGAAACGCCTGTTTCACATTCGGGAAAAAGCCGGCGATTTGCTGAGCGGTTTCGACATATCCTCCCGGATTGTCGCGGAGGTCAAAAATCCAACCTTTCACTCCGCTTAACGAGCGGATGGCGCGTTCAATGTCAGCGACCGCTGTTTCGTCAAAACTGTACAGCTGAATGTAGCCGACATTCCCCGCCAATCGCTTAAACTCGACGTTCGGCCAGTCGATTTTTTCCCGCTTGATGGTGACGCTGACGATTTCCTCAGTCGACGGCCGCCAAATGGTTACTGCCACCGTCGTTCCTTCTTCCCCTGCAATCAAACTCAATACTTTTTCCATTGTCTCATTCGTTACCGGCTTCCCGTCAACAGCCTGAATCACATCGCCCACCTGCAGTCCGGCGCGGGCGGCTGGCCCATTGTCCAAGACAGACATGATGTGGACGCCGTCCTCATCTTCCTTAACCATCACACCGATGCCGACAGACTCCATATTGATCGATTCCAAAAACTCTTTATACTCTTCCGCCGTCATATAAGTCGAATACGGATCAAGCTGCTTGACGATCTCCTGCGGGGTGCTCGCTTTCAGTACGCTTTCATTCACCGGATCGACGTAATATTGCCGAACAAGCTCCCGCACCTCTTCAAGCACCTTCGTTGACGCCGGAGCCGTCGCCGCCTCCGCCGGCGGACTCCAAACCGAAAATGAAGCCGCAAGCAACATAAGAGCCGCCGCCCATCGCTGAATCACGTTCATATTTGTCTCTCCTCTCCCGACATGCACCGGTTTATTCTATATCGACATCTAAGACAACCGGGGCTTTAAAATCGTCGATATACACCGCCAACTGCTTGCGCGTCGCCGCATCCGCCACTTTTGGCAGCCACCGGTCGCAAAGCGACAGCAACCGTTCCGCCCGCCCGATATCCCCTTCATCGTACGCGTCAAGCAGCTTGTCCATCGCGATCATGATGTTGATCGGATCATACGCGCGCTGTTGCACCGAAAGCGCCGGGCGTTGAAACCATCCTTCCATCTTTTCGCGCAGCGCTGCTCCCGGAACGCGGCCGATGAGAATCGCTGTTTTGCGGATTTGGTATTGCAACGGGGCATAAGAATCGTACACGACGTCCACATCCCCCGTCCGCAACGCCCGGTCGACGTTGGCCGTCAAGGCGCGCAGCCGCTCGCCGCTCTCTACGGCGCTGATATAAGCGGAAGCTTTTTTGATCGTCTGCTCTCCGGCGGCCAACCGTTTTTCCAGCTGCGCCCTTGCCGTTTGATGGCGCACGCGCGCCACTTCTTTTTTCGCCGCCTCATAATCATTTTTGACTTGATTCAAGAGACGGTACGGCTTGGACCATTGATCCGCTTTCATCGCCCGCTCAAGCTGGGCTGCGTGCTGCTCAAGCCGCTCCACATTCGGGAATGGGGCCGCTTCCGCCTGAACGGCCAACAGCGAAAACGATAAACAAAACACCGCCAGCCATCCGATGATTGAAAATGCTTTTCTCCGTTTTCTCCTCACACTTTCACCTGCTATCTATGAAAATATCAAATATGTATTTCAATTTTACTGGAAAAGAAACAAAATGAAAATATGCTCTGAAAAAAATCGAACTGAAACCCTTCAAGGAATAAAATAAGGCCGACTCTTCAGCCACCTTTTTGACTGTCAGAGTCAGCCTTGATCAACTAAAGTCCGGCCAATGGGTTTGCTGCTTGTCCCCGTCAATTTTGCTTAGCGTCCGGTAACGAAACGGAACGACTTCCTGTTCCGGTTTGCCAAGAAACTCTTTTGCCCATTCAAACGGAATCAAATCGAACTGCTCTTTATTTTCTGCAATGAAATAGACGCCGACCACTTTTCCTTTTTCGTTAAGATCAATCGTCAAAAAAGCCGGATAGTACGTGCCGTCTTGCGCCCGCAGCACCGCCTTGGCCGTCACCCGGCCGCCCCCTTCGTCTTCCACATCCGGATTGGCGATTCGCTCCAACACTTTGATCGCCCATCCTTGTTTTTTATATCCTCCAACCAGCTTCGGAGGATGTTTCCGAAACTGCTCCAACAACGTTTGCTCGTCCATCGTCAAGCTTTTGCCTCCCTTGCGGTTTGCCTATCCACTCGTTTTATAATATATACAATACTTTTCAGAGAAATGCAAATGCCTAGAAGGACGGCGAAAAACTAGAAGCTTCTTCGAAATTGTTGCTCTTGGGTCAAAAGAAAAGCAGCATGCAAGGACTTTCTCGATTATCGATAAGCAATCACCATCCTTCTAGGCAAGCAGGGAAGGCGAATGCATCAACGGAAGATGGCGCGAAGGTCGTCGATGTAAATCGCCCCGGCGTTTTTCCGCCCCGCTTCCGTTTCCATATAGCGCACCGACACCTCCAGCATGAGCGGCAGTGCGACATCGTCAGGCACAGCGGCGCTCACATATTTCCAACCGGTCCAATCGACATGGCGGGCAAAATCGATCCAGATGCGGCGCCCGCTTCCATCCCGCAGCTGGGCGCGAAGCCAATGGCCGCTTCCGTCGCCGTACACCCACATACCGATCGTTTGCGGCCGCTTCGAAATCCAAATCGCTTCCTCCCGACTAGCGTAGACGCCGGATGTCCCTGGCATCCCGCGGAAATCGTATGAAATTTTCAGCGCCTGCTTTCCTTCTCTCACCTTCTCCATCGTCCGCTCGACCGCCGCAGACACATAGTTGACACCCGATGCATTCCACTTTGACTCCGTTTCAAAGTCGTCAAGCACTTCTTCGCTTTCCCCGTTCTCTTGCGTCTCTTTGTACACAACAAGAAGGGCATTCGAAACCGGACGCGCAAATCCATCAGACGGTTTGTTTTCGACTTTGAGCTGCCCGTTCGGCTGGCGGACGACAAATGTCGAAGACCCCCCGCCATCGAGCGTCATCGCATCAACCGCGCCTAGTTCATTCATCAGCTTGGCCATCTCGTTCAATGTCATTCCTTGGCTATGCGCAGGTTGACGGCCATCGACAACGACGAGCATGACGTTTCCGTTCTTGTCAATGCCGACCGCTGTGCGGGGATGCGCTCCGGCAATGGCGAACGACTGCACTTGCCCATTCGCCACCAACCGATAGCGGCCGCCAATCGCTTCTTTCACCCCGCTCCATTCGGGCTGGTCATACTGAAGAGAAATTTCCACTGCATCCCCTTCTTTCGCCTGCCGCAAATAGTCGCTCGCCCGGCCATGGCCCGACAACACGAGTTCTCCGGGTTGAAGCGATTCATTGCCTTGACCAACCACCACTTTCTTCACCGTTCCGGTGACCGTTCCATTCCCGTTCAGCACCCCCTGCACATTCGTCAGCACGACTTCCATCCCAAGGGCATTCGTTTTGGTGGAAGCGGCGAAATACGGGGTGTACAAAATCAACTGGTGGGCGCGCCGCGGCTTGTTGATGCCATCGACGGGGTATGCGTTTCCTTGTCCAATTCGAACGTGAATTTGGACATCTGGGTTTCCGATCATCGGCTTCCCATCAGCGCTGATCCCAAAAATCGTCCGTTCCACCGCCGGCGTCGTATTCGTCATCACGATTTCCCCGCGATGCACCATCAAATCGGTCGGTGAACCATGCTCTTTGAAATAATCGCCGTTCACCGCCGCCAGCACCGTCCCGTCGCGGCCGTCGTACCGCTCTGCCTGCTCAAGCACCGGCTCGATGCCAAGCACTTGATCATTGGACAGCGCCGTCTCAATGGCCAGCTTCTCATTGGACGTGTCAATGTCAAGCTTGTACACGTGCTGCTTGCCGCGTGTTCCCACAATTTCCATCTCTTCTTTTTCCACCCCAGGCGCCACGCGCGTCGACGACTCCTTCACCACTGTGCCGACCGCCAGCTGCTTCGCTCCGTACCGACCCGGATTGACAAGCTTCAACTTCTCTTTGGAGGGCGTTTTGTACAAAACGTACCCTTTCATGTTCGTGACGTAATACCCGCCGCCGACCCCGTATTGTCCCCCGAACGCTTCATCATACGAATACACCCGGTACTGTTCTCCAGGCTGCAGCACGCGGACAAACGTCAGCGCCCCGTTTTCCCGTTTCCATAGATTAATAGGTTTCACGATCTCCAGTTTTCCAATTTGCCCCTGCACAAGGCGCATGCCTTCCCAGTAGACAACGTTCGCCCCGGCGTCCGCTCCGGTTGCTTGCAACGCCGTCCATGTAGCCAACACAGCCCCGACCCCGATGCGGATGATGTTCTTCGTTCTTCCCACTGGTCTTCTTTTCCTCTCTTTCTATCATTGTTGTTACAATCGATTCTATTATACGAAAAACTTCTACAAAAAGGGCATTATTTTCCATTTATTCTGCAAAAAGGCTCTTCACCAAAAGTTGTACTTGATTTTTTCTGAACATACCCTATTTACGCTTGTGAGGGAAAATCAGCACGTTTTGCATATCTTTGTGCAGGAAACCGTATTGCTTGTCAAGTACATGTTGTGGTGAAGAGCCTGCAAAAAAACGCCCGGCGGCGCCGGAACGTTCTTGAAACATGAAAAACCGTGCCATTACGGGGTGTAAAACTCTTGAGAGTAGTAGGGTTGATGAAAGGAATTGAACGCCACCCCGACGCCAAGGCGGGTAAAGTCCGGGTATAAAAGATTTTGCCGATGCCCAAGCGAGTGCATCCACGCTTCATGGACAAAAATCGCATCGTATTGTCCGTAGGCGATGTTCTCCCCCGCCACCCGATAAACGATGCCATGGCGCTTCAGGCGGTCAAACGGCGACAATCCTTGCAAGTTCGTATGAGAGAAGTAGTGATGGATCGCCATATCTTCGCTATGTTGACGGGCGGCCGCCGCTGCCTTCGCATCCCACGCGAGCGCCGGAAGTCGGTGCAAGCGGCGCGCAGCATTCGCCAGATCAAAAATTTGATATTCATAGGCCGTGCGCAGCTCCTCTGTCGGCGTTCCATAAAATCCAGGTTTTTCATCTTCCAGTGCACGATTCACCACCAGCACGCCATCGACCCGATTGTTGTCATACCGGTCATAAAAGAACGTGACATAGCGGCCATTGACAAGATACGTATCGTACTCATCATTTTGGATGCTGTAAAGGCCATCCTTTTTTTGAATCGCCGCAAGCGCCCGGCCGTAGCGCGCTTCCACCACCGTTTTCGCTGTTCCGATGCCCGTTCCTTTTTTCGTTTGGACGATCGGCTGGTTCGTGTAAATCGCCGCCACCCGATCGCGGTCGTAGCTCACCATCAAAAAGTTTTTGTAACCACCTTGATCATACGTCCCCCAATATAAGCCGTAGGCGTTTTTCGTCTTCCTCTTTGCCTTGCCGTATATCGCTTCAACCTTGACGCGCGGGTCGCCGATGGCCACCCCGTTCATCGTGACATCAGCCAGGTGAGCCCTCGCCCGCTGCACACATAAAGCAGCGGTCAACTTCTCTTTTGACGGCGTTTCATAGCGGATGCGGGCATCGTTCTTGATCGCATATCCTCCGCCGACATCGAAATAGCCGCCGCGCAACGCATACACGCGGTACACCGCGCCGCGCGGCAACATCTTCACTGCTTTGTTCGACAACCATAGCTCTGTCGGCGCTATGACCGTCAGTCGGCCGATTTGCCCGGGCTTCAGCTCAGCGCCGTCCCACCACACTTTTTCCGTTCCGACAAGCTCCCCGCAATCCTCCGCCTTGACCATTGGTGAACTCGGCATCAAAAGCCATCCGGCCGCAGCCAACAGCATTCTGATTGCCACCGCCTGCACCCATTTTCTCACTTCCGCCCGCTCCTTTCTTTGTCTCTTTTTCTTTCATCATAGATGTCTTTCCATCAAAAGAAAAGAGAAAAAAGGTATCCATTCAGCCCAATGCTAGCGAGATTTTTAGAATCCAGCACCCATAGGGCATTTCCCGTATCGAAAATGCCCTAGGAGGAATGGAGAATCGTTTGGAGAGACTCCCCACTTAGAAGTCTTTGCAACGATTCCCAAACCGGCTTTCCGTGTTTTTGCAGGGTAGAAATGACGCTGCGCATGACACAGAAAGCCTCGGCATCGTCTTCCTGACGAAACGTTCCGGAAATTTTTTGTTTGACTTTCACCATCCGCAAATCGCGCTCGGCTTGGTTGTGGTCAAACGGTACTTCTTTCTTTCGCAGGAAGAGAAGCGCTTCTTGCTTACGCTTTTCTAGACGCTGGATGAAATTCTGCGCGTTGCGGGCGCCTTCATGCTTGCCTTGTCGGCAACGCTCCTCGAGTTCTCGGCGACCATTCGCTAGAAGCTCGTCGTACACGGCTTCCCAATACCGGACTTCCTCTTCCGGTAGAGCTCCGCCCGCGTTCTCCACCGCCTGTTTCATCTCTAACAGCGCTTCGGTCATCTCTTTCGACCATGAATGGCCGTAAAGTTCTGTATATGCCCGAAGCTCCCGGAGATGATGGGCGTGGCAAAGCGCATGGCTCGCCTCTGTGTACATCGGGTACACCGAATACGCATCGTGTACCATCGTTCCTTTGTACCGTGGCAAGATCCCGATGTCGTCCGTCGCTTTCTTTCCACGAGAGCGATGAAGTCCGTATCGGGTGACCTTGGCAGTGGAAGCCACGTGCACCCATTGGTTCTTTCCGTTCACACGCAAACTTGTTTCATCGACGTGCAACGTCTTGGAAGCGAGCAACGCCGCGTCGATCTCTTTGATCGCTGCTTCTACCACAGGCTGCCACCGTCTCGTCATGTTCACGACTGTGCCTGCACTCATTGAGTGATTCACTAACGCTTTGACCATCTCCGTGACACGCTCGTACGGGATCAACTGCGCATGATTCCAGTATAAAACAAGGGAAGTGATGGCTGGACCGTACTGGACATGATTTGTGACATAAAAAGGGAACTCCGCCTGCTGGACGAGATGACATTCCGGACACCCCTTTACTTCCCGTTCGTGTTGAGTCACTTCCATGCGAACCACGGGAAGGTCGAACACTTGGCGAATGTCTACTTGAAGCGGAGCAACATGTTCTAGAGAGTGACCACATCCTTTGCATTGGGTCACGCGGTGAAGGACTCGGTGGTCAGGGTTTGGTACTTGGCGGAGCGTCGTTCCTCGGTGCCCCGGCTGCCCTCCCGGCTGTTTCTGCGACGGTTGGCGAGAAGGAGATTTCGCCACAAACCGGTCAGAAGACGGCGGCAAATGGCTATGGGTGCTGTTTTTTTTTCGTACGGGCTTCTAATTCTGCAATACGTGCTTTCAATTTTTGATTTTCTTGACGAAGTTGCTGGTTTTCTTGTCTTAATTGTTCGTTTTCTTTGATGAGTTTTTCGATGGTTTGTGCTTGGCGCTCGATTTTTGCGACCATGCTTTCGAGTGTAAAAACGGCTTGTTGGAAATCAAAAACAACGGTTGCCATCCTTTTCACCTCCCTTGTCTTGGATGGTACTAGTATAGACAAGGGGAGCAAGAATAAACCCGATCTTGTAAACTTTTTCTATGTAACGGCTGAATAGTTACGAAAAAAGAATGATTTCAAAGAAAAAGAGGCCGCTTTGGTTGTGCAAATTTCGAAATTTCGTCAAACAAGCTTCTCGCCCACTTGGCTAAGGGGCGAAATATAGGTTAAAATGGATCATATTATTCTTCCATTTTCGTGAGAGAGGAGCATACTTTATGAAGATCATGAAAAAATTCCTAACAGTTTCAGCGCTAAGCGCCGGAATCCTTCTGTCACCATTTCACGCCCACGATGCGCAAGCAAAAGTTTGGTGGAATGGCATGGAATTAGTAGAGGGACAGATCGGCAAGTTGACCGTTTTAAAAGACACAGAGCTTTATAAGTTACAAGGAGAGAAGAAAGTTTACATAAAAACGTTAAAAGCCGGTGGAGTCTACCGCATTTACACGTTTAAACCGGGCATGTTAGGGTTAGGCGGCGGATATTATGTCGATCGCGATACCCGGGTAAAATACGAAACTCCTTCCAAAGCGAAACTCAATCAAGTCAAAATGGAACAGCTGTTCCGTGGGGTAAAACTCGGCATGTCCGCTTCTCAAGTCAAGAAATTGGAAACAGCGAAATTTCTCCTGCAAGAAAAGATAGACGGCGGCCAAGCCTGGGTCTACTCTACTTCTCTTTTCGGATATCATACGCTGCTCGTCTATGGATTTGAGAACGGAAAGCTGGCCTTCTACGGCTACTCATTCGATGCTGGACAGGAGTATACAAAAGATCAGCTCACCGCTATTTATAACAATCTGAAACAACAGCTCATCACGCTATTCGGCAATCAGTATGAACAGTCCGATTCTGGACAAGGCTACCCGCCTGCACTCGCCTTTCACCATGACGGCCTTGTGATCGCTCTTTCCTACGATGCAGACGGGTTGGCTGTCACGGTCACTAGTGAACAATAACATGCAAAAAGGGAGGCTGTCCGAATGAATCGGACAGCCTCCCTCAGACTGTTGACAAAATGGTTATAAGACAGTTGTCTTATAACCATTTTGTTCCATTTTTAAGGTTGTTTTTCTTGATGAACGAACCAAAATAGATGCATACTCGAATACATACAGAAAGGAGAGGCCCTTTCTCCACAAGTAGTTCGCCAATTTCTTTAAATTCATGGCAGCACAAACAAGCATCGCCTGCATCTGGTTTCTTTCCAATCCTCGGTAATTCGTCCAGCGCAGACCATGCTTCTCTTTTAAATCTGCAAAATTCCGTTCAATCGTCTGTTTCCTTAATTCATACAACTCGCGATGTTCTGGTACATATCGTAAATGTTCGGCTTCTTCGTAATACTCTTGCCAAACATGGCGTGTCACGACTTTCGTATGATTTTTGCTTGCTGTACACTTTTGAAGGGATGGACATCCCTGACAGATGGATGGATCTGATTTATACTCCCGATAGCCTTCCCGATTCGTTGTTGAATAAGATAACACTTGGTGATTGGGACAAAGGTAACAGTCAAAATGTTCGTCATATGCAAATTCAGATTTTCGGAAGAACCCATCTTTCGTCTTTGGACGAGTATATGGCCAAATCGGATGGATCTCTTGTTCTAATAGGTATTTCGCAATCGCTGGCGTTTTATATCCGGCATCGATGCACACATCTGTTGGGCATCCTTTGATTTCTTGCTTCACTCGCTCAAACAGTTCAAAAAACGCTTGGCTATCATGAACATTGGCGGCAGTGACATACGTGTGTAATATCCAACCATGTCGGTCACAAGCGGTGTGATAAGAGTAAGCAAATACCCGTTCACGTTCATTTTTCACAAACATCCCACTGTCTGGATCTGTTTTACTGACTTTGATTTCTCGTTTTTTTTTATCATTTTCTGGCGGTAGTGGGGATTTCCCATGAGCGATGCGATCTCGCTCAATTTCTTTTTCTAATTCATCTTGATAAGCTTTCGCTTCCACTTCTGCCATTTCTGTTGTGAATTTTCTTTTGTTCGCACTCGCCTTCACATGAGTAGAATCGACAAATACGACACTTGGATCCACAAGCCCGTGTTGAAAGGCTTCTTCCAAGATTCTTGAAAAAATCTTTTGAAAAACATCGGTTCCCGCAAAACGTCGCGTGTAGTTTTTACTTGGTGTCGAATGATGGGGCACAGGATCATGCAGACTCAATCCCAAAAACCAACGATAAGCCACATTTGTTCGAATCTGTTCTACGGTTTCACGCATCGAACGAATCCCAAAGATGTAACGAATCAAATACATTTTGAACAGCACAACGGGATCAAGACTTGGTCGTCCATGGTTAGGAGAATACAAATCCTTGACCATATCGTAGATAAAGGAGAAGTCAATGGCTTTTTCTAGTTTACGAACAAGGTGGTCTTCAGGAACAAGATCATCAATTTTTACCGTTGTTTCGATATGTCTCCGATCTTCTTGGTAACGTTGAAGCATCTTATTCCACTCCTTCAAGATACCCTTATACCTATATATTAAAACAGCTTGTCGACTTTGTCGACAAGCTGAGGGAGGCTGTCCGAATGAATCGGACAGCCTCCCTTTCTTGTTTACTCCCCATTCACCAGCTTCAACTTCTCCTTTGACGGCGTTTCGTAGCGGATGTGCGTGTCGATGTCTGTCACGTAATACCCGCCGCCGACCGCGTACTGCCCGCCGAAGCGCGCGTCATACCCATAGACGCGGTACACTTCCCCTGGCTTTAGGACGCGGACGAACACAAGGCGCCCATCCTTCGTCCGTTTCCATAGATTGATCGGCTTTTGCACCGTCAAGCGGCCGATTTGCCCTTTTTTCAGCTCCACGCCATCCCAGTAGACTTTTTTCGCCTGGCCTGGAGGAATGGTTGGCTTCTCTGGCTGCTTTGGCGGGTTGGACTCCCTATCTGAAGTATGCAGATTTCATGGCAATTATTGTAATGAAAAATACTCATCTACAGTTATCTAGTTTTTATCAGGCTCTCAGACATTGCTGTGCAATTCATTTCGTCTACCCTATGCTTTTCTAATTTTGGAGCTGTTGTCTTCTTATCACTCCCATTTAAGAGTCCGGCTATTCCACATTTTCCAATATTCATTTTCTTTTAAAATTGAGTCATATACAGGCAAAAGAAAATCCCGAATTTTCTCCATGACGAAGGGAAACTGTAGATCTTCTTTTATACCCGTTCTTTGCAAAAATGCCTTCCATTGTTTGTTTCGGCTTTCATCTTCTGCAAAAGAAGGTGAAAACACAGGATGTTCTTTTTCTAAATTCGTTCCACGTCTTTGAAAGGTTTCAAATATTGCTTCCCATAAAACACGTCCATCAAAATTCTCGGTTGATAAAAGCGTGAAAACATCATAAAAATCCTTCATTCTACTGTTGACAACAGATAGTGAGATCATCGCCTCAAACTTTTCAGCTATTACTGAATAAGTTGAGTAGACTCGAATTTCCGGGGGCTTCATATTTAATAAAGTAGGATACTGCATCTCTTGTGGTTTTGGAATCACGACATCACCAAACCCAATATCCAGTTGCAATTGCTTTTTTATTTTGCCAAGTGATGCCAGAATTTTAATACGAATCCCTTCATAATCAGCACCCTCTTTAATTCGTTCAGCCGTAATGCCGTTTACATCAAATTCGACTCCATCTTCTTCAACGGTTAAAGCACAAATTGACTCAAACGCAGCCTTAATATATTGTATATCATTCGAAATTTGTTTGGCTAAAAAGTCAATATCTTTTGTTGGTCTAGATTTAAATTGTGTTAAGGAAAATAAAAAGAGCCCGCCTTTTAGAACAAATTTATCCCGATAATTAGAAATGGAAAGGCGATATAGCAACCTTTCTTGAAAATACAACAATAAAATAAAATCAAAGGTTTTGCCGCTTTGTTTGGCAATATTCTTTAGTCTTTCTCCAACTGAAGCAGGTATATTTTTAACATTTCCCATTATAAAAGCACCTCTAAGTATTTTAATAAAACGGTCTTGATGCGCATTTTCTCAGCACATTCCACCAATTTATTTATGTTTTTTTCAGGACTTTGTAAATAATTTCGCAAACCTTCTTTCATTAAATCGATTCCTATTTTTTCTCTGTATCGAATAATGTCGCAAATCGTTTTTTCACGATTATAAATGCTTACTTTATGGCCGCCTACTTCCACTTCTTCAATTCCATATTCAAACTGTTTTTTTGAAAAATAGAAAATTTTAATTGGTGGATAATCAGGTAAACTGGGTTTCCTTGATTTTCTTTCAATAGCAATTTGGTACTCCCACGGGTTATAAGTTGTTAACTCATAAAAAGACAATGCCGACAAAAGACAAAGAACACCATTCGGGATCACTTTTGATACTTCAACCATTTCTTCATTTTGGTTATTTTCAAATTCAGCATAACGGTACAGCCCACGTTTTATCCTAATGATTTCTCCATTTTGCTCGAACTTTCGAATATAATATTTGCTCACTCCTTCTCTGGTTAAGTCTTCTGTCTTCGCAAATCCTTTTTGACGCACAAAAATATCTTTTATTATCTTGCTTACTTCTTTATTCATTCATTATCACCACTCTTTTCACCTAAACGTCGGCATTTATCATTCATTGCAAACGTTTAATATACTTATTCTCGATTATTCACAAATATCCCTCTTTTTTCACCTTAATGCATTCACTTATTATTATATGCCGACAATAAGTAAAATTCCCGCCGTTATTTTCACATATCATATTGAACCATTTGGCTCATGAAAACATGATCCACTCCCGGAAAGACATCGTGTTAATCATGGAGGGAGTGGTTGCCTCTCGAAATATCTTCATATATCGTCATTCGAGCAAAATAATGCCTATGGAGGCTCCATATCATACTGACTGTACTCCATACATTGTCCTTGGTGTTTATTGCAAAATAAAAATGCAGAGATCTGCAGAGAATTTGGCTTAGGCCAACTTGACATGGAGTGGGGGGCGTGATAGCCTTTTTAGGCATAGCCAGCCCTTGATATTGCTGGCTTCCTGGCTTTTTAATCACGCCCCCAGAGGCTCCATGTCAAGTTGTCATTCTCTGCACTTTTCCTTGCAAAACTCTGTATTTTTTCTTTGCAGAAAACACCTTGGTCAACCGCAATGTCTATGGCTATAGCAGCGACGTCACTGCCACTGACTATTACTCCGTCAAATGATTTGAACTGTGAACATCATAACACCTTCATTAATTACCACCTAACTTGAACGCTCTCCCCATGCGCTTAGAGGGGGAGATTCTTGGGAACCCCCGCGGCAGGCTATGAACCAAGCCATCCCCGTGCGTCCCACGGCTGGGCTGTCTTGCGAAGACAGCGATTCATCCCCCACTTATGCTCAGGCGTATAAGTGAGGGCTTCTCGGTTCGGAATGATAAACATGCCAAAAGCGAGGCTGCCCCATTTATTCGGACAGCCTCGCTTTCTTGTTTACTCCCCATTCACCAACTTCAACTTCTCCTTTGACGGCGTTTCGTAGCGGATGTGCGTGTCGATGTCTGTCACGTAATACCCGCCGCCGACCGCGTACTGCCCGCCGAAGCGCGCGTCATACCCATAGACGCGGTACACTTCCCCTGGCTTTAGGACGCGGACGAACACAAGCCGCCCATCCTTCGTCCGTTTCCATAGATTGATCGGCTTTTGCACCGTCAAGCGGCCGATTTGCCCTTTTTTCAGCTCCACGCCATCCCAGTAGACTTTTTTCGCTTGGCCTGGAGGAGTGGTTGGCTTTTTCGGTTTCTCTTTTGGTTTCGATGGAGACGGTTTTTGCGGCGATGCTGATGGAGGTGCTCCGTTTCCCGGCGGAGCTGTGCCGCCCGGCGGAACGCTCCCCCCAGGGGATGTGCCATCCGATGGACCGCCGCTACCCGGAGAGGTGCCGTTGCCTGGTGTTGTCCCTCCGTCATGGGACGGCGTTTCGCTGCCCGGCCAACCGCTTCCTGGAGAATCGCCGTTGCTTGGCGGCGTTGTCAACGTCCCTTCGCGCAATTGCTTCGTTTCTAAATTCAGCACGTAATCTTTCGTGTTTTTCGCAATCGCTCCGCCGTCGTTGTTGAAAATGGCTGTTTTGCTTTCGGCCGATGGTTCGATATGGATCGACACTTCTTTTTGATGGTTGGCCGGCGCAAACGTGTACGAGAATGCCATCCGGCCATCAATCGGCACCCGCTCGCCATTGATCGTCAAAACACCGTTTTTAATGGCATTGCCCTTGATCGTCACTTGACTCCCTTGTTTTTGTACCTCTTCGATGACGACCGGCATATCGATCCAGCGCAAAATACGGTCTTGCACAACCATCGTATTGTTTCCTTCATTGTGGACCGTCACTTTCAAATCGGTGCCAATCGATCCGTAGCCGTAGTAGCTCACGTCATCATCGCCAACATCGTCACGCGTATGGTCAGCGAGCCCTTCCTGATCCCACGATCCGCCTTTCACATACTTATAGGTGATCGTTTCCCCTTCCTGCACCTCGACGGTAAATTGCCAATCGGGCGTCACCGCACCGTTGCGCGACATCTCCCACGCTCCTGTGTTCCAGCCGTTCAAGCTGTTCGGAATCGTAATTCGGGCATCCAACGGTGTGTAATCCGGCGCTCTCACTTTAAAAATGACTTTCACCATCACAATGTCCGGCGTCACCTTGACCGTGTTCGACGCCACAACATTGCCGGCGCGGTCATACAACTTGACAACATACGTGTACTCGGTGCCGTTTTCGACATCGTAGTCTGTAAATGAATCGCCGATCGAAGTGGTTGTATGCACGATATCACCGTTGCGGTCGATGGCTAACAAATAAGCATCCCCATCTTTTTTCCCAATAAACGTCCATGATAAATTCACTTGTCCCGATTCAACCGCAGGTTGCCGCAACTCGATGGCTTCCGCCGGCGCTATTTGGTCGCTGTTGTCTGCCGCAAACGTCACTTGCTTCTCTTCTGTATACACCCACTCCTCGCCGAGGTTGGTCGTCAGCGCATAACGATACGTATACGTCCCTGCGGCAAGCGGAGTGAAGGCAGCTCGGAACACGTTGGCGTCGCCGTCTTGTCCTTGGTAAGCCGCTCTGTATTCTTTCCATGTTTCGTTATGGGGGCCTTTTACTTGCAACACCGCTTGCAACCCATCGGCTGCTCCTTTGCTTGTCACATTGTCGATGTTGACATTGACATCCACTTGCTGCGGTTTTGACAAATCCAGTGTGGCGTCGCTTAACGTTGTCACGAACTGGACATTGTCGCTCGTCAGCGGATAATGAGGAACGACGCGATTCGTTTCAACCTTCGGTGATTCATTCCCGTTTTCATCGACCGCCGCAACAGCAAAGTAATAGGCTGTTCCGTTCGTCAACGAACCGATCGTGGCCGAAGGTGTTTCCGTCTCTTGCACCATCGTATAACCGGCCCCTTTTAACGTGGACTCGTAAATTCGGTATTTCGGCGCATTCCCTTCCCACGTTAACGTCACACGTCCATTCGAAGCGCTCGCCTGCAAATTTCTGACTGCTGCCGGCATTTCCGCCGTCACCGTTCCAAACATCATCCGTCCATCCAGGGCCGGAATCGTGACCGTCAACGTTCCGCTAGCGACCGTGGCTTTCCCGCCATCATGCAACTCATCCGTCAGCACGGTGCCGTTCGGAAGCAACGAAGCGACGTCAAGCGCCACCGTCTTGTCCTCATTGCCGCGGTTGACGGCAATGAGCGCCACTTCACGCCCGTATTGGCGGGCAAATACGTATACATCCCCTTGCGCATACACCGTCTTGATGTCGCCATGGGCCAACAACAATTGATGATGCTGGCGAATGTGCCCCACTTTCTGATAATGGGCCAACAGATTTTGATCTTCTTTGCCCCACGGATACGTGCGGCGGTTGTCCGGGTCTTTTGAGCCTGTTACTCCCGCTTCATCGCCGTAATAAATCGTCGGCGCTCCCGGGTATCCCATCTGAAAAATCGCCGCCAGCTTGAGCCGCTTTTTCCCAAGTTCTTCATTATAATTCGGATCAAGCTCCGCCCGCTCGGATGAATCCGTTCCGTTCCCAAGCAGAAAGACCGCCCGCGCCGTGTCATGCGAACCAATTAAGTTCATCAGCGCATAAAACGCTTCACTTGGGTAGTCTTCCCGTATGGCCGTCAGCCGTTTGTCCGCCTCTTCTGCATTTCCGTTTTTCAAAAAGTCAAGCACCGCCCCGCGGAACCGGTAGTTCATCACAGAATCGTACTGGTCGCCTAGAAAATATTTCGATGCGTCATCCCAAATTTCCCCTAAAATGAGCGGCTGCTCCCCCTCTTTTAACGTCGGACCGCGGTCGTACGACCCTTGAAGCAATTCTTGGCGAAACTCGCGCCAAAACGCCGGATCCACCTCATTGGCCACATCCAACCGCCAGCCGGAGGCGCCGCGGGCAATCCAGCTTTTCGCCACTGAATCCGATTCACGGAAAATGTAATTCGCGAGCGCATCGTTGTTCAATTCACTCGGATGCGGCACTTTCTCCCCCGTCACTGACTTAAACTCCGGCAGGCTGTCATAGCCCCACCATGATTGGTATTTATAATGGCCATCGACTTTTTCGTTTTCAATATTGAACCAAAGGTGAAACCCATACGGACTGAACGTCTGCCCCTCTTGTTTGAACTTCTCTTCCGCTTGTTTCCGCGCTTCCTCCTCGCTCACTCCTTTTTCATTCATCAAATCGTAAACCGCTTCCCAGTATTCATACGCGCCAACGGTCGGATAGCGGTGATAGCGGTCAAAGTAAATCGAATCGTCGGATACGTGGTTGAACACCCCGTCTAAGATGAGATGCATCCCCCGGTTCGCAAGCGCCTGCACAAACGATTGGAATTCTTCCGGAGAACCGAACATCGGATCCAATTCTTTGTAATTGCTCGCATCATATTTATGGTTCGATGGCGCATTGGCGATCGGATTTAAGTAAATCGTGTTCACCCCAAGCGACTGCAAATAATCCAACTTTTGTTCAATTCCGGCGATGTCTCCGCCGAAAAAGTCATTCGACCATTCGCCGTCGCCCTCGTAGCCGCTCGTCCCTTTCAGGCGCGGATTATCGGGCAAATCCGACCAATCGCGATGCTCAATCGGCTGCACCCCGCGTGCCTGCTGCTTGCTGTTGTCATTTGAAGGGTTGCCGTTAAAGAACCGATCCGGGAAAATTTGATACACAACCGCTTCTTTCATCCAATCCGGTGTTTTGTAATTCGGATCATAAACGGTCAGCTGAAACAGCTCCGCATTTTTGTCGAACGCCCTCCCCCATTGTCCTTCTTTCGCATCTTCGCCATATTCCGCCTTCATCCCGGCATCGACAGCGATAAATTTATAACCGTATATCCCCGGCGCAGAAGGGGTGAACGCGGCCTCCCAATATTCATCATCCCCGAGCACGCCGACTTTTTCCATCGTGTAGACTTTGGCGGTTCCGGTCGTCGCATTTTTCACATACACATCCGCTTTTGTCAAATCGCCTTTTTTCGCCGCAAGACGAAGCGTCACCTTCGTTCCCGCTTTCACCGCGCCAAACGGCTGGCGGTACAGCGCATCCCATGTATTGTGTTTTAACCGGTCTTTCTGAACAACACCGTCAGAGCCATTGGGGCTGTAGTCGGTGTACACCTCTTTTGTTTTCGCATTGAAGAAGAATGTAATGGTCGTCGTTTCCAAAACGTTTAAGCGTGCATTCTCTTGTGGGTAGCTCTCATTCCAATTGTTCCCGAGGGCAATTTTATATTCATACGATCCTTTCGGCACCTGCGCCGTAAACGTGTACACCGAGTCAAAATCATCATCGGTCAACAGCGCAGTCGATGTCCCTGGGGTCCATCCGTTGTTCTCCCCCTCATAGCCGATGGCCGGCAGCACCGTCCCGACAAGACGCGGCTGTTTCTCCTTCGCAATCGCCGTATACCATGTCGAATCAGCGATCGCATGCGTCCGATCATTATAGTAAAACGTCACGTCCGTTTGCCGATCCAGTTTCAACACCAGATTTGCGCCATTGCGGCCACCGGCGCCGTAATTTTCATCCCAACTGCCGTTGACCGCAATTTTGTACTCATAGGTCCCGGCTGGCAGCGTCCCGGTGAATGTATAAAGCCCATTCCCTTCATCATGCATCCTCGTCGCCAATGCCGCCGGATCCCATTCCTTCGTATGGCCCAACTCATCTTGCAACGTGCCGACAAGCGTGATTGTTCGCTCAGACGAAGCAGCCATGCCAGCGGCTGACAGTTTCCCTCCGTTTCCATAAGCAACGGCAGCTGAATAGAATGGGGAAAAGACCAACCACACTGCCGCCACAAGCCATCCCACCCGTCTCCTCATCAACCGTCGTTCTTTCAAAATCGAGACACCTCTCTTTTGCCAAGTTTCCTTTCCAATTTCCTTCTCCCCCTTCCGATTTTTATGCTAACGTTTGCACTAACAGGAAGAGAAAACGTTTTCTCATATCTCATATTATAAGAATAGGCAAAATATTTCAACTATATTTTTTCGCATGTGATAATATCCCTTTTTCACAACAGTAACTATAGTTTGTTCATCAGAATATTCATTATTGAAAGCGCTAACAATATTGGCTATAATGTAGGTGCACTTGGATGACATCGCCCGTCCATCCATCTTTTTGTGCAATCGTTTCCCCTTCTTTGCCAGAAGCGATGTCGCCAAGTCGTATGATGATCAAAAAAGGAGGAAAGGAAAAATGAAACCGCTTCACCCTTTGACACGAAAAGGGATGGCTTGGATCATTGCATTTTTGCTTACCGTCTCCTTTTTCAGCCGCCCGACATCACCCGCCCAAGCAGCTGCACCATTGAACGGCACCATGATGCAATATTTTGAATGGTACTTACCCGATGACGGCACGCTATGGACCAAAGTCGCTAACGAAGCAAAAAACTTATCGAGTCTTGGCATCACTGCCCTCTGGCTCCCTCCCGCCTACAAAGGAACGAGTCGAAGCGATGTAGGGTACGGGGCATACGATTTGTATGATCTCGGCGAATTCAACCAAAAAGGAACCGTCCGCACAAAATACGGGACAAAAACGCAGTATCTTCAAGCCATTCAAGCCGCTCATACCGCCGGAATGCAAGTATATGCCGATGTGGTATTCGACCATAAAGGCGGCGCCGACGGCACAGAATGGGTGGATGCCGTCGAAGTCAACCCATCCGACCGCAACCAAGAAATCTCAGGCACTTACTCCATCCAAGCATGGACTAAGTTTGACTTCCCTGGCCGAGGAAACACCTATTCTAGCTTTCGTTGGCGATGGTATCATTTTGATGGCGTCGATTGGGATGAAAGCCGAAAACTGAATCGGATTTACAAATTCCGCGGCACCGGTAAAGCATGGGATTGGGAAGTCGATACGGAAAATGGAAACTATGACTACTTAATGTATGCTGATCTGGATATGGATCATCCCGAAGTCGTTGCCGAGCTGAAAAACTGGGGAAAATGGTATGTCAATACAACGAACATTGATGGGTTTCGACTTGACGCAGTCAAGCATATCAAGTTCAGCTTTTTCCCAGATTGGCTGTCGTACGTGCGTTCGCAGACTGGCAAGCCGCTATTTACCGTTGGCGAATATTGGAGCTATGACATCAACAAGTTGCACAATTACATTACCAAAACAAACGGAACGATGTCTTTATTCGATGCCCCGTTGCACAATAAATTTTATACCGCCTCCAAATCAGGCGGCGCATTTGATATGCGTACGTTAATAACCAATACTCTCATGAAAGATCAACCGACATTGGCCGTCACCTTCGTCGATAATCATGACACCGAACCTGGTCAGGCGCTGCAATCATGGGTGGATCCATGGTTCAAACCGTTGGCTTACGCCTTTATTCTAACTCGGCAGGAAGGATATCCGTGCGTCTTTTACGGTGACTATTATGGCATTCCACAATATAACATTCCTTCGCTGAAAAGCAAAATCGATGCGCTCCTCATCGCGCGCAGGGATTATGCTTACGGTACACAACATGATTATCTTGACCATGCTGATATCATCGGATGGACAAGGGAAGGCGTCACCGAAAAACCGGGATCCGGACTGGCCGCACTGATCACCGATGGGCCGGGAGGAAGCAAATGGATGTACGTTGGCAAACAACACGCCGGAAAAGTGTTCTATGACCTTACCGGCAACCGGAGTGACACCGTCACCATCAACAGTGATGGATGGGGAGAATTCAAAGTCAATGGCGGTTCGGTTTCGGTTTGGGTTCCTAGAAAAACGACCGTCTCTACCATCGCTTGGCCGATCACAACCGGACCGTGGACTGGTGAATTCGTCCGTTGGACCGAAACACGGTTGGCGGCATGGCCTTGATGCCTGCGATCGCGTTGTGAAGACATGCCGCTCTATCATTGAGACAAAAAACACTGCCTTGCGCCGCCATTCATAGCGGGCAAGGCAGTGTTTTATGTTACCATCCATTTACTTGCTTCAACTTTTCCTTCGATGGAGTTTCGTAGAGGATATAGGCATTGATGTTTGTCACGTAATACCCGCCGCCGACCGCGTACTGCCCGCCGAAGCGCGCGTCATACCCATAGACGCGGTACACTTCCCCTGGCTTTAGGACGCGGACGAACACAAGGCGCCCATCCTTCGTCCGTTTCCATAGATTGATCGGCTTTTGCACCGTCAAGCGGCCGATTTGCCCTTTTTTCAGCTCCACGCCATCCCAGTAGACTTTTTTCGCTTGGCCTGGAGGAATGGTTGGCTTCTCTGGCTGCTTTGGCGGGTTGGGCTTTTCTTCCTTCCAAAGCGGCAAGGCAAATTCATATTGGGCAAATCCGCTCGGCAAGGCGGTGACATAGCGGATGCTGCCGTCTTGAGGCAAGTGTTTTTGTGCTTCCGGCGACGATTCAAAGGAAACCGTCACCGGTGCTTTTCCTTTCACCGGCGCAAACTGCCAGTTGCCATCCGCCGACGGGTTGATCGTTCCGTTTTCCCGAATGTAATCGATGATCACTTGCCGGTTTTCATCCGGCGCGGCCAAAATCGTGTTTTTCCCGCCCGGATTGATGATCCGGTTCGTCGTCGCCCGATAGTTGTTCGTTGCGACGATAAATTCCATGTTCGGCGTCACTGGCTTGCCTTCGAATTTCAAGTTTTTAATCCGGTTCGCGTTCGGATGGATCACATTTTGGTTTTTGTCGTATTTCGCCGGTTCGGTCACATCGATTTCATACGTTACGCCGTCAATAATATCGAAGTTGTACGTTGGGAAGTCATTGTTGACGAGCGGCTGAACGTCTGTCTTGTTCGGGTCAATTTGGTTGAATTGCCCCGCCGACCACTCAAGCCATTCTTTCAACTCGGCTCCCGTAATTTTCAGCGCATACACCGTGTTCGGATACAAGTACAAATCGGCGACGTTTTTAATGGCGATTTCCCCTGCCGGGATGTCGGTATAATAGCTCGCCCCGCCGCGTCCGCCTGCTTTGAACGGAGCGCCGGCCGACAGCACCGGAAGGCCTTCATATTTCGTCCCTTTCAACATCTTTTCGACATACCATTTTTGCGCGTTCGTGACGATTTGCACCGACGGATCGTCTTTTATGAGTGCAAAATAACTGTTGATCGGGCTCGTCGTTTTCCCAACCGGGCTGCGGACGTACTGAATCGTCGCTTCATGTTCCGCCTGGATCGCCTGCTCAACAGCCGGGTCGCTGTCGACAAGCGGCGTTTTCGTCGCCTTGTCATACACTGGACGGAGTTGGGCTTTCGCTTGCGTCACTTTCCATTTTCCGTCGACTTGCTCGACCGTCAAGTCGATCACGCCGAGCGTATCGCCCCATGAACCCGGCATCGTCACTGGAACACCGTTAATCGTTCCGGTTTCATTGTTGATTCCGTTTCCGTCCGGAAAATCTGGTGTCGTGCCTGGAAGGGCCGGGAATTTTTTATGCTGGTGGCCGGTCAACACGGCGTCGACCCCCGGAATTTGCGTCAAATAATACGATGCATTTTCCATGTTCGGGCTGTTTCCGCCTGTCTCAATGCCCGAGTGCGATAGCACGACGATCAAATCGGCCCCTTCCGCTTTCATTTTTGGAATATACTTTTGCGCCGACTGCACAATGTCTTTCGCAATCACTTTCCCTTGCAAATTCGCTTTGTCCCAATCCATAATTTGCGGCGGCACAAAGCCGATGACGCCGATCTTCAGCGTATGTTTCTCCCCGTCTTCATCAACGACTTCTTTCTCTAAAATTTGATACGGCGTGAAATAGTTGACATCGTTATCCGGATTTTGATCATGATCGTCACGGTACACGTTCGCATTCACGATCGGCAGCTTGGCATCGTCATACACTTCATTGAGGAAATCCAAGCCGTAGTTGAACTCATGGTTCCCAACCGTTGCCGCATCGTACTTCAACAAGTGCAGCAACTTCACCGCCGGATGCACTTCTCCGTCTTGCAGCGGCTTCACTTTGGCCACATAGTCGCCAAGCGGAGTTCCTTGAATCAAATCCCCGTTGTCAAACAGAAGCGTATTCGGCTGCTCAGCGCGCGCCAGCTCGATCAAACGCGCCGTTTTCGACAACCCGAACTCATTCGTCGGACTGTCTTTGAAATAATCGTAGTTGACGAGATTCATATGTACATCCGTCGTCTCTAAAATGCGTAGCTTGACGACATCTCGGTTTTCCGCGCCCGCTGCTGTCGGCAACACAACCGGAGCAAGCAGCCCCAACGCCAACACCACGCTCGCCGCTGAGTATTTCTTCCGTGTTTTCAATGCCCATCCCCCTCACTCAGATCAAATCATTGTCATCTCCATCATATTACCATAAAAGCAACAAAATTTTGATAGAAAAAACAAAAGAAATAGGGGAAATAAACAGACAATATCGAAAGAGATAGAGAAAAGCACAATGTCCTATTCTTGTTTATAGTTGATCTTTCCAATCTTCCTTTCCACATTCATGCTGTATATTATCATTGAAACCGCCGTCCGACGAGCGATTGACAGCTCGACATTAGCAGAACACATCAAAAAAAACCGTTGGAAGATAGGGAAAGAAGGAATGACAGCCGACATTAAAGGCATAACACGCATCGTTAAGAGGAGTAGATAAGGAAGGAGAAAAGCTGTTCAAATAATCCATTATCCGCAGAAAGAATACGCCTTTAAGAACTGTCTTTTCTAAAAGAGCAAGAAAAGAAGCAGCCCAAACAAAAATAGAAAATCGCCATTGCAATACAAAGAAGAGCGCCCTCCACTAGCGCCCTTCCTTATCTCTATAGCAAAAGCAAATTGAGCAACGCCTTTTTGTTCGCTTGAACTTGTTCGTTCAACGCATGGACTTTTTCTTTTACCTTCTGAATGTCTGCGTTGTTGGCGCCGACTTTCTTTTCAAGGGCGCGAATTTCATTCGTCACCGCCCGCAGCTGGTTGGACAGCGCGATGAGCTGGCCGATGAGGCCATCGATTTGCTCTTGTTTTTCCTCATCGAGCTCCGCTTGATCCTCATCAACAGGCTGTTGAGAAGTCGGAGACGGCGCCTCTGTTACAGTTTGCCCGCTGGAAGCCGGAGCTGCAGCGTCATTGGCCGCTACGGCTTGTCCGCTCGGAGCGTCAGTTGCTGCTGTGGCTGTCGGTTGAGAAGTGGACGGCTCGCCCGTTGACGCCGAATCAGCAGGCCCCGGCGAGGCTCGCGTGTCCGTTGCCGGTTCCGCTTCACTTAACGCTTGAATGTGAGCGGTCACTTTGTCTAGCCGCTCTTCAATTTGGCTTACTTTTTTATTTAACTGCGCCAACTTTTGCGCAAGCATTTTTTGCTGCTTGGACGTTTCCTGTTTTTTCTTCGCCTCTGTTTCCTTTTGTTCCGTCTGCTTCTTGATGACGATTTCCACTTTCTTCACAGTCATCTCGCGTTCATGCGCTTTGCCTGCAGGTTTGGCGGCCGCCCACGTCGGAGAGGCGACGAGCATCGACGCCACCAAAATCGGCCATCCTTTCTTTAACATTACCAATTCCTCCTTTATTTTTTTGGTAATGGCAGCTGGCTGGCATAGGTTTCCCCTTAGCCCCTGTAGCTTTGTGACGCTAAGTTTCCTTAGCCGTACCTTTATCATGATTGTACCATGATTTTCTTCGCGAGGAAGCGAGGCGAAATGACTATTTTCGACCGTTGAACCATTTCATATATGTCTCAAACATTCCTGGTTCACAATTAAATCCCTAATTGAAGTTCGTGTACAGTATATTTGCTTTTTGTCACAACTCCCGGGTTCCGCAATGTTTCATGCACTTTCTCATTATACAAGCGAACGTTTTCATTCATGACCTTCCACTCAACCGACCGTTGATGGCAAAACCCATCGTTATCATTGTCAAGATGTTTCACGTAGCGATAGGGGCCGACGATCCCGATGCTGAGCAATGCTCCATTACGAACCAACACGATATCCCCTTGTTCCATCGTGTTTACAAATGCCCAGATCGCGCCAAGAGCGTTGCCAAGCTTCGCCCCCGAATAATGGTACACGTTGCGCAATCGCTCTCTCAATTCATCTTTGCTTATGCCGTCCAAATTGCCAATCAGCGGCCAACCAATCCCAATGACCTGGTCACGAATAAATTCGTCGTACCGCTGAAACCCATGCGGTTTTGTTTTGATTTGAAATACATGCGCCATTCCTAATCCCCCGTTTCCCTTTCAACCTCCGCCTTAGCCACACCGTCCCATCCATCGAAAAGCGACAGGCACGTAACCATTTCAACTTCTTGCATGCTTCTTAAGAACGGCAGTAATCGCCTCAATCGTTTCTTTGGCGGCATCCGTCAACGCTTCAAACTTAAAGGCTATCGACTGGGCGCTTGGATTGATGGACGGGCCTTCGTTTTGATCTCTGCGAAACGCGGTGATCGCCTCTAAGTCTTGTTTGAGGCCATCCGGAAGCGACGCTCGTTCGAACCTCCAACTGACGATATGGGGCTCTTTCGTTGCGTAATCGTTGCTTCCTTCATAATTGTATGGCCCCGATGCGCTTCTTTCCTTTCTCGGAAGCCGTATCATTCATAAACAACTGCACTGTTTGTTTCGCATTGCCATCACATAAATGCAAGCCTGCTTCCATCGATTTGTTTGCAATCAAATGAAAAATGGGTGCAACGGCAAAGGGGTACTCGAGCACCTTCATCTTTTCGTCTCCTTTCTAATGTTAGGTGAGCACTTTCATTCTAAAAGGAGATTTTCATACAAGGACTATTTTTATGTTCGTCTGATTTTATCTATATAAATGCACCTTGAAAAGTTAACTTTTCGATTACGCGGAACACCCCAAGCGCCGCAACACTTCCTCCGGGCGTTCCTGAATGTAATGAGCAAATCGTTGAACCGCTTGCAGGATCTCGTGGCGGTCTTTGTGAAAGGCGTTGGCGATCACCGTATCCTTCAGCCATTTCCACAAACGCTCGATCGGGTTGAGCTGCGGCGAGCAGGGCGGCAGATACAGGAAATGAAAACATTGTCCTTCTTCTCGCAAAAAGTCCTTCACCATTCGAGCGTGATGAATCCGGGCATTGTCCAAGACGAGCGCAATGATCCGGTTGGGATGCCGCTCTTTGAGCAGGCGCAAGAAATCCAAGAATGTCGCGGCGTTGGCGGCTTCTGCTTGGTGAAGCACGATGTCCCCATCGTGGACGTTCACCGCGCCAAATACCGAAACATGGGCATGATGGCCGAATGTCGGCACACGTTTTTGACGGCCGACCTCGGACCAAGTGGATCGCAAGACATGATAAGAGCGGATATGCGTTTCATCGATGTACAGAAGAACGGCATCTTCTGTCTCCTTGGTGATCAAGTTTTTTTTATCAAATCCATTTGCTTTTCAAATTGCTTTTGCTCATCCGGATTCCCTTTCGCCAGCGTGTACGCAGGGCGAGTCCATGACAGACCTTGACGGTGCAGGAGTTTTCGCAGCGCTTCACGGGAAAGGCAAACACCAAAGTGCTTTTCGACATAGGATTGCAGGAGTTTGGTGTTCCACGCCGAAGCGGCGTCCCAGCCCAGTTCCGCGGGAGTGGCGGTCAACACAAGCTGTTTGATCTCTTCCTGCTGTTCTTCGGTAAGAAACGGCTCCCGTCCGGGGGCGAAATCCCGATGAAGCAAGAGCTCCAGACCGCCTTCGTTGAACAGCGGCACATAATGGGAAACGGTTTGTTGGCACACGTTGACCATGGAGGCCGCCTCTTTGCCCAAATAACCTTCCATGACCAAGCGAACGGCCATCACCCGTTGGCGAAGAAGCGCGTTTTTGATTTTCCGTTCCTGTTTGCGAAGCGTCCGTGGCGTCCATCCGTGATCATGGGTGATGTTGAGACGTTTCATGAATGATCCCGCTCCTTTTCCATAGGTTTCCTTGGGAACAGGATAACCGGAGTGTGCACCGGTTATACGAAAGTTAACTTTTTAATGAGCATGTATATAGATGAAATCCGACAAGCATAAAAATAGCCCTTGCCTGCGGATCTCCTGTAGAATGAAAGTGCCAACAAACACTCGAAAGGAGAATCCCCATGCAAGAGCACTTTCATTTTACTACAGATCAAGCCAAACTGCAAAAACAATATGCCGCCATTTTCTGTTTTGTTTCTGCCCAACTGTCGTTGATTCAAATGTATCTTCATCGCCGCAGCCGTCACTTGGTCAAGCAAGAAGACGAAGTGGTCATAGCGGTTCACCTTTTGGGGAAGCTGCTGGGCTTTTCTTCCGAACGAACCTGGCATCGCTTTGTCACGGGCAATTGGTCCCCCATGGTCGTCGATTTCTTGAACGGTCCCGGTATAACCGACGCTGCCGGGCGCTTGGCTTTGCGGTCAAATGGATCCGTCATGAAACGGGCGAAACGCGGCCAGCATCATGCTTAGGCCATCGTCGACAGTTTGCCCCTCCCGTTGTGCCATCCCGCAAGAATGCAACGCGTGAAGCGATTTCGAGGGATCGCAGATATGGGGTATTGTGCTTCCAAAAAACAATGGTGCTACGGATTCAAATTGCATCTTCAAGTGACGGATCAAGGGCTGCCCATGGGCTATGTCGTGACGGAAGCGTCTTGCCGCGGCGTCAAAGCGGCCGAAACGGTGATGACCCAAATCCCTCATCCCCGCAACATGGGAGACAAAGGATGCATCAGCCGTGCTCTTCGGGAAAAACTGTACGAAAAACACCGGGTCGCGTTTTGGACACCATCCCGACACAATCCAAAACACCACTCATCCGACACATGGGAAGAATGGATCAAGAAAAAACGCAAAGGCGATTCTCGTGGATCAATACCGGATCAACCGACATTCGGGCGAATTCCGTGGCCGGGTTTGAGGTGGCGCTCGATGGCATCTTGTTGGTGTATTCCCTGGTCACACTAGAGCTAGTTGAGCGCTAGCGCTCAACTAGCACCACAGGTTTTTTAGAGAATATGGCGTTGAAATTATTTCCATCAATGGCGGCATTGATATGAATATGCTGGAAATCAGAATGTTAGAACGATATTTTTGCAGATTAATGGGTTTCGTTTTGTAAAAAACATCAATCGTTTTTCTTCACCGTGACGTTCATCGGTTGGCCGAGCGCCATTTTGACGACGTCATAGCGGCCGTCCAAGTACAAATCAAGAAAGTGGAACTGGCCTGAAAATTGTTCCGGGCTGTTCGTGATGGAAAATTGCAGCTGCATTTGGTAATCTCTGCTGTTGGCAAGCTGCTCGGCAATTTTTTCGATTTCGTCTTTCGGCACATTGTACGCCTTCAAGTAAGAGATCGAATCGGCAATGGCCTCAACATTGTCGTTAAAGTAAATATCAAGCGTCACAGTGGAGTCGCTGATGCGCCCTTCGATCGGCAAGGACATATTTTTGCCGTATAAGTACCAGCCAAACAGACGGCTGCCTTTTTGCCGCTCGATGACAAACAGGACGGATTCATTTCCTGCCTGCAGAATGTACTGCCCTTTCAATGAGCGGGTGACAAGGGCGAGAAGCTCGTCTTTTGTGAACGGCACGTACTGGATGGCGTCCCCTTGTTTGGCATACAGCCCGCCGCCGAGGCTGTAATAGACGGCGCCGCCTGCCCGTTTTTGGCTGTAGACGCGATACTCGCGCCCTTGTTTCGCTGTCATGGCGGGCTGCCATGTCGTTCCGTTCAGGCGGTACAGGGACGTGTCGCGCAAAATGACGACTTTGCCGATCATCCCTTGTTTCCATTGGACTTGCCCCCATTGGACGGCGGCGTCAGCCGTTTGCCCATTTCCTCCGAGGGCGATGGCGGCGGCGAGGCAGACGGCGGCCGCCATTCGCGATGCATGCTTCATTTTCTGTTCCTCCTCACTTGATCATCGTGGCCGTTTTGGCATGCTAGAACAATCGTTTCGCCCCTAAATACCGCTGCTTCCAATACGATTGGTCCAGGCGGCTGATCGTCACTCCAGTGGAGGCGCCGCTGTGGACGAACTGGCCGTTGCCGATATAGATGCCGGCGTGCGATGGGCCGTTGGTTGTCGTGGCGAAAAAGACGATGTCGCCGACTTCCGGGGCGGAAACGGCCGTGCCCGCATTCCACATCAAGGCGACGGTGCGCGGCACGGTGACGCCTTGTTGCTGGAAAAGGTAGAAAATGAAGCCACTGCAGTCAAATCCCTCTTCCGGCGTATCGCCGCCCCAAACGTACGGAGCGCCGAGTAGCTCGGCCGCATCAGCAACAAGTTCGATGACGTCGAGCTTGGTGGCAGGGGCTTGGCCAATAAGGCGCTCGTACGTCGTGCTGTCGACGACGCCGGTCACTTGGAGTTTTGCGTCTTTTTGGAAGCGGCGAACCGCATCCGCAGTAATCGTTCCGTAATAGCCCGTAATCATGGGATATGTAAAATAGCCGAGCTGTTTCAATTTCGCCTGCACACGCTCGACCTCTTCGCCGCGTGCACCGATGGTCAAATGTATGGCGGGGCGGTTACCTTCAGCTGGCGGGGTGGTTTTTTTCTTTGTTGCATCGGCAATGCGCGTAAACGTCACCTCGTCAGCCGAGCCGGTTGCCGGCAAACCGTTGTCTTTTTGGAAGCGGCGAACCGCATCTGCGGTAATCGTTCCATAATACCCAGTGATCGTTGGATATGTAAAATAGCCAAGAAGCTTTAGGTTGGTTTGCAGCTGGCTGACTTGAGAGCCGCGCGAACCGATTTTTAATGTGGCCAACGAAGGCAATACAACATCAACCTGTTGGTTGGTTGCCTGCTCAAGCCGTTCAAGCGTCGTCTGATCCGCCCGCCCGGTTTCGGGAAGCCCGTTCGCCCGCTGAAACTGCTTCACTGCATCCGCGGTCACCGCTCCATAGTAGCCGGTGATTTGTGGGTAGCGAAAATAGCCGAGCTGTTTCAGCCGGCGCTGCAAATCGCTGACGGCCGCGCCGCGCGAACCGACTGCCAACGCGTCGTTTGACGCAGGCGCGCTTTTGAGCTTAGCGTAGGTGGCGTCATCGACGATGCCGGTGGCCGGCAAATTCATCGCCCGTTGGAACGCTTTGACCGCTTCTTCAGTGATTGCGCCAAAGTAGCCGGTCGCTTGCGGATACGTGAAAAAGCCTTTTTCTTTCAAGCGCTGCTGGAGCTGTTTGATTTCAGGGGAACTCATGCCTTTTTTCCATTCCGCCGCTTGGCTGTCATCCGGCGCCAAAAAGAACGCTGAAGCCATCGCAGCGGTGAAAATGATATGGCTCGGTTTCACGGTTGCACCCTCTCCCTTCATCGTTCTGTTTCTTTTTTATCCTAGCTTTTCCTGTTTCGAATCGTCTGCATGGCCAGCTCACGGCAAAAAAACGACAATGTTCTTAATTTTAAGTATAGCGAACATTTACCGCGAAAGGAAACGTTTTTTCTACTTGGAAAAAACAAGGGAGGGGTTGCTAGACGCCGGGATGTTATATTTTTCGTTTCGGACGCGACAGATTGGCGAACAAGTGCGACACACGCCGATCATCGACAAGATAAATCGACTGCAGCACTTCATAAATGAGCTGTTTTTCCATCGCCAGCCATTCGTCAACGCGGATCGGGATGTATTTTTGCTTCGGTTCGTTCCACTCGTAGAGGGCGACGGTAAACTTTTTTTGGCGAAGGTCGAGCTTGACGATAAACATGTACAACTGGCTCGTGCATTTAAACACAAAATAGAGCTGAGCTTCGGACGAGCACGTGATCGTGCGAAACAGCGCCTCGCCTTCAGACGAAAATCGCATCCGTCCACCTTCGTTTTTCAGCGAGCGGAGTGAATCGGTGAAACTGGCCGGGGCGATCGTTTTCAGCCGAACGGAAAACGGATTTTTCATTTCCTTAATGTAGATATGGTACATTTTTTGCGTATGCTTCTGCCCGTTTCGTTCACAAATGACAAAATCGGCAAGATAAATGTTCACCTTGACCCCCTCTTTTTGCTTATAAATTTCCCATTTTTAACTAATTGTACTATGTCTTTCCTGGGCAAAAAAGATGCCGAACGACGGAATAACCGACAAATTCGTTCTGATTTTGAAACAAAAAGATAAACGGTCTAAAAAGGAACGGTTATTGACTCCATGCTTTTCTATCTTTAAAGAGTAATGATGAAAAGCGTGGTGACGAACGATGATAAACCTTGGGGAGACGCTCAAACGATTGCGGAAACAACGGCGCTGGACACAGGAAGAGTTGGCCGAGCAGCTGAACGTGTCGCGTTCGCAAATCAGCAAATGGGAAAACGGCAGCTTGCTTCCGGATGTGCAGTCGCTTGAGAAGCTATGCCAGTTGTTTGACGTCAGCGCCGATTTTTTGCTTGGCGGCGAAACGCGCCAGCGCGAGCTGCTTCGCGAAGTGACGGACGTGTACGGAACGGCGGACGTGCACGAAACGGCGCTCGCGGCGTTGGATTACTTGCTCCGGAGCCGGGAGATGAGCGAAGCGGTGTACGCGCTCGCGAAGCTGCCGGATAAAAAGCGGAAACATGTCGAAACGATGATCGTGACGATCGTGAAAGAGTGCTCCGAGCTCATTTAGCTCCCCAATGCTGAAAAAAGCGCTAACAACGATGTGCTAGCGCCATCAGTTGGGGAGTATTTGGGGACACGTTCTTTCTCTTGGGGATTCGCTTTGAAAGGCGTGTATGGGGAAACGACTATACGTGCTCCGGCCATTCTGGTTTCTTTCCGGAGTGAAGAAATTGGACGGACTGTGCGACGACTTCGGTGACATAGACGCGTTGACCGTCTTTTTTATCGTAGCGGCGCGTCTGAATTCTCCCCGTCACCGCCACCATCGAGCCTTTTCGGCAATAATTGGCGGTATGCTCCGCCGTTTTCCGCCATAAAACGCACGGAACGAAATCGGCATCAATCCCTCCTTCCGCGTTGCGGAAATTTCTCGCCACCGCCAGCGTGACGGTCGCGACCGCGGCTCCTTCGGCCGTGTAGCGAAGCTCTGGGTCTTTCGTCAACCGGCCGACCAATATGACTTGGTTGATCATGTGTCGGCGCATCCCCCCCTTTCCTCCACCGCATCTTTATGATAACGGATCCCGTTTTTTGCCGTAAAATCGCGATTTTTGCATTTTTTTGCGCGATCTATGAATCAATATCGCGAAAAAGGCGAAATCTTCGTCGACAATGACGGGGCAAAATGGCGTTTTTGCCATCCGACGGAAAAAATGCAGATCGTTTTTCAGCAACAGGGACGGCATCCCGTTTTTCTTCCCCCGTCCGCCTGTGCTATAATCTTGGATAAGACAACGGTAACGAGGTGGACGAGATGAAAACGTTCAAGCTTGTCGGGCTCTCGGTCATCGACGACGGGATGCACCGCCAAGACATCCCATTTATTGACGGGCTGATCATCAACAAAGAAGACGGGCAAAACCGCTGGCTCGTAGAGGCGTATTTGGATGACGACTATGAGCCGATGTTTGTGAGCCTGCAGCGGCGGCCGGAGTTTCAATTGCAAGTGACGATCACCCACACGAGCAACGACCCGGCCAACATGCTCGTCGCCGTCCGTTCGATCACGAAAATGAATGGCCATATCAGCGTCTTGATGGAAGGGCTCATGATCCCGCGGCGCACCCATTTGGCGGAAGCCGTGCTGGCCGGTCTTGTCAAGAAAGGGCTGCAAGGCGAGGCGCTGCTTCAAGAGTTTCGCCAGCAAATGCATGAGCGAATCGACGCCAAGGCGCCGCATGAACGAAAAAGGTAAAAGGCTGGAGAGCGCGCTTTCCAGCCTTTTTGTTTGCCTTCCTGCAGGCAAGTGGATCATTCTCTTGGAAACACCACGGCATCAACCCGGACCGGGCGGGCGGTGACGATGCAGCGCTTCGGGGCGCGGCCGATGAGGCGAAACGGGTAGCACGTCGTCACCGTCAACGTCGGGCGCGCTTTGTCGACCAAAACGGTTCGGTCGTCGTCATCGACGATGCGGATGTTGATGATGCGGTAATGAATGGCAGCGCGGGTTGTCCGAATGATGAGCGCATCGCCGATCTCAAGCTCGCCAAAGCGGCGGAACACAGTATCGCGGTGCCCGGATAACACGACATGCCCTTTTTCCCCCGGCCAATCGCTCGCCGGATAATGGCCGACACCACGGCGCAATTCTTGTTCGCGGACGCCTTCATACACCGGAATCGCCGCCCCGAGCTTCGGAATGGCGAGTTCGCCAAGGTAGACGCCAAGCGGCGCGTCTTTTTGCGCCGAACGTTCGGCTGGAAGGCTTGCGGCCGGCGGTGAGGAAGGCTGAGGGGCATCCCGCTTGACCGCCATCCGGCCGACAGTGTACCAATAACCGTTCCATCCAGCCATCGCCGTTCCGATGACGATCGCCGCCAGCGCCGCCCATTGGGCGGCCCGGCGCTTCCACGAAAACCGCGTGGGCTTGCCGTTCACTTTCCTTCACCCTTTCAGCCGCCCGACCTGCCGGTAAAGAAGGAAGCCGGCGGAAGCGAGCAGCAGCCCGGCCAATGTATGGGTTAAATACGGCGACGCCGTCTCCGGCAGTTTTTCCCCATACATCTTTCCTTTCATCTCGACAGCGAGCAGCCCGGCGTCAATGCCTTTCTCCCCAACGCGGACGATGTAGCCCGATGTCAACATCTCCCGCGTTATGGCGATATCAGCGACCTCCTCGCCTCGGCGGTTGTACAGTCGGACGCGGATCGGCTCCGCCCCTGCCTCCTTTATGCCCGACCCGTCAGATGGAAGGTTCGCCTTAAGCTCGAGCAAGCGAAGCCCCTCTTCCCATATCGCCCGCAGTTGGCGGCGCTCTGTTTCCGTCCACGGCCCTTCCGTCTCCGCAAATGGGCGCAGCCGCTCACGAAGCGCCAAAAGCCGCCCAGCTAACTGCGGGTCGTCAAGCGAGGCCATATGGCGGATGAAGGCGCGCACTTCCTGTTCCGTCATCCCAATGGCCCCAAGCAAGTCGTTGATTTGCTGCATGGCGGCATTGTGCTGCGAGTAAAAACGAATGGCCCGGTCTAAGTCTTCGACAAATGTGTAGTCCTGCACCGTTTCACCAAACTGGCCAAGCAGCGCCTCGAGCTCCTCGACCGTCAGTCCGTGCTGGCGCAGCACGGCGTGAAGCTGCTCGTCGGTGATGGGCGTGCCAAGCCATTGTTTCAGCTCATCCATCGTGCGAAAATCGGCGATCGTCAAGCCGTATTGATCCAAATAAGCCAACAGGTCGCTCACCGTCCAGCCGACGCTCTCGGCGTACTGCTCAAGCTCGCTTCGGCTGATGGCCGCCGCCTCAGCCGGAAACGAAGCGAAAACAGCGACAAGCACAGCCATTCCCAGCCATTGCCGCATTCGCTCTTCCTCCCTTCCGCTTTCTTTGGCGTACATTGGTAGTATTTTCCGAACATGCCGCTCTTATGTACGCCAACCAGCGAAAAAAGAAGAAAGTCCGGCTTAGAGCGCTTGAATGCTCACCCGTCTACACAAACGCTTAGAAGACTGGTGATTTAACAGAAAATGAGGTTCAATCATGTCACTTCTCAAATTGAGAAACCTTATAAGTGTTGCTCTGCTCGCCACTCAAGAATCATCGGTTTAGAGGAAATGACGGTTTTTCACCGGCCTTTTAGAGGCGGAAGATTGTTGGGGACGCCTGCCCCACGGCAGGCTCTGCCAGCCAAGCCATCCCCGGTCTGTCCCTGCGATTTGGCTGTCTCAACGACGTCCTTCTTTCAATATATTTTGGGCGGCGTTGGGGGAACATTCATGATGGAAGACGCTGATCCATCCCCCCTTCCGCTGATCGCGTGAAAGTGGGGCTTCTCGGTGCATAACAATAGGCGCCCGAGTTTCGGACGCCTGTTTCGCGTTAGGAAAGGCGGCTTACGGTTGCCTGTTGGAAATAGGCGTTGTACAAGGCGCGAACCGCCTCGTTGACGACTTCTTCCTTCACGCCGAACATCATGCTCACTTCAGATGAACCTTGGTTGATCATCTCTAGGTTGATGTTGGCGTTGGCGAGCGCGGTGGTGGCTTTCGCCGCCATCCCGATCGTTTTTTCCATCCCTTCGCCGACGACCATAATGAGCGCCAAGCCGTACTCAATCGTCACCTCATCGACCGCCAGCTCTTCGCGGATGCGGGCGAGGATGCGCTCATCTTTTCCGTCCGCGAGCTGATCCGCCCGCAAAATGATCGACATGTTGTCGATGCCGGACGGCGTATGTTCGTAGGAGATGCCTTCGTCTTCTAAAATTTGCAGCACGCGCCGGCCAAAGCCAATCTCACGGTTCATTAAGTATTTGCTGATGTTGATGCTGCAAAAGCCGGTGTCGCTCGCAATGCCGGCGACCGGTTCGTCGATATGGTTGCGCTTGGCGACGATCCACGTCCCTGGAGCGGCCGGGTTGTTCGTGTTTTTCACGCAAACGGGAATGCCGGCGCGATAGACCGGCTCGAGCGCCTCGTCATGAAAGACGGAAAATCCGGAATACGACAGCTCACGCATCTCGCGGTACGTGATTTCTTTCAACTTGCGGGCATCGGCGACGATCGACGGGTTGACGCAATAAATCGAGTCGACGTCAGTAAAGTTTTCGTACACGTCCGCTTTGACGCCTGCGGCGACGATCGAGCCCGTGATATCCGATCCGCCGCGCGGGAACGTGACGATATGGCCGGATCGGGAATAGCCGAAAAATCCTGGAATGACCAAAACGCCGCGCCGTTCGCGCAGCTGCTTCAGTTTGTCATAAGACTCTGGAAGCACTTGGGCGTTGCCTGGCTCATCGGTGACGATAATGCCCGCTTCAAGCGGGCTGACGTAGCTCGCCTCAAGCCCGCGATCTTGCAGATAAAGCGCCATGAGCCTTGCGTTATGGTCTTCGCCGCTCGCTTTCATGGCGTCAAACAACCGAGGCGGCTCGCTTCGATAGGCGCTGATTTTCGACTGCAAGTCATCGACAAGCTCGGCCAAAAAGCTGTCAGCTTCCAGCCCCAGCTCATTGGCGATGTCAGCGTACCGCTTCACGATCGCTTCCATCGTTTCCCCATGCGGCTCGCCAGCCGCGACTTGTTCGGCCAGCTGGATGAGCATATCGGTCACTTTCACATCGTCTTTGTACCGTTTTCCGGGCGCCGACACGACGACGATGCGGCGCTCGATATCCGAACTGATGATATCGGCCACTTTGCGGAACTGCGCGGCGCTCGCCACCGAACTTCCACCGAATTTGGCTACCTTCATCGTTCATGACCCTTTCTGTCGAAAGTCTCTATAATTGCTTATCATATCACATTTTCCCGCCCATGGAACCATTCATTTTTTAGAAATTTCCGCGGACGTCCAAAACCGTCGCCATCGCCGGCCATGAATCCCTTCAAAACAGATGGAGACATGTCGGAAAGACAGCGCTGCAACACACTCCCCGCCTTGACGAACGGGTGATGGTTCAGCGCAGCACCGTGTTTCCATCGTCCTTCGCTGCTTTTTCCGAAAATGACATCCTTCTCACGTTTGCGCTACATTGCCGCGGCGGACGTTGGCGATTCCTTCTTTGCAGACGCCGTACGGCAGCCACGAGCAGTGGCGGCACAACTCGTCCAAATCATCCGGCTTGACCCGTTCCGCCGTCCGCCGGATCAGTTCGGACTTCCAATACACGTTGCCCGGTTCCAAGCCTAAATGGCGAATGACGTTTCCATCGAGCGAACGGACGTGGGCATCCGAATCCGGTCCGGCTTCACACGCCGTTTCCCCATGATGCGGGCAAGCGAGGCACGCCTCATCGAGCGCCGCGACGACTTCAATCAGAAAATCGTCGTTTTCGTCGCGAATGCGGGCCACGATCTCCCACATTTTTTCCACAAACGACAGGCTGTAGCCCATGCCGCGAAATCCGTGCACACAAAGCAAATGATGGCCGCGCAAACGAACCGGTTTCATCTTCTCTCCCCTTTCTTTTTTCTCTTCAAGCATATGCCGCCCCGCCTCCATTATTTCGATCGTCTTTGCCTCCATCATACGTCAACTCTTGTCATTCAGCAATCGAAACATAGACCGCCGCATTTTTTCAACCATTGAAGGAGCGAACAACACCGCTTTTAGGCCCATGCGCGTCTGTAAAGCGATTGGTTTCACGCCTTGGCTTACCTCCAAAGAGAAAAAATAGGCCAACGCTATGCAAAACGTTCTTGCTTGTATGCATCATCTCTAACCGAGAAGACCCCCTCTTTCACGCGATCAGCATAAGTGAGAACAGCAGAACCGCAGGGCGCATGGGGATGGCTTGATCAACAACCTGCCGTGGGGCAGATGCTCCCAAGAAGATCCCACCTCGAAGCGTAGGTGGGAGAGCGTTCAAATAGACAGCCGTCATGATACAATGAGAAAAGGAACGATGTTGCTGAGAAAGGACTGGCTGATCATGACGAAAGAAGAATTGACGCACTCGCTTTCCGTCTTGCTTCATGAACTGACGAAATCATGGCGGAAAGAAAAAATTCATTCCGATGTGCTTGAAATCATTATGAAGCTGCGCATTCAAACCGATGACGACGAGCAATACGCTGCCGATCTGCTCGGCAACATCGCGTTTGCGAGCGAATCGGCCCATGCGCTCAAGCAAATTTGGGGCTATATGCTGCGCGAGCAAACGTTTTTGTCGCCAGAGACGATCGAGGCGATGCTCGCGGACGCCCAGCGCAAAATCCAGCGCCGCTTGTCGGAGATGACGGCCCGCTATGAGCGTCCGTTTTTGTCCATCGACGACCCGCTCGAGCGGAAACGCCAGCTTGAGCGCTCCTACAGCGCCCTTCTTTTGTTCAACCGGATCGCCACCGATTTTTTGCTCGAGTTCGTCCGCGAGGAAAACGAAGCGGCCGCAAGCACCTTTTTTGCCGCTGATCCGAACGAGGCGATCGAAGTGTTCCATCATCTTTGCAGCGTCTACGCGAGCCGCTTGCTTGAAGGTCTGGAAGTCGATTGATGGACAAACCGTCGATCGAAGTCCTTGAAGCTAACCAAGGGTGCCCCAAACGCAACGGGGCGCCTTTTCTCATCACCATCTATACTGCCGCATTGGCATTTTCGATTTGACAGTATTGTCCAGCCATGATATTGTATTCATGAGAAAGAATTTTTATAATATTATTTCTTTTGTAAGCGAATACAAAAAACTTAAATGGAGGAGGAGTCGGGTATGATCTACGCACAACCAGGCCAGCCAGGCGCGCTTGTCACGTTCAAAAAGCGCTACGAAAACTTCATCGGCGGCAAATGGGTGCCGCCGGTCGACGGCGAGTATTTCGAAAATATCACGCCGATCACCGGGCAGCCGTATTGCGAAGTGCCGCGCTCCAAAGCGGCGGACATCGAACTGGCGCTTGACGCCGCCCATGCGGCAAAAGACGCATGGGGACGCACGTCTCCAGCCGAGCGCGCCCGTTTGCTGAACAAAATTGCCGATCGAATGGAAGAGAACTTGGAAATGCTCGCTGTCGCGGAAACATGGGAAAACGGCAAGCCGATCCGCGAGACGCTCGCGGCTGACATTCCGCTCGCGATCGACCATTTCCGCTACTTCGCCAGCTGCATCCGCGCGCAAGAAGGCACGATTTCGGAAATCGATCACGACACGGTCGCCTATCACTTCAAAGAACCGCTCGGCGTCGTCGGGCAAATCATCCCGTGGAACTTCCCGATTTTAATGGCGGCCTGGAAACTCGCTCCAGCGCTCGCGGCCGGCAACTGCGTCGTCTTGAAACCGGCGGAGCAAACGCCGACGTCGATCCTCGTTCTCATCGAACTCATTGAAGATTTGCTTCCACCTGGCGTCGTCAACATCGTCAACGGCTTTGGCCTAGAAGCCGGCAAACCGCTCGCCTCGAATCCGCGCGTGGCGAAAGTGGCGTTCACCGGTGAAACGACGACCGGACGGCTCATCATGCAATACGCCTCGCAAAACATCGTGCCGGTCACGCTTGAGCTTGGCGGCAAGTCCCCGAACATTTTCTTCGCTGATGTGATGGACAAAGACGACGAGTTTCTCGATAAAGCGCTCGAAGGGTTTACGATGTTCGCTCTAAACCAAGGCGAAGTGTGCACATGCCCGTCGCGCGCCCTCATCCACGAGTCGATTTACGATGCCTTTATGGAACGGGCGCTTGAGCGCGTCAAGCAAATCAAGCAAGGCAATCCGCTCGATACGGAAACGATGATCGGCGCCCAAGCCTCCTCCGAACAGCTCGAGAAAATTTTGTCATATATTGATATCGGCAAACAAGAAGGAGCTGAGCTCTTGATCGGCGGCGAGCGGAACATGCTTGAAGGGGAACTCGCCGGCGGCTATTACGTCAAGCCGACCGTTTTCAAAGGGCATAACAAAATGCGCATTTTCCAAGAAGAAATTTTCGGCCCGGTGCTCGCGGCCACGACGTTTCAAGATCATGACGAAGCGCTTTCGATCGCCAATGAAACGCTGTACGGCCTTGGCGCCGGCGTCTGGACGCGCGACATCAACACCGCGTACCGCTTCGGCCGCGGCATCCAAGCCGGCCGCGTCTGGACGAACTGCTATCACGTCTATCCGGCCCACGCGGCGTTTGGCGGCTACAAGATGTCCGGCATCGGCCGCGAAACGCACAAAATGATGCTCGACCATTACCAACAAACGAAAAACTTGCTTGTTAGCTACTCTCCGAAAAAACTCGGGTTGTTCTAACATTGGCCCACCCGCTCTTCATACGGGCAAAAGGCAGCGCGCCGGCGCTGCCTTTTGCCCACTGTTGCATCCGTCGCCGCCAAAACCACGCAAACGCCTTTTGATGATGGAATGGAAAACGACGCAGCAGCCGTTCCATTCGACGAATCCAGCAGAGCTGCTCTAGGAGCCTGTCTTTGGCCATGATGCGAAAGGAGGTGCATCCGATGCCTGATGAACCGAAAGTCATCGCCACCGAAGCAGCGTTAGAATTGATTGAAAAATTAAAGGCGAAATACGGTCCGCTCATGTTCCACCAATCCGGCGGCTGCTGCGACGGCAGCTCGCCGATGTGCTACCCGCTCGGCGAGTTGATCGTCGGCGATTCCGATGTTTTGCTTGGCGAAATCGGCGGCTGCCCGTTTTACATCTCTAAGGCGCAATACGAATATTGGAAGCATACGCAGCTCATCATTGACGTCGTCCCCGGGCGCGGCGGCATGTTTTCGCTCGAAGGCCCGGAAGGCGTCCGCTTTCTCACCCGCTCGCGCGTCTTCGGCCAAAGCGCGGATGCGGGCGCAACGTAACCAGCCATTGCGGATCGTCACCGTGAAACCGCCATGCGCCGGGCATCACGTCGATGCGAAACCGCCTGGCGAAATGGGCCGCACGGAGCGAGCCGCCGGCTTCCATTGGCACCTCACCCCCGGATGTCTCATCGCTCCGGGGGAGTTTTGTTCGTCGCCGTCAAACAGAAAGGCGGTCCGCCGCCTGAGCGAATGAGGCGCGGTCCGCCGTTTTCTTTTCTTCATTCGCATGCCGCTAGGCCTTCCCCTCTGCCTGCTTCAACTGCTTCATCGCCTCGGTCCGATCAGACAAGGTGATCCTTTTCAAACCGAACACCAACAACAAGCCCACCGCGATAAACACGAGCCCGAACAAAAAGACGGATTGCAGGGAATCGACAAGCGACTGCTTCAGCACCGGCACAAACATGTCCCTAAGCGGCGCTGGAATCTTGGCCATCGCTTCCGGACTGAGCAAGACGGAATACAAGCCTTGCGGGTCGGTATGAATCATATCGGCAAAGCGGTCGACAAGCCCCTTCGCCTGCTCCGGCAGCGCTTCAAGCTTCGGCATAAGCCTTTCATCAAGCAAGGTGCTGGAGCGATGGTTCATGATGGCGCCAAGCACCGTCATCCCAAACGTCCCGCCAATCGAACGGAAAAACTGGCTCGAAGAGGTGACAACGCCAAGCTCTGATTTCGGGAAGCTTTCTTGCAAAGCGAGCGTCAAAATCGGCATGACCAAACCAGTGCCAAGCCCCAGAATAATCATATAGAACGTCGCCATCCATTTTGACGTATCGACATCCATCGTGCTAAGCAAGCCAAATGCCGCGGCCATAATGACCATGCCAGCGATCAATTGCGTTTTCACCCCGATCCGGTACACCAAGCGGCCGCCAAGGATGCTGCCGATAATCATCGTGATCATCATCGGGGTCATAATCGTCCCGGATTGGGTGGCGCTCACACCGATGATGCCTTGCATAAAAAACGGCACAAACATAATCGCGCCAAACATGCCGACGCTCATGAAAAAGCCGATGCCATTGAGCAGCGTAAACGTCCGATTGCGGAACAACCAAAGCGGAATGATCGGCTCCTCGGCTCGCTTTTCCGCCCAAACGAACAAAGCGAAAAAGACAGACGCGGCCACAAAGAGAGAGACGATTTGCCACGACCCCCACGGATATCGGTCGCCGCCAAACGTCAGCCCCAAAAGCAAGCTGACGACGCCCACGGTCAACGTCGCCATGCCGGCAAGGTCAAATTTGACTGGACCCTCGGCTTTATATTTGCTTAATCCCATCGCAATCAACACCGTCGCAACAATTCCCACCGGCAAATTGATGTAAAACACCCAGCGCCAGGTCAAATGGTCGACGATAAAGCCGCCGATTTGCGGACCGAGCACAGAGGCGAGGCCGTACAAGCCGCCGAACACCCCTTGCCATTTCGCCCGCTCTTTGCCGGTGAACACATCCCCAATGACAATCATCGCCATCGGCATCATAATCCCGCCGCCTAGTCCTTGAATGCCGCGGTAAATGATGAGCTCAGTCATATCGTTCGCCATGCCGCACAGCGCTGATCCGGCCATAAAAATGACAAGCCCGCTCATATACACAAGCCGACGGCCCAATAAGTCGGCGAGCTTGCCGGCGATCGGCACAACCGTCGTTGACGTCAACATATATGCCGTCGTCAGCCACGTCATGACGCCGAGCCCGCCGAGTTCCCCGACAATGCGCGGCATCGCCGTGCCGACGATCGTTCCATCAAGCGCCGCAAACAACATCGCAATGATAAGTCCGGCGATGAGCAGCGGGCGATGACGAATGGTGCTCGCTGGCGCTATTATCGCTTTTTCCATGACCCTCTCTCCCATCCATTTAGTCGTTGATACTCTTCCATTTCTTGGATCAGTGCGTCCAAAGCCGACGCAAGTCGAGGCGCCTGTTGATGCCGCAAATACAAAAGCATCGCTTCGACGATATAAGCGCGCGGCGGTTCATCGCGCCGAAGCAGCTCTTCCTCCAGCGCCGCCGCGGCCTCAAGCACATCGTTCGCCCGCTTCGGATCGAGCCCGTTTGCGGCCTCCCGGACGGCCGCAAACGCCGAAGCCAACCGCTCCCGGCGGCGCTCGCGCTCACGCTCCTCCAGTTTCATCCATGGCGCGAGCGCCTCCTCGGTCAAAAGCGGGCGCTCATCAGCCGTGAAGCTGGCGACAATGGCATCAATGCGGCGCATGAGAAAACGGGCCGCCTCGTCCGCATCAAACGCCTCCTCGCGAAAAAAGAAGTAAAACAAATATTGCCGGATCATGCCGTTCGTCATCATGGCGACATCATACACATACGGACCGACTGCCTCTCCATACACCTCCGCCAGACGGGTGCAATACCATAAAAAAAGACGCCCATGCTGGCGGAACATATACCGTTCCACTTCCGGATTGACTTTCGGCAATTGCTCCGACATCATCATACGCAAAAAATCTTTGTACTCGCGAATGTGAGAAAAATGGACAGCCAGCTGGCGTACAAACCGCTCTTTTTCCGTCCCTTCCCCGCCGTCCGCCATGAAATCCGCGACCATTTTTTCACTGTAGTAGCGTAGCACCGCCAAGAGCAACTCTTCTTTCGAAGCGAAGTGGTGGTAAAACGCTCCTTTGGAAATGCCCCATGCCTCGACCAAATCTTGAATCGACGTCTCATGATACCCTTTTTCGGCAAACAATTTCATTGCCGCCTCAATAAATTGGGCGCGCCGTTCATCCATGGCAACGACTCATTCCTTTCCCGTTCGCCGCTAGCCATTGCGGGTAAGACGCCAACAACGCGCGCGGCTTTACAAAATCGGCCCGCACACCGCGCTGCCGGAGCCATTCGACTAGTCTTCGAACATCGGCCATTGTCCTCGCCTCCATACGTTCTATGACCAAATAGTCAAGATTATTATAAACCATGATTATAAAATTATTCAACTAAAAAACCAGGCGTGTTGATTATCCAATAAAATCCAAAGGGTATAGAAAAAAGAGCACCTTTCCTGTAGAATGTGAGTAGCGACACAAACAAACCCAGGAGGTGCTCTCTATGAACAAGCATACCACACTCCCGAATTTGATGCAAAAACTTGTTTCGGATGAAGAGATTCAACTGATTGCCGAAGCGGTTGGGTATCGTGATTCGTCTCGAACCTTTACGTTGCGCGAGTTGATTCACTTCTTCCTGCTGGCCGCCATGCATCAATGGAAAAGCTTTCGCCACGGAGCCGATGTGGGGCCTCTGTATGGATTGCCGCGATTCCATTATTCAACTGTATCCAAGAAAGCGAAAGAAGTTCCCTATGACATCATGAAACGCTTGTTGGCGTTGATCATTTCCAAGTGCAACCGCCAAACCCGCCGTTCGCTTCGGTTTCCCAAACCGCTTCGGGTGGTGGATTCGACGACCGTCACGGTCGGGAAAAACCGCCTGCCATGGGCGCCGTATCACGGCGAACGCGCCGGAGTGAAGCTGCACGTCGCGTATTCGCCGGAATCCTCGTTGCCGGCAGACGTGGTGGAAACCATCGGACTGCGTCATGATGGCCCGGTGGGAGAACAGTTGACGAACGCTCAACAAGTGCTGGTGGAAGACCGGGCGTATTTCAAAATCGAACGCCTCGATCGATTTGTGGAGCAGCATCAGCTCTTTGTCATTCGGATGAAGGACAACATCGAACTTCATCAGAAAAAAAGCTTGAAACGCCTTTCCAGCACATCCTCATCGGTTCAAGCCGACTTCACGTGCCAGTTGGGGACGAAACAATGCCGCTCCACCAAGCGTCACCGGGTGGTGATCTTTCGAGATGCGAATGGCCGCGACATTCGGGTCGTGACGAACCTCTTCCATGCGTCTGCGGAAACCATTGCCGACATGTACCAACAACGTTGGACTGTTGAGGTCTTTTTCCGTTGGGTGAAGCAATATCTGAATGTCCCGACCTTGTTTGGCACGACGGAAAATGCGGTATACAACCAACTGTTTGCGGCGTTCATCGCGTATGTGTTGCTGCGATGGCTGTATGATCAAACCAAAAAACAGACGAACGTCTCTCTTTCCTTCATTTCGTTCGTTCGCCGTTTTTTCTCTGGGCAGCTTCCTCTCGATTGGAAATCCGGGATGGCCGCTGCTTTGTTTGAGTATGCCCAAATTTATGGAAGGCGTATGTATAATTTTGGATAATCAACACTCGTGCTAAAAAACAATATTTTTTGACTAAACGGTCATTATTAAACCTATATCTGTCGAACGATTAGTCAAAAAAATAGCTGTCTATGGCTCTGTTGTTAAAAACCATAGACAGCCGTCCCTGCTATTTTCTTGCTTGGGCAGCGAGCGCCAACGCGCCCGCGATGCCGGCGTTGTCGCCAAGCCCTGGGAGGACGATGTACTCATCGATCTTCTCGAGAATCGCTTCATGCTGAATATAGCCGCCAAGCAATTCCTGCACATGGCGGCGCACAAGCGGCAACACATGCGTCTGCTTCATGACGCCCCCACCGATGATCACCTTTTCCGGCGATAAAATAAGGATGTAATTGGCGACCGCCTGCGCCAAATAAAACGCCTCAAGCTCCCACACTTCCGACTGGTCGGTCAGCTCCGCCCCCTTTTTCCCCCAGCGCCGCTCAATCGCGGGACCAGACGCCATGCCTTCCAAGCAGTCGCCATGGTACGGGCAAACGCCGGCGAACGCATCATCCGGATGGCGGCGGACCAAAATGTGGCCCATCTCCGGGTGAAGGAGCCCATGCAGCAAGCGGCCTTCGACGACCGCCCCAACGCCGATGCCGGTGCCGACCGTCATGTACAGGCAGCTGTCAAGCCCCCGCGCCGCCCCCCAGCGCTGTTCGCCAAGCGCGGCCGCGTTCACGTCGGTGTCAAAGCCGATTGGCACAGGAAAATGCTGCTTCATCGCGCCGACAAAATTGAAATTTGCCCACGCCTGTTTCGGCGTGCTCGTAATGCACCCGTACGTCGGGCTGTCCGGGCGCAAATCGATCGGGCCGAACGACCCGATGCCGATCGCCTCGATGCGGTGCGGGCGGAAAAAGTCGATGACGTGCGCCATCGTCTCTTCCGGCGCCGTCGTCGGAAACACCGCCCGTTCATGGATGTTCCCATGTTCATCGCCGATGGCGCAGACAAATTTCGTGCCTCCAGCTTCAATCGCTCCTAGGATCATATGTACGCCTCGCTTTCTTCATCTGCTCTTTTCTTGTATCTATCTTACTAGAAAAAGGGAGGGGGCATCAATGACAAAAAGCCGCTGATCAGCGGCTTTTTGAAACATAGTGCAATCGATTCTATTGTCTGCCGGGTTTGTTGATCTACACTGCTGATTGGCTCACCCCTTCACCGAACCGGCAAGCAAGCCGCGGACAAAATATTTGCCGAGGAAGATGTATACGAGCAATGTCGGCAGCGCAGCGAGCAAGGCGCCTGCCATTTGCACGTTCCATTGCACGATTTGGCTGCCGGATAAGTTTTGCAGGGCGACCATGATCGGCTGTTTGTCCGATGTCGTGATCGTCACCGCGAACAAAAACTCGTTCCAAATGTTTGTAAACTGCCAAATGGCGACAACGACAAAGCCGGTGATCGACAGCGGCAGCATAATATAACGAAAAATGCGGACAAACCCAGCGCCGTCGATTTTCGCTGATTCGATCATCTCATCCGGTATCGCGGCGTAAAAATTGCGGAACATGAGCGTCGTAATCGGAATGCCGTAGACGACATGGACAAACACGAGCCCCGGGATCGTGTTGTACAGCCCGATTTCACGCAAAAACTGGATGAGCGGAATAAGAATGCTTTGATACGGGATGAACATGCCGAACAAAATGAGCGTAAAGAGCGTATCCGCTCCTTTAAACTTCCATTTCGACAGCACGTAGCCGTTGAGCGCCCCAAGCAGCGCGGATAACAACGTCGCTGGCACGACGAGCAAAATCGAATTCCAAAAGTTCGGGGCGAGCTTGTCAAACGCCGTCGCGTAGCTGCTCCAGTCAATCGTTGACGGCAGCTTCCACATGTCGGCCAATGTCACTTCATCGAGCGGCTTCAAGCTCGTTGCGATCATGACATACACCGGCAACAGGAAAAACACGCTCATGGCGAGGGCCAATAAATACAAAAACGGCCGTGCCCACACGGATCTCGCCATCACGATCCCCCCTTGCGGCTTGAGATGAGATACGGAACGATAAAGATGGCGACCGACAGCAGCATCACGATCGCGATCGCCGCGCCGTTCGCATAATAGTTGCCGCGGAACGTCGTTTCAAACATGTACACGCCCGGCACATCGGTGACAAAGTTCGCTCCCGGCCCGGTCATGGCGTAAATCAAGTCGAAAATTTTCAGCGAAATATGGGCCATGATGATGATGACGCTCACAGTAATCGGCCGCAACAGCGGCAAAATGATTTTCCAATACAATTGAAACTCGGTCGCTCCGTCCATCCGCGCCGCTTCCCGCACTTCATCCGGAATGGCGCGCAGGCCGGCGAGATACATCGCAACCGCAAATCCCGTCATTTGCCAGACGGCGGCAACCACGACGGCAATGATGGCCACCGGGATGCCGAATTCAATTTTGCCCCAATGAAATCCGCCGAGAATTGTGGTGTCGGTATACCATTTGGAGTCCAAGCCGAGCGGCTTTAAAAACAAGTTGACGCCGGTTGACGGGTTGAACAGCCATTGCCACACGACCCCGGTGACGACAAATGACAAGGCCATCGGGAAGAAGAAAATGTTGCGGAACAGCGACTCGCCGCGCAGATTTTGGTCAAGCAAAATGGCAAGCAACTGTCCGAGCACAATGACAGCGGCGATAAACAGCACCGTAAACACAAGCGTATTGCGCAAATCGGCTTGGAAGCGGAAATCATGAAACAAATACCAATAGTTTTTCAACCCGGCAAACGACCAATCCGGCACGAGCGAATTCCAGTTGCTCAAGGACACATACCCTGTCCAAGCGATAAACCCGTAGACAAACAAGAAAATCAGAATGACCGATGGCGCTAAAAACGCTGCTGCCAGCCAATGGTCGGCCGTCCATTTTCGCTTTTTCCGGACGGCTGGAACAGCCGCTGTCTTCTCTGCCGGCGTGATGTTGACCTTTTCCACCATCATCCCTCCTCATGATGACGAAAAGGGGAAGAGAATGGCTCCCGTCCCCTTTTCCTGATTATTTCTTCAGTTCTGTTGCGGCCGATGCCAACGTGTCGATGAACGTTTTCACATCTTTTTGCGTCACGAAAATGTTGACGGCTTGATTGACCTTCGTGACAAAGCCTTCCGGCGCTGCTGAACCGTGCGCTAAGCTTGGCGCCAGCTCCGCCGTTTTGAAATCTTGCATCGTTTGTTTGCCGTATTCATCGTACTTGGACGGATCGGCGTCGATGCGGGCCGGGATGGAGCCTTTCAGCGGATTGAACGCATCTTGTCCTTCCACCGAACCAAGCACCGCTAAAAATTTCTTCACATCGTCCGGGTTTTTCACGCCTTTCGGCAGGCCGAACGTATCGGTGATGACCATAAACTTGCCTTCCGTATTCGGCACCGGCACATAGCCGAAGTCTTCGTTCACCTTCAATTTCAAATCGTTGACAAAATAGCCTTTCACCCAGTCTCCCATCACGTACATGGCCGCTTTTCCTTCGGCAACAAGCTGGGCGGCGTCTTGCCAGTTGCGCGAGCTATGGTCTTCGTTAATATAGTTGAGCATTTTCTTAAATGTCTCAACGGCTTGTTTCACTTGCGGATCGTTAAACGACAATTCGCCCGTCCAAAGCTTTTTGTAGTTTTCCGTTCCGAGCGTGCCAAGGAGCACGTTTTCAAACAAGTGCGTTGCGGCCCACGGCTCTTTGTCGCCCAAGGCGAGCGGCGTGATGCCTTTTGCTTTCAGTTTGTCCGCCACTTGGAAAAACTCGTCGAACGTTTTCGGCGGCTGTAGTCCGTTGTCAGCAAAGAGTTTTTTGTTGTACCAGAGCACGTTGCCGCGGTGAATGTTGACGGGCACGGAGTAAATGTTGCCGTCTTTGCTTACCATATCGATGAGCGCTTTCGGGAATTTGTCCATCCAGCCTTCTTTTTCATATAAATCGTTGAGCGGCTCCATTTTGCCGGCGGCCACCCAACCTTCATTGAGTTCTGCTCCGCCGTGCACTTGGAACGTCGATGGCGGATCGTTCCCTTGCATGCGGCTCGCTAAGACCGCCTTGGCGTTCGTCCCCGCCCCGCCAGCGACCGCGGCGTTTTCGACTTCAATATCCGGATATTTTTCTTGGAACAGTTTGATGAGCGCTTTTAAGCCGTCTTCCTCGCCGGCTCCGGTCCACCAGCTGAAAATCTCGAGCTTCTCTCCCGCTTTTTGGCTGCCTTGTTTGGCGTTATCGGATGAAGAGTTCGAGCTGCTGCAGCCCGACAGCGCCATCCCAATTCCAAGCGCAAGCGCAAGCCATGCGGATGCTTTCTTTCTCATGATTCTCCCCCTTTGCATCTGTTTTTTGAAACCCCTTTCAATGTTGAGTGTACCATGCGCCGCTCATCAAACTGCGGCTTGATTTCTTCACTTTTTTGCGTTTTTCTTCACTTTTTTGTTTTCCGTTCTCCTGTCGGGCAAACAAAAGGCTCTCTGGTACCAGCTAGCAGCCATTTCGCTTCCATGGCGTGAAAGAAGCCCGTCTCCCCATCAAGGGATCGGGCTTCGTTTCGGGCGCCGGAAGAGGGCGGGGCAACCCGCTTCGTTTGTGGGACTTGTCCGTTCTCCTTTTGACTCGCCATCCACCTTCTTTGTTGGAGACAGCACTCCCCTTGTCAGCGCGCCTGTACTTTTTTCCGGTATTCGCTCGGCGATAAGCCGGTCTGCTTTTTAAAGACGCGGCTGAAATAGTTTGGGTCGTTGTAGCCGACAGAAAAACAAATTTCTTTTAAACTGAGATCGGTGCGGGCGAGCGCCTCCTTCGCCCGTTCGATGCGCACGTTCGTCACGTAGTCGATAAAGGTGATGCCAAAATGCTCTTTGAACAGTTTGCTGAAGTAGTACGGACTGATGCCCGCTTGTTCAGCCACTTCCTCAAGCGTCAGCGGTTCGGCGTAATGACGGTCAATGTAGTCTTTCGCCTTGCCGAGTTTGCCATACGCTTGCTGCTGGCGCCAAACCTCGAGATCAGCCGCGATGCAGTCCAGTTCATCAAGCGCCGCCCGCTTCAATTCTGCCGCCGATCGGCAGGAAGCAAAGGAAGTGAGCCGCTCGTAACGAATGCCCAGCTCTGATAGAAGACGCCCGAGCCACACAAAGGTCTCTTCCGCTTTGCGACCGGCGGCCGGCAGTGAATGAGAAGAGGCCAGTTCCTCTATATACGCGAGACCAATCAGCCGTGCTTGCTCGATGTCGCCAAGGCGCAGCGCTTCAAACAGCTGTTTATCCCGTTCCGCTTCCCCGCCGGCGCGCGTCGCTTCCGCCGGCAGAAACCCCACTTGCGCTTTTTGCCGGTCGGCGTAATAATGTGCAGCCGACAGCGCCTCATAGTACGAGGAACGAAGTTGGTCAAGGCGGGAAAACGGGGAGCCGAGCCCGATATACAGCGCGACGCCGTACCGAGCTGAAAACTGCCGCGCCAAATCGAGCGCCAATGCCTGGATGACGGGCTTCCAGGCCGGCTCGCCATCGTTTGGGCTGCGGAAAAACAAGACCGGCAGGCGCCGGTTCGCCATCCGCCCGATCCAATAGCGCGTTGGCGCCCGCCCGCTGAGCTGCTTGTCCAGCCATGATTTCCATTCGTCAGCCACCTCTGCATCCGGAAACTGAATGACGAGGAACATCCCCGACGCAATCGAAAACGGCAGCAGCTCCTTCCACCGCTCCCACTCATCAGCCGATACGTCTTCTGTCATGAGGACGGACAGCCATTCGCTTTCCACAAGCGTCTGCAGCCGGCGAATCTGCTCCTCGAGCTGGCGGCTGCTCTCCTCTTGTCGCCGCTTGGCCGCCACTTCTTGGCTGACCCGTTCCAAAGCCGAAATGACCTCCTCCTTCCGGCTTGGTTTCAATAAATATTCCTTGACGCCAAACCGCATCGCTTGTTTCGCATAGTCGAACAAATCAAACGCCGATACAATAATGAACTCGAGATCCAATCCGTCTTGGCGAATCGCTTCGATCGCTTGCAGCCCGTCAAGGCCGGGCATTTTGATGTCAATGAGCATCACATCCGGACAATATTGCTTGGCAATGTCAATGGCCTCGCGCCCGTTGGCGCCTTCGGCGACCACCTCGATGTCCGGAAGGTGGTCGTTGATCATTTTGCAAAGCGCTCTTCGCTCCAACGCCTCATCATCGACGATCGCCACTTTCACCGTTCATCCCCCCTTGCCATCTTGGCAGCCATAACCGCACCGTCGTTCCTTTTCCTGGTGCAGACTCGATTTCGGCCACATCCATCACTCCGTAAAACAGCTGCAGCCGGCGAATGACATTGCGCAAGCCGATGCCGGTCGAATGGCCGCGCCCTTGTTCGCGGCGCGCCGGCGGTTCTTCGCCGCGGATCAACGCGTCAAGCTCCGCTTTCACCTGCTCATCCATGCCCACGCCATTGTCGCGCACTTCCACAACGACCCGCTCGTTTTCGACGAAAACGGACACGGCCAGCTCGGCTCCCTGCTCGTACGTCTCAATGCCATGGATGAATGCATTTTCAATCAGCGGCTGCAACGTGAGCGGCGGAAGCGGTTGATCGAGGCAAGATGGTTCCGCCTCTAACGAAAACTTGATCCGATCAAAAAACCGCGTCTGCTGGATGAAGAAATATTCACGGGCGATGCGCACCTCATCGGCAAGCGTCACCGTCCGCTGCAAATCGCCCAAGTTGTAGCGCAAAATGGCCGCCACCGCTTCAATCAGCCGCGACGTTTGCTGGGCGTCTTCCAAGTACGCCATCTTCGCAACCGTGTTCAGTGTATTGAATAAAAAATGCGGGTTGATTTGGCTCTGCAAGCTTTTGAGTTCCAGCTCCTTCACCAGCCGGTCGAGCTCAGCCTTTTGTTTCATCTCTGCAATCAGCTGCTTTAAATTGCGGCGCATGTCATTAAACGTGATCGTCAACAGCCGCAGCTCATCGTTGGTCATCGGCTCAATATCCGGCCCATCCAGCCGCCCGTCAGCGATGGATCGAGCCGCGCGCGAGAGAAGAATGATCGGCCTTGTCAAGTGGCCGGAAAAGAACGCCGCCAGCAAGGCGCCAAGCAGCAAGGTTGTGACAAACAATCCCATTCCCATATAACGGAAATAGCGGTTGCGCCGCTCCACTTCATCGTACCGCCGTTGGTAGGCCGTCAGCTCATCGTCAATCAAGTTTAACGTTTCCTCTTGCAAAAAGGACGCAATGTTCATCGTTTCATGCAAGTGGGACGAGTACAAGCCAATATTTCCAGCTTGAAAATGATAGACCGTCAGCGCCGCCTCCTCCAGCAAACTTTCAATCATATGCTCATAGTTTTCCGCCGCCAGCCGGTCGGACAGCACGGGCAAGATGGCGCCGAGCTGCCGGCGGTGTTGCTGCAGCCAGCGGTATTCTTGCTCATACGCGCGCGCATATCGCCCCTCTTTTTCGGACACATACGCGTTCAACTGCTCGGTCAACCGATTCGTCCTTTGCGAAATTTCATTCAGCAGCAACAATCGGCGCATCCGTTGATCATAATCGCTCATCATCTCTTCGCTCGTCTGGTATAAAAGAAACACCGCTCCGTTGAGCAAAAGCAAAAAAACGGTAAAACAAAGCAGCATCTTCGTCCGAATGTTCATCTCGATTCCACCCCGCTGTCACCGGCGCTTTGCCGCCTGCATCGCCCTGCCGCTTCAAACCGAACGTGTTCGAACGTCAAAGACGGCCCTCTCTCATGCTTTAGCGGCGTTCGCCAACCTTTAGCCCCCTCCCTGCGGTGGGACTGGCAGGCGCCTTCATGGCATGTTGGCCTCATAATTGCGCGCCGGGCGCAGCGGCAAGTCTTTTTTCCGAATGACTTTCGTCTCCGTATTCGTCACCGCCGGCACGTCTCTCCCGGCGACGATCTCGGTCATCATTTTGACCGCCTTGTATCCCATTTCATACGGCTCCTGCACGACCGTCGCCGCAATCGTTCCTTTTTGCAAATAGCGGATCGTCTCCGGCAGCGTATCAAAACCGATAATATACGTCTTTTGCTCGCGGTGAAACTGTTCAACCACTTTGGCAATGCCGATCGCATCAAGTGCGCTCGTGCCGTAAAACGCGTTCACGTCCGGGTGCTTTTTCAAAATCGTATACGCCTTTTCCGCGGCTTGCACACGCGTAATGTGCGACTCTTCGATGGCAACGATGCGGATTCCTTTTTCCTGTCTCACTGCATCCTCAAATCCGCGCACTCGCAGCTGTTGGTGCGCCGCCGTCAAACTGCCGGTAATAATCGCGACCGTCGCCTTGCCCTTTGTATCCTCAGCCAACGCCCGTCCCGCGAGAAAACCGGCATAATAATTATCCGTTCCCACATAGGCGACGCGTCGGCTCGTTGGAGCATCCGTATCGATCGTCACCACAGGAATATTCTTGTCCGTGATTTCGTTAATCACTGGGACAAATTCCGCTTCCGTCAACCCTTGGGTGATGATCCCATCGACTTTCGCTGCCGCGGCTTTTTTCAAAATGCGCAAATGCTCATCAATATTCGCCTGCCGCGGGCCGATATACTCGAGGTCAACCCCCAGTTCTTTCGCCGCCGCTTTCGCTCCTTTTTCCACGAGCCGCCAGTAATCATTATCGAGTTCCTCCGGCACAAGCACGAAATGATAGGCCTCTTTTGTTGTTTCCGGAACCCGTTCCTTTTCTGATTTCGGATACGCATACACGTTCCAAGCGCAATAGGCGGTGAAGGAAGCGCTTCCAATCAGCGCGGCGATGCCGCCCCCGTAAAACAGCCGTTTCCACCAATCGCGCATCTTGATCCCTCCTACCGCCATTGTACACGAACGTCGGGGCGCTAGCCTAGACAAAAGAAAATGGATGAATTGCATCTATATGAAATCCAAATAGGGGTCAGTCCGGCCGGCATCATTCGCCATACGGCGATGGCCATGCCCATCATCAAGTGCAGAGCGAGCAAAAAAACCCCGTTCCGAAACAAGCTCGCTGCATCGGAACGGGGTCTCTCCACTCGTTTATCCTTTCAACTTTTCCACTGCCTCAACCGACAGTCCAGTCAATTCACAAATCGTTGGCACATCATATCCTTTCCCTAGCATCCGTTTCGCGATGTCCATCTTGCCTTTTTCGATTCCTTTTTCGATTCCTTTTTCGATTCCCTTTTCCATCCCCCGTTGCTCATACGACACGATGAGATCCGTCACTTTTTTCGCTTCCTTCGTTCCCATTTGGTTCACCTCGTTTCGCAATTGGATTTCCTCTTGTTCGGACAGCGTCAAATACGTCTCGAAAAATCCAAACAACAGCCGCTGTTTCGCTTCGTCAAGCTCCAAGCGGACGAGCATGCGCAAAAATTCTCTTTTCACTGCCACTCTCTCACTTTCATTATACCCCATTTTGCTTAACAAGGCGGCCGCGACCGGGTTGTCGCGGCGAATGTACTCACGCCATGGCTGTTTGCGCAGTTCAACAGTAAGAAAGCGGAAATCGACAACGGTTAGGAACGGAAACTTGATGGTGAACGAGGACGGTTCATCGCGGTGTTCGTCATAGCTGAAGATGGCAATGGGAAGAATGCGACGGCGGTATTTTTGAAACAAACGGCTGACATAAATGAACATGCGCTCGGGAAACGTCGGCTGCGTGTAACTTTGGTGTTCGATATGGACGATGATCAGCCCATCTTCCCCTTTCAATTTTGTTTCCACCAATAGATCCACACGGTGCTTTTCGCCGGCCGCCACATCCGTAAACACCTCTTCGGACAAAAAGGAGACGTGGCGGAAGTCGACTTGTTCATACACGTGCGGAAAAAACAGAAGCAAAAACTCTTCAAAAAACGTCGACAGCAACTCCTTAAACAACCGGTCGTGATCGATTCGCGTTTCGGACACGGTCTCCCTCCTTGTGATATTTGAACTTTCTTTATTTTCTTCGCCGCGCCTTGGGCAAAATCCTGCCGAAAAGGCTGGTGAAAAGCATTGATTTTGTCTAAAATAAGGGGAATGTGAATGGGAAGAAAGCCCTTGTGTTGTGCGGCTTTTCACGATGAAATGACAAAGCCGCCCCGGCGACAGGCGGCTTTGTCAATCGCTTTTCCAAACGATTTAGTTTCCAGCTACTGTTTTGGCCTGTTTAAAAAACTGCGGCAAATGTTCTTTATGCGCTTCAAGCATTTCGTCCAACATTTGTTTGGCGATGGTGTCAGACGGGACAAGCGGGTTGATCGTCATGGCGACGAGCGCGGTTTGGTAGTCGCCGGTGACCGCGGCCTCGGCAGCGACGCGCTCGAACGACTTGATTTGCTGGACGAGCCCACGCACCGCGACCGGCAAATCGCCGACGGCGATCGGTTTCGGTCCATCTTTCGTGATGACGCAGTTTACCTCCACCGCCGATTCCGGAGGGATGCTCGCAATGGCGCCGTTGTTTCTCGTGTTGACCGGCTGAATGTCGCGCTTGTCGTTGTAAATGGAGCTGATCAAGCTGCACGCGGCGTCGCTGTAGTACGCCCCACCACGCTGTTCGAGCTGCGGCGGCTTGATGGCCAAGTTCGGGTCTTTGTACAGCTCGAACAGCTCTTTTTCGAGCTGCTGCACAACCTCGGCGCGCGTCCCTTTCGTTTTCGCCGCCTCCAGCTCCTCGGCGAGCATTTTGTCTGTTTGGTAGTAATACCGGTGGTACGGGCAAGGCAGCACCTTCAACCCTTTTAAGAAATCCGGCTCCCAGCCAAGGTCAACGATGTTTTTCATCGTCACACCGGAGCGGTCTGGATGGGCGACGAGATCAATCACCTTTTCGGTCACCTCGACGCCGTCCAGATAGACGTGCAAGCCAAACACCATATGGTTCAAGCCGGCAAAATCAATGTGCACGCGGTCGGCATCAACGCCAAGCAGCTTGGCGACGCCCATGCGCATGCCGATCGGCACGTTGCACAACCCGACGACTTTCTCCTGCTTCGTATAGCGCAAGACGGCTTCTGTCACCATCCCAGCCGGGTTCGTGAAGTTGATCAGCCATGCATCAGGGCAAAGCTCTTCCATATCGCGAATGATGTCCAAAATGACCGGAATCGTCCGCAATCCCTTAAACAATCCGCCCGGGCCGTTTGTCTCCTGGCCGATCACCCCGTATTTGAGCGGGATGCGCTCGTCTTTCGCCCGTGCCTCTAGGCCGCCGACACGAAATTGCGTCGTAACAAAGTCTGCTCCTTCCAAGGCCCGGCGGCGGTCTAGTGTCAAATGAATCTCAATGGGCACACCGGCTTTTTCGACCATCCGTTTGGCCAGTGCGCCAACGATTTCGAGTTTTTCTTTGCCTTCCGGAATATCGACAAGCCACAATTCCCCGACCGGCAATTCATGATAACGCTTGATCAACCCTTCGACCAATTCCGGCGTGTAGCTCGACCCGCCGCCGATCGTCGCCATTTTCAATCGTTTATCCATACTCCTCTTCCCCTTTCGCCCTGTTGGGCATGGTATAATCAATGTAGGAATCAACCAGTGGGCTTGGAAGCGCCATCCTTTCCCAGCTATCGCACGTTCCGTCCCATGAAAGCGAGGTGTCCCGATGTTCACTCCTGAACAAATCGCCCAGTTCTCCGAGCTCGACTACGCCATTTACGACTATGTGATGAAACATCCTCATGAAGTCGCGTACATGCGCATTCGCGAGCTCGCCGAGGCCGTCCATGTCTCGCCGCCGACCGTGCTCCGCTTTTGCAAAAAGGTCGGATGCGAAGGGTTCAGTGAATTTAAAACGAAATGGAAGCTGTATTTGCGCGAGACAAAGCGAACCGCGATCATCAGCAGTCAAGAGGCGCTTAAGGAATTTTTCGAACGGACGCTGACCGCCGATTACGAGCGGACCATTCTGGATGCGGCAGCCGCGATCGCCCGGGCGGATCACGTGATTTTTGTCGGCTCCGGCAGCTCCGGCATTTTGGCTGAATACGGATCGCGCTATTTTTCTGCCTTTCAAAAGTTTTCCGTCTACATCAAGGACCCGTTTTTTCCGATTTACGGCCATTATTTCCACAACTGCGCCGTGATCGCCTTGTCGGTGTCTGGAGAGACGTCATATACGCTCGCCCAAGTGCACCGGTTCAAGGAAAACGGCAGCACGATCATCAGCATCACCAACCGGAAACATTGCACACTCGCGAACATCTCGGACTACAACTTGACGTATTATGCCACCGCCGAGCGGATGGGACAGACGGATGTGACAACACAACTGCCGGTCGTTTATTTGCTTGAGCGGCTCGCGAAGGAAATGTACCGGTTGCTGCCGACGCAGACTGACCGCGGGCCGAGCGGGCGGTGACAAAGCTACAGCTCGGCACCGTTCGTCGCAATCACACGCTGATACCAATAAAAGCTTTTCTTTTTGATGCGGCGCAAATCTTTTTCCGATTCATCGTCACGGTTGACGTACACAAATCCGTACCGCTTTTGGTAGCCGTTCAGCCAGCTGAGCAAATCGGTGAACGACCAAACACAGTAACCGAGCACATCAACCCCATCCGTGATGGCGCGTTGAATTTCTTGAATATGGCGGCGCAAGTAGTCAATTCGATAATCATCATTCACGATATCGTCTGGTTCCAGCGTATCGAACTCACCTAAGCCGTTTTCTGTAATCAAAATCGGCAGCCGGTAACGATTGGCAATGCGGCGGAGGCCAATCCGCAAGCCAACCGGGTCAATCGCCCAATCCCAGTTCGTCGTATCGACATACGGATTGCGCACGGTTTTAAACAGTCCTGGAATGCCGCTCGAAGTGGATGTTCCTTTTTTTCCCGTCGTATTCATCACGCCTTCGCCGACGCCATCTGGCGGATTATGCTCAACGGTCGTCGTTTGGTAATAGTTGACTCCCATAAAGTCCGGCTTCGCCTCTTGGAGCAGCTCCCAATCGCCCGGCGCCACCGTCGGCTCGAGCCCTTGCGATTCAAGATAGTTCCAAGCCGCCTGTGGGTACATTCCCCACGCATACACATCCATCCACCAATGGTTTTGGAATTCTTCCGCGTTTTCAAAAGCGAGCACATTTTCCGGACGGCTGTCGTACGGATACATTGGCGAGTAGGCAAAGCTCGGCCCGATTTTTCCGTCAGGCACGTAATGACGGAACGATTGAATCACCTTCGCATTCGCCAAATTGGCGATATGGTTTGCCTCATACATACGTTTCATGTCTTTTACGCCCGGCGGATGCAAGCCAAGCCGGTAGCCCAAAGAAATGAAAATGTTTTGTTCATTGAGTGTCACCCAATATTTGACCCGGTCGCCAAACCGTTGAAACAATGTCACAGCATACCGGTCAAAATCATCGATGATGCGCCGCGATTCCCATGCCCCATAGGCATCCATCAAGGCTTGCGGCACGTCCCAATGGTATAACGTCACAATCGGCTCGATCCCATGGGTTCGCAGCTCCTCAATCAAGCGGTCGTAAAAATCGAGCCCTTTTTCATTGACGGCCCCGTTTCCATCCGGAAACACGCGGCTCCATGACACCGAAAACCGATACGCTTTCAACCCCATTTCCGCCATCAATGCTACATCTTCTTTATAGCGATGATAATGATCGACAGCGACGTCGCCGTTGGTCCCCTTAAACGTTCGGCCCGGCTGTTTGGCAAACACATCCCATACCGATAATCCTTTTCCATCTTCGTTCCACGCCCCTTCGACTTGATACGCAGCTGATGCTGCACCCCATAAAAACCCGGGCGGAAACGGTTTCAGATGGCGATGCTCCATTCAGATCGTCTCCTTTCTCGCAACAACGTCGATGAATCATTCTATCACCAATAAACCGTGTTTGGCGAAAAAAGTAAAGGGCGCGGCGGCTTTTTGTAACGAGACGAACGTGAAAAACAATTGTTTCTTCGGAGTAACAAACTGTTACAAAAAGGATAAGAAAAGCAAGCGCGCAGTATGCAAAAAGCAACCGTGAGGACGTTTCATGAAATGCGAGCAACGGCACTCTCCATCCTTGTAGAGAAACACAAGAAGAAAAAGGTGCTCCGTTCCATTGAGAGCACCCTTTTCCCCATAAAGGCCCGTCTTCAGCCCATTTATGTTTGGGAGAAATATTCAACCTAATCCATCGAGCCGCCATACAGATGAAGCGTTACGGCAAAAAGATTTTTCCCGGATTGAGAATGCCGTTCGGGTCAAACAGCTGTTTCAACCGTTTCATCCAAAGCACGGCGTCTCCTTTTTCTTCACACAAAAACGCCCGTTTGCCAATGCCGATGCCGTGCTCTCCCGTGCACGTGCCGCCGCGCGATAAGGCATAGCGGACGATATGGGTGTGCACCTGTTCAATCCGCGCCATCTCCTCCGGATCGTTCGGGTCAAAGGCAAGCACCGTATGGTAATTGCCGTCGCCGACATGGCCGAAAATCGCGGCGGTCATCTTCTGCTCGTCAACGAGCCGGCGCGTATCGGCGATCGCCCCTGGCAGTTCTGACAGGGGGACGCACACATCGGTCGACAGCATCGCCTTGCCTGGATACGCCGCTTGAATGGCGAACGCCGCATGATGGCGCGCTTCCCATAGCTTCGCGCGGGCGAGCGAGTCGGTTTCAACCGTGAATGAAACAGCACCCTCCGCTTCACACAATTCGTTGACAAGCTCTGTTCCGTCCTCGACGCTTGATGGGCTGCCGCTCAGTTCAATAAACAGCGTCGGCTTCACCGGATAATCGGTTTTTTTGTACGCATTGACCGCTGCGATCGTCGCTTCGTCAACGAGCTCGATTTTCCCTGGGCCGACGCCGGCCTTCAACACCGCAAACGCTGCTTGCGCCGCCGCCTCAAGCGATGGAAAGTACACTTTGATAGCGTTCGTCGCTTCCGGAATGCCGTGCAGGCGGACGATGAGGCAAGTGAACACGCCAAGCGTCCCTTCCGATCCGACGAACAAGCCGGTCAAGTCATATCCGGCCGACGATTTTACCGCCAAGCTGCCCGTCTGCATGACCGAACCGTCAGCGAGCACCACCTCTAATCCGAGCACTTGATCGCGCATGACGCCGTATTTCACGCAGTTCGTGCCGCTCGCATTCGTCGCCGCCATGCCGCCGATCGTCGCGTCCGCCCCCGGATCGACCGGAAAAAACAACCCATATCGCTTCAGCGCCTCATTCAGTTGCAGCCGCGTCACTCCCGGCTCGACGATGGCGAGAAAATCGTCCGGGCGAATATCGATGATACGGTTCATGAGCGTCAAATCCAAGCTGATGCCGCCCGCAACCGGAATGACATGCCCTTCCAAGCTCGTGCCGGCGCCAAACGGCGTAACGGGAATGCGGTGTTCGTTGGCAAACGCCATCACCCGGCTCACTTCCTCTGCTGTCTTCGGAAAGACGACGACATCAGGCGCATGCGGCGCATGGTAGGCGATGCCTTTGCTGTGGTGTTCGAGCACCGTTTCATTGATGCTCACCCGCTCGCGGTCGCCGATCAATTCCAGCAGTGATTCGTATACGTTCATCGTTCTCCTCCTCACCCGATCGGATCAAGCGGTGCCATCCATCGATGCGCCACCTTTTCTCTTGACGCACTCTGATGGTGGATCGATCGACCCGGATGGCATGGTTCGTTTAGTATCGCAGCAGCGTTTCGATCCCTTCCACGATGCGTTCGGCGTTCGGCAGCCAATCATCCTCGACCGACGGCACCGGGTACGGCGTGTCGTAGCCGGCGATGCGCACGATGGGGGCCGAGAGGGCGAATAGCGCCCGCTCGCTGATCAAGGCCGCCACTTCCGCGCCAAACCCGCCTGTTTTCACCGCTTCATGGACGATCATCACCCGCCCCGTTTTTTCGACCGAGGCGAGGATGGCATCGATATCGAGCGGCTGAAGGCAGCGCAGATCGATCACTTCCGCGTCAATCCCTTTCGTCCGCATCTCATCGGCCAGTTTGGCGACAAGCGGTACGGTCGGCCCCCACGTGAGGATCGTCACATCTTCTCCTTCTTTGACGACCCGCGCTTGGCCGAGCGGAATCGTGTACGGTTCTTCCGGCACCTCCATCCGAAACGCCCGGTACAGCTTCATCGGCTCCAAAAACAAAACCGGGTCTTCATCGCGAATGGCGGAAATCAATAGCCCTTTCGCATCGTAAGGATTGGACGGCATGACCACTTTTAAGCCTGGGGAATGGGCAAACAGCGCCTCGAGCGCATCCGAATGCAATTCGGGCGTCCGCACCCCGCCGCCGTACGGGCTGCGCACAACGATGGGGCACGAAAACCTCCCGGCGGAGCGGAAGCGGATGCGCGCCGCCTGGGCCGCCAGCTGGTCCATCGCCTGGTACACAAACCCGAGAAACTGAATTTCGGCAATCGGCCGCATGCCATTGATCGCCAAACCGATTGACGTGCCGATAATGCCCGATTCCGCAAGCGGCGTATCAAACACACGCCCCTCGCCAAATTGCTCAAGCAGCCCGTCCGTCGCCCGGAAAACGCCGCCGTTTTCGCCGACATCCTCGCCAAGCACGATGATGCGCGAATCGCGCTCCATCTCCTGGCGCATCGCTTCATTGATCGCTTCAATCATCGTCAGCTCGGCCATTTATCTCACCCCGCTCCGTTGTTTGCGCCGCATCACTTCTTCTTTTTGCTCGGCAAGCAATGTTGGCGCTTCGCTGTACACGTAATCGAATACATCGACAATCGAACCGGATTTGCTGGCGATGGCCGCCTCGTACGCCGCCGTCACTTCGTCATTCACTTGGGCGACAAGTGCTTCTTCTTGCGCTTCCGTCCATAATCCGCGCCGTTTAAGCAGCACGCGCAGACGGTAAAGCGGATCTTTCGTCCGCCATGCTTCCACCTCTTCCGGCCGGCGGTATTTCGTCGGGTCGTCCGCCGTCGTGTGCGGCCCAAGCCGATAGGTGAGCGCCTCGATCAACATAGGACCCTCGCCGCGGCGGGCGGCTTCGACCGCCTGTTTCATCGTTTCATAAACCGCCAGCACATCGTTGCCGTCAACGAGCACCCCTTTCATTCCGTAAGCGAGCGCTTTTTGCGCGATCGTCCGGCTTGCCGTCTGTTTCCGGTACGGGACGCTAATGGCGTACTGGTTGTTTTGGCAGAAAAAGATGACCGGCACGTTGTACACCGCGGCAAAATTCATCGCTTCATGAAAATCGCCCTCTGACGTCGCGCCATCGCCAAAATACGCAACCGATACTTGCGATTCGCCTTTCAATTTCGACGCCCACGCGCAGCCGACCGCATGCAACGTCTGCGCCGCGATAATGATTTGCGTTGGGAAAATGTTCAATCCTTCCGGCATCCGCTTTCCCGACAGGCGGCCCTGCACATAATGGAAAAACTGCTCAAGCGGCATGCCGTGCATCAAGCAGACCGCCACTTCGCGGTAGCTCGGGAAAATCCAGTCGTCTTTTCGAAGCGCAAGGGCGCTGCCGATTTGCGCCGCCTCTTGACCGCTAAACGGGGCATACGTCCCGATCCGCCCTTGCCGCTGCATGCGCAAAAGCCGCTCATCAATGACGCGCGCCCGCCGCATTTCCCGGTAGGCACGAAGCAGCCACTCATCGGAAAACGCCGCTAACTTCTCCTCATCGCCATTTCCGTTTTCATCGAGAATTCGCACGATCTCGACCGGCAATTTGTCCGGGTCAAACATGGGCTTCCCTCCTCATCATTTTTTCATCACGGCCCAGCTGCTTCTCTTTGGCGCTCGCTCTCTTCCAGCACGAAGACATGTCCTCCTAACCGAGCGCCGCCTACCGCACGTCCAAGAGCAACACTTCCGGATTTTCCAAATAGTGCGCCACCGTCCGCATAAACCGCCCGGCCGGCTCGCCGTCAATGACGCGGTGGTCAAAGGTGAGCGACATCCCCATCATATCGCGGATGACGATTTCATCGCCGACGACAACCGGGCGCCGTTTGATCGCATGAGCCCCGAAAATCGCCACTTCCGGATAGTTGATGATCGGCGTCGCAAACCAGCCCCCGCCCGCCCCGGTGCTCGTGATCGTAAACGTGCTTCCTTGCAGCTCCTCAAGGCGAAGCGCCTGGCGGTGCGCTTTTTCTGACAGTTCCGCGATTTCGATGGCGAGCTCGCGGATCGATTTTTGATCGGCGTCACGGATGACGGGGACGACGAGACCGGCTTTCGTCGCCGTCGCGATGCCGATGTGATACCGTTTCTTCAACACGATTTCGTTCGTTTCCTCATCCAGCACCGCATTAAACATCGGATATTGCTTCAGCGCCCTTGTCACCGCTTTAATAATAAACGGCAAATACGTCAGTTTGATACGTTCTTCCGCCAATTGATTGGCAAGGTGCTTGCGGATTTCCACCAACTTCGTGACGTCCACCTCGTCCATGCCGGTCACATGCGGCGCCGTGTACATCGATTTCACCATTTTTTCGGCGATTTTTTTGCGCAAGCCTCGAAGCGGGATTCGCTCTTCTTCTTCAAACACCGCATCCAAACTCGCGATGGATGTCCATGAGGCTATACTCTCCTGCCGTCCTCCGGCCGCACTCGCGCTGCCGGTCGGCAGAACGCCGGCTTCGTTCGCTTCCCTTCTTGCCGCCTCCGCCACCGAAGCGGCCGCCTCGCGCTCCCTGACATACCGCTCCAAATCGGCGAGCGTCACCCGACCGCCTTCGCCCGTTCCTTCCACTTCTTCGATCGGAACACCCATCTCCCGCGCCCGCTTGCGCACAGACGGCGCGGCAATCGCCCGTTTGCGCGCAGGACGAGGCGTTTCTCCATGCAGAACAGGCACGGGCTCCCGAACCGAATCTTCGATGGGCGCGGCTTCCCCCGCGACCGACGCCTCGGTTTCCACGACAATCAACGGCTCTCCAACCTTCACCGTCGCCCCTTCCGGTCCGGCAAGCGCCACGACTTTGCCAGCGACCGGCGTCGTCATTTCGACCATCGCCTTATCGGTTTGAATTTCGGCAATCGGCTGATCCGCCTTGACCACATCCCCTTCCCGGACAAGCCAGCGAATGATTTCCGCTTCATGCAGCCCTTCACCGATGTCGGGCAATTTAAATTCATAGATCATGTGATATCCCCTTCCCCTTGTTCTCATGTTGTGATTGGAAACAAAAACAATGGTGCAGCATCGATGGTGTGGCGATCATGAGGCAGTACAACGGTTAAGCGCTTACAAAAAACGTGGTGAACATTCGCTTTTTCTGCCAAAATATCAAATGAATATTTCAAATTTTCTAACCTACAAGATTTATGATAGTATATAGATTGTCAGGCTGTCAATATAAGGAGAGCGGACATTTTTCGCCTGCTTCGACAATCATCGACAGGCGTTTCCATTATCGCAAAATAATAACTGTCGGTTCGATTCGCCCCAAGCATCGAAAGCTGGTAAAAACGATGCAGGTTTCATCGGTGGGAGGCCACTTTTTAACGACATCCTAGAGGGCTGGTGAAAAACGACCGATTTCGCCGAACCCGTTGCTTTCGGCTGAAAGAGAAGCGTTGATTTTACAGGATTTCTCAATTTGAGAAGAGATTCCGTTTTCCGCGACTTTTCACTAAATCACCAGCCTTCTAGAAGGCCAATGAAAAATGGCTGTCACGCGCAAATCAGCGGCATTTTTTAAAAAAAGTTGGTTCTACAAGGTTTCTCTAATTGAAAAACGGATAAGTTCAACGGTATTTTGCAATACATCACCCGTCTTATATAGGAGGAGTCGACATGCGTCTTGCCACGATTCACCATATCGCCATTATTTGCTCGGACTATGAGCGGTCGAAACGATTTTACACTGAAATTCTCGGTTTTCGCCCCATCCGTGAGCAATACCGCGCCGAGCGCCGCTCGTACAAACTCGATTTAGAAGCGGACGGCGGCATTCAGATTGAGTTATTCTCCTTCGAACACCCGCCAAAGCGCCCAAGTTGCCCAGAAGCGTGCGGACTGCGCCATCTTGCTTTGGCGGTGGACAACCTCGATGAAGCCATTGCCTACTTGCGCCAACATGGCATCGATGCCGAACCCGTCCGCGTTGATGAAGCGACCGGAAAACGGTTCACCTTCTTCCATGATCCGGACGGGCTGCCGATCGAGCTGTATGAAAATCGAGCTGTATGAAAACTAGAGAGAAAAGCGCACTTGCTCAATGACGATGACAAAACGAAGCCCCTCCGTTAATTTATGGTACAATGAGGGTCGATACGATCAAGGAGGGAAACAATATGGTGCGATTCGCGACAATCGGCACAAACTGGATCACCGAAGCGTTTATTGGCGCCGCGCAGCTCGTCGATTCCATTGAACTCGCCGCCGTCTACTCGCGGACGGAGGAAACAGCGAAGCGTTTTGCCGAGAAAGTCGGAGCGCCGCGCACGTTCACTGATTTACACGAACTGGCGGGCAGCCCTGACATTGATGCGGTCTACATCGCGAGCCCGAACGCACTTCATGCCGAGCAGGCGATCTTGCTCATGAACCACGGCAAACACGTCTTATGCGAAAAACCGCTCGCCTCGAACGCCAAAGAAGTAAAGGCGATGATCGAAGCGGCCGAGCGAAACGGCGTCGTGTTGATGGAAGCGATGAAAGCGACACTGCTCCCCACATCCCGGTCCATCCGCGAGCACTTGCCGAAACTCGGCCGCATCCGCCGTTATGTGGCGAGCTACTGCCAATATTCATCGCGCTATGACGCCTATAAGCAAGGAACGGTGCTCAACGCCTTCAATCCGGCTTTTTCGAACGGAGCATTGATGGATATCGGCGTCTACTGCCTGTACCCGATGGTGGTGCTGTTTGGCAAGCCGAAGAGCCTCAAAGCACAAAGCCTCAAGCTTGAATCGGGGGTAGACGGCGAAGGAACAATCGTCTTCGACTACGGGGGGATGGATGGGATCGTCTTTTATTCGAAAATCGCCAATTCCTACTTGCCGGCGGAAATCCAAGGAGAAGAAGGAAGTATGATCATTGACGCCATCCATACGCCGACCAAAGCGGAAATCCGCTACCGCGACGGGCGCGTCGAGGACATCACCGTCCCGCAAGACAAACCGCCGATGTATTACGAGGCGGAAGAGTTTATCCGTCTCATCGAAAGCGGGGAACGGGAGTCGTCCATCAACTCACACCGCCATTCGCTTTGGACGATCGAAATCATGGACGAAGCGCGAAGACAAACCGGCATCCTCTTTCCCGCCGACGAGCGATAAACGAAACGTTCCAACCGAGTCTGTACGCGGACCGGTTGGAACTCTTTTTTCAGGCGTTTTTTCTGCCTCATCGGATTCCGTTGATAAGCAAAACCAGTAGCGTGTATTTGCACCCAACCAAGGAGCTGAGGACCGAGCTCCTGACTGGAAACCACGGTGTCACCTTTTGCTAAAATACGGGCCAAGCCATCCGCTTTCGTGCGTGATGACAAACGTCCAGTTGAACTCGCTGTCCACCACGTATAGATCGATCTTGGCGTTTTCCGCTGCCAGATCAGCGGCTTTCAAGACGGAAGCGTCCTCCACTTTGAACGCATCGTCACCATATTGAAAGAAAAGATAGCAGCACGTTTTCTCTTCTTGATCAAACGCCGTCTCCGCTTCTTCTTCCGTTAAACAGTCTCTCATTTTATAGCTGAACACATGCCATAAGTAGCCGTTGACTCCATTCCGATTATGAAGGTGGATGTGTTGTTTTTCTTCCGCAGTCAAATGGCCGGCAAACACCTTTTCCCACTGTTGTCGTAATTGCTCCCCGAAACCGGATTGTTTGCTGATTTTTATGTTTCGGCGAGCTAACTGATGAAATAACTCCATTCGGTTTCTCTCCCAGAAGGTTGGTGATTTAAGGGGAAATGCTGCTCTCCAACAGTGTTTCTCAAATTGAAAAACCTTGCAACACCATAACTTCCTTCCTTACGATTTCGCACAAACCGAGCGAATCCGTTGTTTTTCACCAGCCTTCCAGGGACCTGATGCGGCGCCGCCTTCATTGGTGTGCTCATTTCGTCTGTCAGAATGTGCGATGGATCGACAAGATGGCTTCTCACCATCTTTTTCGCGCCGAGCGGTTTTCGTCCGTTCAGCCACTTCCCTGTTTCCGTCCGCACTTCGATGAGCAACTGCCGCGCACCCTATGCGCGACCGTTTCTGCGCCTTGCCGCCCCGTTCCTATTCGCCCGTCTCAGCAAACCGGCGGAGGCGCGCGCCAATTTCATCGCGCACGCGGCGGAACACCGCGAGTTTCTCCTCTTCTGTCCCTTCCGCTTTCGCTGGATCGTCAAAGCCCCAATGGACGCGCTTCACGTGCGGCGGAGTGACCGGACAATGGTCGGCCGCATGGCCGCACAGCGTCACGACCAAATCAGCACGGTTCAGCAAGTCCGGGTCGATGACATCAGACGTTTGCTTCGAAATATCGATGCCGACTTCTTTCATCACCTTGACCGCATTCGGATTGAGCCCGTGCGCTTCAATCCCGGCGCTGTACACATCCCATTCATCGCCTAACAGTTGTTTGGCCCAGCCTTCCGCCATTTGGCTGCGGCATGAGTTGCCTGTGCATAAGAAATAAATGATTTTTTTCTTCATCGTTGATTCCCACCTTTATTTTGATTCTGGAGCAGCAGAGGAAAAATACTTTCGCTGAAACGCTAAAGCGACGTTGACAAGCGCGAGCATCACCGGCACTTCAATAAGCGGACCGATGACCGCCGCAAACGCCGCGCCCGAATGAATGCCAAACACCCCAACGGCGACGGCAATGGCCAGCTCAAAGTTGTTGCTTCCCGCCGTAAACGCGAGCGTCGTCGATACCGGGTAGCCGGCTCCCAATTTTTTCGCCAAAAAGAAGGAGACGAAAAACATCAAAACAAAATACAGCAACAACGGAATCGCAATCCGGACGACGTCAAGCGGCAAGCTGACGATCATGTCTCCTTTGAGCGAAAACATCACGACAATCGTAAACAAGAGCGCAACGAGCGTCAGCGGGCTGATTTTCGGCACAAACACCGTTTCATACCATTGCCGCCCCTTCGCTTTCACAAGCACAAACCTTGTTGCCATGCCGGCCAAAAACGGAACCCCTAAGTACAGGAACACCGATTTTGCCACTTCCGTCATCGTGATGTTCACGACCGCCCCTTCAAGCCCGATCCACTCGGGAATCACCGTGACAAACACATACGCGTACAGCGAGAAAAACACGACTTGAAAGAGCGAATTGAAAGCGACAAGCCCTGCCGCATATTCCGCATCGCCGCGCGCCAAATCGTTCCAGACGATGACCATGGCGATGCAGCGGGCGAGGCCGATTAAAATCAAGCCGATCATATACTCCGGCTTATCCGGCAAAAAGACAATCGCCAAGATGAACATCAGCAGCGGACCGATCACCCAGTTTTGCACGAGGGACAAAACGAGCACCTTCACATCTTTGAACACACGTCCCATTTCTTCGTAACGCACTTTCGCCAGCGGCGGATACATCATCAAAATCAACCCGATCGCAATCGGAATCGAGGTTGTTCCGACTTGCAGGCGGTTCAGCCCATCCACCAGCCCCGGAGCCCAAATCCCGATTCCAATCCCAGCCGCCATCGCCAAAAAAATCCATACCGTCAAATACCGATCTAAAAACGACAACCGCTTCGGTTCGCAACAATCCATCATCATTCACCCCGTTTGAAAAAATCAGCACCCGCAGCGGAACGCCGGATTCGCTTCCTCGATTTTGCGAATGTTTTCGTCTTGATCGGGAACGTACGACAATATCGTTTGCAACAGCGAGTAGTATTCGCTTTGCGGACGGAGCGAATAATACACCCATTGCCCTCTCCGCTCCTCTTGGAGCAACCCGGCGTCTTTCAATTTGCGAAGATGCTGGCTGATCGCCGGTTGGCTTGACGAAAACACTTCCATCAGCTCACACACACAGCACTCCCGCTTTTGTAAAATGGCTAAAATCGTCAGCCGCGTCGGATCGCCGAGCAGCTTCAACACCCGGGCTGTCGCTTCCATCTCCATTGCGAGTTGCGGCATATAACCCCTCCATTCATCATCATATAATTATTTGCTTATAAAAAAACGAACATACATCATGGAAACAGTCGCGCCGACCAACGAAATTGTTTCTGTCAATCAGTATATAATTAAATGCTTATATAAGTCAATAACGATATACCTACAAAAGCAAGAAAAGCGAGCGTGCGGCATTTTTCCGCCGCACGCCCGCAAATGTTCCCTGCTCTCTGCCCGCCGCCAACACACTCTAGTCCATTCGTTTTTTCGCCGCCGACAACAGATCGATCGCCTTCGTCCCCACCCCGACAAACGTCTCCAAAATCGCCTGCGCCCCGGCGATCGAAAAAATAAAAATAAACGGCATTGCAATTGTCGGGATGAATAAATACCCAAGCGCGAGAAACATCGCACTCCATACACCCGCGCACCAATAACAATTCAACAAATAACCAAATTTCGATTTCGGCACTTTCTTGATTTCCGTACTCCCGTCCTCGTGTTGAATTTCCTCTTTTTTCATAAACGGATTGCGAATAAATTCAGTGATCTTATCAAAGACGATCAAATGGGTGAACCGGTAGCTGGCTAAAATGATCATGATGTACGTCATCCAGTCGAGTTTGTGAAGCATGGCGGACCCCTTTTTCCTATTTTTTCATTACATACGAATGAAAAACATTTACTTTACGACTTCCTCTTATCGGACAAGCGTTCATCACGTTATGCTATTAGTAGTTATTTTTATCTGTTGGGGGAAATTTTATGTTGCCGTATGAAAGGATTTGGGAAATTATAAAAAAACCCATGGTGCTAGTTGAGCACCAGAGCTCAACTAGCACCACCGGATAAAATTCCATATTATTGCCCTTGAACCAATTCAAGCGGAACCGGGATAAATTTGTCCACTTTCTCCCCTTTATGAACACGAATGGCTGCTTCTACAGCCTTTTCGCCAATTAATGCCGGCTTTTGCGCTACTGTGGCCGCCATTTTGCCTTCTTTCACCGCTTTGACCGCATCATCTGTCGCATCGAACCCGACCACAAGGACGTTGTTCATTCCATGGGCTTGCAAGGCTTCCAACGCCCCTAAGGCCATTTCGTCGTTATGGGCAAAGACCGCTTGAATGTCTTTATGGCTTTGCAAAATGTTTTCCATGACCGCCAGTCCTTTCGCCCGGTCAAAATCAGCCGCTTGTTTGGCGACGACTTTCATATTGGCTGCTTTGTCAAGCACTTGGTGGAATCCTTCTCCGCGTTCACGGGCTGCTGACGAACCAGGAATCCCTTCCAATTCCACAATGTTTCCGCCGTTTTTCAAATGATCGACGATAAATTGCGCCGCCATTTTTCCTCCAGCCACATTGTCGGAGGCGATATGGGCGACCACTTTCCCGCCGTCCGCACTGCGGTCGACCGTAATGACCGGAATGTCGGCGCTGTTGGCTGATTCAATCGCAGAAGTGACGGCGCTTGAGTCCGTCGGGTTGACCAAAAGCACATCGACGTGTTGTTGGATCAAGTCTTCAATATCGTTAATTTGTTTCGCCGAGTCATTTTGGGCATCGACGACAATCAATTTTGCCCCTTCGTCCTTGGCGGCTTTTTCAGCCCCTTCTTTTAAAGTGACGAAGAACGGGTTGTTCAAGGTGGAAATGGATAAACCGATTTTGACTTCTCCATCCTGTTTCGTTTTCCCTTTGTCGCTCGATGCGTTGTTCTGGTCGAGCGAACATCCACCCAACACGCCGCCTGTAAGCAACAATGTGACTAACAAACCAACTGCTTTTCGCATTTTCATACTCCCCCTTATTTTTTGATAACATCTATCATACTTCTTTGCGGCGGTCTAACAGCACCGCAAGAAGAATGACCGCTCCTTTGATGACTTGCTGGTAAAACGACGACACATTGAGCAAGTTCAATCCATTGTTCAATACACCGATAATCAAGGCGCCGACTAACGTGCCGAAAATCCAGCCTCTTCCTCCTGACAAACTGGTGCCGCCTAAAACAACGGCCGCAATGGCATCCAACTCGTACGCCGTTCCCGCTGTCGGCTGCGCGGAATTCAAACGGGAAGTTAAAATGAGCCCCGCCAAAGCAGATAACGCCCCTGTTAGGGCATACACATATATTTTGAGTCGATCAACGCGAAGTCCCGATAGACGGCTCGCTTCTTCGTTCCCGCCAATCGCGTACGTATGGCGGCCAAATGTAGTCTTTTTCAATACTACATACAAAGCGATATAGACCGTGAGCATCAATATAATAGGTACGGGAATGCCGAAGAAATAACCGCGCCCCATCATCTGAAACAGGATGTCATCAGACGCAAACCCTGTAATCGGGCGACCGTCCGTGTAAACGAGAGTCAAGCCGCGAAACGCCGTCATGGTCGCCAGCGTGGCAATAAAAGGAGCCACTTTTCCTTTGGTGACCAAGACTCCGTTCAAGACGCCCATGGCCGCGCCTGCTAATAAGCCGACGAATATCGCAACAAATCCATTGACCCCTTGCGCCATCATTCCTGCTGTGATCGCGCTTGATAACGCCAACACCGAACCGACCGATAAATCAATGCCTCCCGTTAAAATGACAAACGTCATGCCAAAGGCGATGAGCGCGTTAATCGATACTTGCCGCAGGAGATTGAGCCAGTTGTCCATCGTCAAAAAGTCATCGCTCAATATGGAAAGCACGATGCATAGCAGAAACAGCCCGATCAAAGGCCCTAGTTTTTTCACATCCCATTTTCGCTTTGCTCCCATCATCGATTCCCCCCTGTCGCCGCCCGCATGATGGTTTCTTGATCCAACCCGTCGTTTTCCAAGATCGCTTGCACTTTCCCTTCATGGATGACCATAACGCGGTCGCTCATGCCCAATACTTCCGGCAGTTCAGAAGAGATCATAATGATCGCGGCGCCTTGGGCAGCCAATTCATTGATCACTTCATAAATCTCTTTCTTTGCCCCAACATCCACGCCGCGAGTCGGTTCATCCAAAATGAGGATGCGCGGGTTCATCGCCAGCCATTTGCCGAATACGACTTTTTGTTGATTCCCGCCGCTCAATGCTTTCACGGGTAAATCTGGGGAAGAGGCTTTAATATTCAACAGATGAATGTATGTCAACACCACGTCCCGTTCTTTCGATGACTGGATGAATCCCGCTGTTGCTAATTGTTCCAACTTCGGCAAGGTCAAATTCTCATGGACGCTCATCTCGAGAATGAGCCCTTTTTGCTTTCGGTCTTCGGTAATCATGGCGATGCCATGTTCGACGGCCTGGCGCGGAGAACGGATGCGCACAGGACGCCCGTCGATATAGATGTCTCCTTCATCGAATGGTCTGGCTCCGAAAATCGCTTCCATGATCTCGGTTCGCCCCGATCCCATCAGTCCCGCCACACCAAGCACTTCACCGGCTCGCACGGAAAACGATACATTCTCAAACAACCCTTTTTTCGTGAGCCGCTCTACGCGCAGCCGTTCTTCTCCAATGGTGACGCGCCGTTTTGGAAAACGTTCCCCAATTTGCCTGCCGACCATCATTTGAACAATTTCATCGAAGTTCGTTTCCTTTACTCGTTTCGTTCCGATGAACTGGCCATCGCGGAGAACCGAAATCCGGTCGCAAATGGTAAAAATCTCTTCCATCCGATGTGAAATGTAAACAACCGCGACGCCTTGCTGTTTCAAGGTGCGAATAACAGAAAATAAAGCCTGAATTTCCCGTTCCGTCAGCGCCGCTGTCGGTTCATCCATAATAAGGCACTTCGCATTCGTCGAAATGGCCCTGGCAATTTCGATCATTTGCTGTTTTCCGACAGACAACCGACCGGCGAGTTCTCGTGGGTCAAGGTCCATCCCTAATCTCCGCAAATAGGAAGCGGCCTGTTGCTCCATTTCTTTATAACGAATGACACCCGTTCTCCCGATTTTCGGCTCGCGGCCAAGAAAAATGTTTTCGGCCACCGTCAATGTTGGAATGACATTCAACTCTTGATGAATCACGACAATCCCGTCGCGTTCCGCCTCTTTCGGATGACGGTAATGCACTTCGCGCCCGTTGACAACAATCGTTCCCCCATCCCGCTCATAAATGCCGGTCAACACCTTGATGAGCGTCGATTTCCCCGCTCCGTTCTCTCCCATCAACGCATGCACTTCTCCAGGAAGCACTTCAAAATCAACGCCATTCAGAACGATATTGGCGCCAAACGATTTTTGAATCGACCGCATGTCAATCAAGGGCCTCATCGTTTCTGCCCTCCTTTTCCTTCAGAAATCTTTCGATGAAAAACTTACACCGGAACGCAGAATGATATTGGCATAGGGGGTTGCCTCTCCTGTGCGAATCACCGCTTTCGCCTGCTTCGTCATCGCTTTGAATTGTTCGTGGGGAACAAACTGCACAGGCACACCACCCATTCTTGCCCTGATGCTTTCGTATAAATCCGGATTCTGGTCTTTGATCTCCTCGGCTAGTACGATTGCTTCAATTTCCAATTCATCAACAACCGCATCCAACACGGATAAAAAGGGCGGAAACCCTTTGACGAGAGACAAGTCGATGCGCGCCTGTTCGTTCGGAATCGGCAACCCGCAATCGGCAATCACGATCGTATCGGTGTGCCCGAGCGAGGCAAGCAGCGTGTTCAATTCTTTATTCAAAATCCCGCTTTTTTTCATCAGTGACTCTCCTTCTGTCTGGACAAAAATGATTCGACCTCTTGCCGTCTCGGCATCCCAGCTTGCGCCCCAAGTTTCGTCACCGACAAGGCCGCCGCCGCATTGGCAAACCGACACGCTTCATCAAGCGGCTTCCCTTCTGCCAACGCCACGGCAAGCGCACCGTTAAACGTATCGCCCGCGCCCGTCGTATCCACGACGGGAACTTGGAAACTTGGAATGAGCCGTTCTTGTCCATCTTGCCAAATGCGCACCCCTTTTGCCCCTTCGGTGACAATCAGCTTATCGGCAAACGCTTCTTCGTCCATCTTGTCGAACAAAATCGTCCGTTCATGTTCATTGGGCGTCAAGAAACTCGCCTGCTCAAGCACCGACGGCGGCAGCGGCTGGGCCGGAGCGGGGTTGACGATGACGCGCACGCCATGGCGATGAGCGATCGAAACCGCCCGTTCCACAACGGGAAGCGGAATCTCGAGCTGCAATAAGCAAACATCGCTTTCGGCGATCACGGATTCACATGAATCGAGATCTTCCGGCGTAAGCGCATGATTCGCCCCAGGAACGACGATGATCCGATTGTCCCGCTCAGAAATCGTAATGGAAGCAATGCCTGTACTCCCATGTGTAACCGGTTTCACATAATCGACGGAAATGCCCTCATTTTGTAACGAACGGATGAGCTCTTGACCAAACGCATCATCCCCCACTGCGCCAATCATCCGAATGTTGGCGCCGAGGCGGGCGGCTGCCACCGCCTGATTCGCCCCCTTGCCGCCGGGAGTGGTGAGAAACCGCTCACCCAAGATGGTCTCCCCTTGGTTTGGAAACCGTGCCGCCACAGTGACTAAGTCCATGTTGATGCTGCCGATCACCGTAATGGTTGGTTTGTTCAAGTCAATCCCCTCCTTGACGTCGACTGCCGCACCACAAGTTGAACCGGAAGTTGATAATGGAGCTTCTCAAGCGGCTTCCCCTCAATTTGTTTAATTAAAATTCTTGCCGCCATGGCCCCCATTTCGTAAATAGGCTGAGACACGGTCGATAGTTCGGGTGTTGTCATTTCCGTCAGCGGGATGCCGTCGTAGCCAATAATGGCAATATCATCCGGAACCCGCAGCCCGCATTGCTGAACCGCTTTCAAAGCACCGACCGCCATCGCGTCGTTGCCGGCAAAGATCCCGTCCATATCATGTTCAGCCAACGCGGCCATCACCGCTTCTTTCGCCTGCTTCAACTGGTAATTCCCTTGAATGACGAGCTGACGATCTCCCAACCCTAACGCCCTCATTTCATCTTGATAGCCGCGGAAACGCTCCATGGCGTTCACCACGTGGTTGGGCCCTTGAATATGGGCAATCCGCCGGCAGCCCACTTCATACAAATGCCGCGTCGCTAAACGAGCTCCCTCGTAATTATCCGCGACCACCGACGGATAACGCTCATGCAACGGACGGTCGAGCACGACAATCGGAACATCCCATTCCTCGACTTCTTCCGGCGCGAACTGATTCGTGGTCAAAATGACGCCGTCCACATATTTTTGCTTTAACACTTCGATGTATTCTCGTTCTTTTTCTACTTTCTCATCGGAATTGCATAGAATGACCGTATAGTCATAAATATTCATCACATCTTCCACCGCGCGAACGAGTTCGGGAAAGAACGGATTGGTAATATCAGGGACAATGAGTCCGACTGTTTTCGATGTCTTTTTAAACAGAGCTCTCGCCACTTCATTCGGTTTATAATTGAGCTCTTTCATCGCCTGTCTAACCCGTCTTTCCGTTTCCTCATTAACATATCCATTTTGATTTAACACACGCGAAACGGTGGCGACGGAGACACCTGCACGCTTTGCCACATCACGAATCGTTGCCATTTTCGATTCCTTCTTTTTTGTATATGTGTAACCGGTTACACATAGTATATCCTATTTTTCGTGCGCCATCAAGCAATTTTTTGAGCACATCCTCAGGAATGTGTACGCTCTTTTCCATGCAAGCCGTATTGTGATTTTCCCTCGATTATGGTTATAATAAGAATGGAAAGGCATACGATAAAAACAGGACATTGGCAACGGCCAATGCCCTGACCAACACGCACGGTGGCCGCAAGAAGTGCAGCGGCCCAGAAGCAGGCAGAAGTAACCCACCCTCACCTAGGCCGAGCAGGGTGGGTTACTTTTCTTTTGATACCACAATGACTGCTGCGATCAGCGACGCAAACGAAATCATTCGCGACAACGTCTCCGCAACAGTCATCATCCAGCAGCCCCCTTTCATCAAGGGAGTTGCCGCTGCCCCCTGGATGAAAACAACTTGGAAAATTTAAAACGCCCGGTCATTGCCCAACGTCCCTCTGCAAACCTCTTACTTTTCCTTCCACCGTTCGCCCGCTTCATCCGCCCGTTTCGCCGCCACCATCATGCTCATGATGACAAGCATGACGAACGAGCCGACAAACAGCCAGGCGATAAACGCGACCATGGCCTTCTCTCCCTTTTCTCGTAAACTCATTTTCTATTCTTTCCTTCTGCCCCTCGGCCTATACGTCGGGAGAGCTTGTGTTTTATTATACACCGCGTTTCACCGCCTGATGCTTTGTCCTGAGCCAACGGCGGCAGCCCCATACTATCAAAAGCGCGATCAGCGCCCCGCACGAGTCAATGGCCACATCTTTCGGCGTCGCCGTCCGCCCCGGTTCAAACGATTGGTGCCACTCGTCGGTTGCCGCATAAGCGGTCGCAAACAGCCAGGCGCCCGCATACGCCAACCGCTTGGGCGAGAGCGCCCGCCATACGAGCGCACCCAAAATGCCAAACTCGGTCAAATGCGCCGCTTTGCGGATCAAAGCGTTCAGCCATGACGTCCCCTCTTCATCCCCGCCGCCAAACGGCCAATACGAGAGAATCACCTGCAGCACGTGAGCCGTATTCGCCCCGGTGAACCAGGAAGACTCGCTGAAGCTATAAATGACGAGGCACCAGAGAATGACGGGGAGCCAGCGGGAGAGAAAATCTCTCATTGTTTTCACCTGCCAACAACCTTTTTGCCAACAAAACAAGGCACCTAAACAACAAACGAAAGCGGGCGCCTTGTTCGTTCAACCCTTTACCATCATAACAGGGAGGGTGATACTTTTCCATTTTCTTTTTTGAAAGTTGCTTATCCAGAATGTTTGAACATCGTTCGCTCAAACGCTGAAATTTTCCGTCCCCCCCTTTTTTCTTTCCCCATTTCCCTTTTAAGAGAGATTCTCTCCCTGTTTATGCTTTCATGAACAAGGGTATAGTAATAAAGAGCTATTTTCGATGACGTGAAATCGTTGGTACACAAGGGATGGGAGAGAAGGAAAAAACTTTTTACCCCAGTAAAACCTGATAAAATCAAGGGGGAGTCGGCGAATGTTTGTGTCGACACAAACATTCACCCCAAACCTTCAATCCCTTGTCACACTAAGGATTATACGGATTAACATGCTTTTTTAGTGGGAGAAAAAGCCGCATAAAATCAACATCGCAAAAAGCTCAATAAAAGAAAAATCTGTACATTTTTTCTGACCAGCATTATAATTTTGGGTCTTCACCATTTTCTGTGATTTCTACTCAATCCTAGAGACATGTTAGCTGGATGAAATAGGTTCATCAGTCAGGATCCTTCTTCCGCATACAGACCACGAAGTTGGTAGAATGGAAACAGTCAAGTGCTTTCCTTGACGGGTTCCATTCTACCAACTATCATACCGATAGCGGAAGAAGGGAGCGCTTAAGCAGCCTGACTGCCTGTAGTGTTCCCTGTACACTCCAGAAATACACGCAAACGAAACCGTTCTAGATTTCGATAGCCATATGCCCGGCGTTTGATGTTTTTGATCTTGTGATTCGTCCCCTCAATTCGGGCATTCGTATATGGGCACAAAAAGTAGGAAAGAATAGGCTCCTTCCACCTTTCAAGCGTGTTGGCTGCTTTCTGAAAAGAAGCAAAAGGGCTCTGTTTGGCTAACTGAATCCATTCTTCCAAGCGTTCCTTTGCTTCATGATATCCATCGGTTCGGTAAAAATCCCGAAACAACTCTTTCAGATAATAAGCAATGGAAAGTGCCGGATACTCCTCCAAGATATCGTCTAATCGAAGCCGTTGGTCCTTACGAAGCTTTTCACAGCCTTTCAAGAGAAGATATCGAGCCTTTTTCAATGGAGAAAATTCCTTTCTTGCTTGATCCAAGGCTTGTGTCACTTTTTGAACCACATGGTACTTATCGATGACAATCGAAGCAGATGGAAACAGGGCGCGAACCGCCTTATGATAAGATTCCCACATGTCAAGAATCACCGTTTGGACCATTTCTTTCGACAGGATATTTTGGCTCAACAAGTTGATGGCGGAGTCACATTGGCGATCGGCATGCATTCCCATGACCGATCCGGCTCTGGCATCCATCAATACAGTTTCATACTGATGTCCCTTTTTTACAGCGATTTCATCTAAACTAAGCACCATTCCTTCTTGAGAAGATGCTTCTATCGCTGTTTGACGCTCTTTTGCTTTTTTCGATGCGATGGAGTAATAAATGCGTTCCAATGTTGTATATGGGATGCGGTGCTTTCGGCTAACCTCTTGAATGGTGGAGCCTTCGCAAAGTTCATACAAGTACTCACAAAATCGATTGGTGTAGTGTTGATTGGGTGGAATCGATTCCAAAGAGGCGGAAAACACTTGAGAACAATTCCAGCACCGATAGCGCTTTACCTTTATGAACAAGTACACCGGTTGATGGAAAATCGCCAAATCCCGTACTTTTCTTGTCCGTCTGTCGTGGACAGAGGAAGTGGCAAACCCACAATGAGGGCAACGTTCCTGTGTCTCTGTTTTCTCTACATGAATCGCATAACCATAGGAAAGAAGTTCTTGTTTAATCACTTTAAATTCTGGCAATCCTAGTGGTATAGAAAGCACTTACGAGACCTCCTTAATGTTTATTTCACCGCTAACATTATTGCCAGGATCTCGTCAGTGCTTTCTCTTTTTTGTCACTAAATCACAAAATTTGGTGATGAACCATAATTTTTAGAAAGGGGAATCAATGAGGTGATCGATATGCCCTCCGCTTTGGAAACGAAAATGAGGGTGACACTGTCTCACACTGAACAGGCCAATAAACCAGATAAGGATCTTCCATTTGCCGAATTACGGAAAAAAATAGCCAAACCTTCTCCCTTTGGCAAAAAATTAGTGGACATCTACAAACAAGGACGATAGCCGATTATGTCTTTTGTGATGACATATGAAGATGCCATAGATGAACATTTTGGACAAGCGTCTATATACATCGATGCTTGTTTTATTTTGGCCTATATGGACTCCAATGATCCAAGGGGAGATAAGGTATGTGAAATCCTTCAAAAGTGGCATAACGAAGGTATAACGAAATTAGGGATCAGTACACATGTATTTGGGGAAGTAGTACATAACTTATTCATTCAAGAAATTCTAGTACCATTAGAAATCTACCATAAAAATCAATCCCATTTACGTTCAAAGTCTCGCCATAATCATCACCTTGGGGAATCAGAAGAAAGCGTATCCTTCCTATATAACGTTTGGAAAAAACAGATTCCAAGTTTCTACAAGAAGAACGTTTTTATTAATGTTTCAGAATTAATCAAATTAGTGAAGATGAATTATCCCTCAAAAAGAAACAAGTTGCAAATCTTCTACAACAATTCCATTGACCGATATAATGAATTTTTATCTGCCCTAAGGCACCATTTCCACATTGAATTCCTAACAACAGATGCCCACATTCAAGATTTAGCCTTGGCTCAAATGCGGTTGTTCCAGCTCGAAGCCTATGATGCCTTGCATTATGCCATTGCAACATACCACCATTATGACTACTTCGCTACGCTTGATGGCGATTTTGTCCATACTCTTTACCACCAAGACCCCGACCCAGCGTCGATTACAAAGATTATAAAAATCGCCTAGCCTTGACGTCTTGATCGAGTTGGGGCTGAAAAAGCAAGGGAGGCAGGGAACTCCATGCCCCCTTCATTTCCTCTCCGCTCACGTGAGCTGCACCAAGTTCAACCATGTGAATTGGCGACAAAGAAAGAGTATGTAATACATCGATCCGCCTTTAAGATGTGCAAAAAAGCGGAAGCGCCTTACTCCGCCCCCGCCAACAGTTTCAACGTCGCCGCGACAAACAGCTGCACCCCAATCTCAAGTGCATCCTCGTCAATCGTAAAGCGTGGGTGGTGATGCGGATAAACGATGCCTTTTTCTTTGTTTCCAGCGCCGACGTAGAAAAAGCTGCCCGGCGCTTTTTGCAAGAAGGCCGAGAAATCCTCGCCGCCCATGTTCGGCTTCAGGCGGGCGATGGCTTCATCGCCAAACAGCTCGCGCGCTGTTTCTTCGATGACGCGGGTCACTTCATCGTAGTTGACGACCGGGCGGTAGCCGTAGTCAAATTGAAACTCGTACGAAGCGCCGTGCGCTTCGGTAATGCCTTTGACAATGCGCTCCATCCATTGCGGGATCGTCTGCCGCAGCTCCGCATCAAACGTCCGCACCGTCCCTTGAATTTCGACCTCCCCAGGCAGGACGTTATGCGCCGTACCGGCGACAAATTGCGTCACGGACAGAACGACTGGCTCGAGCGGGTCAACGTAGCGTGAGACGATATGTTGCAAGTTCGTCACGACTTGGGCGCCGATGGCGATCGCATCGATCGTTTGGTGCGGCATCGCCCCGTGGCCGCCTTTGCCGATGATGCGGATGAAAAACCGGTCGGGTGCGGCCATCATCGGCCCATACACAATGCCGATTTTTCCGCGCTCAAGCGGCGACCAAAGGTGAGTGCCGATGACAACGTCCACCCCGTCCATGACGCCGGCCTGCACCATTTCTTCCGCCCCGCCGGGGAACAGTTCTTCCGCATGTTGGAACAAAAAGCGAATCTCGCCGTTGATTTGGTCGCGCAGCTGCGAAAAAATTTTCGCCGTCCCCAACAGCATCGCCGTATGGCCGTCATGCCCGCACGCATGCATGACGCCGGGGTTGTTCGAGGCAAACTCAAACGTGTTTTCCTCTTGAATCGGCAGCGCATCCATATCGGCGCGGATGGCGACGACCCGGCCCGGCTGTTTGCCAATGAGCCGCGCCATGACGCTCGTTTTCGTCGGCCGGGAAAGCTGGAAATTCCCGAACGACTGCAGCGTGTCATAAACGAACTGCGCCGTTTTTTCCTCCTCAAAAGACAGCTCTGGATTGGCGTGCAAATGGCGGCGCCAGGCGATGACATCCGCTTTCACTTCATCGACCAGCCGTTTGATCTCTTCGTTTATCATGACGTTTCCCCCTCTCTTCTACTTTCCTAATATTATAAACGGAAATTTTGGAATTTTCATTCCCTCACATTCATAAAGAAAGGCAGCCCACTGCACGTTTAGTGAGTGAGCTGCTGTCCCAAACGTCATTCGTGATGCTCCACCGTTTCCTTCATCGCGCTTTGCCATCCACCCACCGCTGGCCGCCCGATTGATTCGTAGATCAGGCCGGCTGCTTCGGCTGCCCTCAAGTCGTAACAGTTGCGCCCGTCCACCACGATTGGCGTCTTCATGAGCCCCTTGTAGCGGTGAAGGTCAAACTGGAGCACGGCCGGCCATTCGGTGAAAATGAAACAAACATCCGCTCCGCGAATCGCTTCCTCAATCGTTTTGCAACCAACAACCGCATCGCCAAAGCAACGGGCGACATGTCCGAGGGCAGCTGGGTCCCAGACGCGCACGGCGGCTCCTTCGGCGATCAGGCGTTCGATGTTCGCCAATGCCGGCGATTCGCGCACATCGTCCGTGCCGGGCTTGAATGCGGCGCCAAGGACGGCAACAGTCCGGTTGCGAAAATCTCTGATATACGGACGCGCTTTGTCAAGGAGCTTCCACTTTTGTTTCTCATTGACGTCCATCGCCGCCCACACGGTTTTGAGCGAATAGCCATGGGAAGCAGCCAACGCGTAAAGCGCCTTCGCATCTTTCGGCAAGCACGAGCCCCCATAGCCGACGCCCGCGCGCAAAAAGCGGCGGCCAATGCGCGGATCCATGCCGATCGCTTCCGCCACCGCCTGAACATCAGCGCCGACCAGTTCACAGACGTTGGCGATCTCGTTGATGTAGGAAATTTTCAGCGCCAAAAACACATTGGCGGCGTATTTGATCATCTCTGCGCTTCTTCGGTCCGTCACGACGTACGGGAGGGCAAACGGGGCGTACAGGTCCTTCATCACCCGCTCGGCGCGCTCCGATTCCACCCCCAACACGATGCGCGGCGCCTGCAGCGTATCGCGCACGGCTGTTCCTTGTGAGAGAAACTCCGGATTGGAAACGATGTCGATGCGCACCCCAGGGCGTCCGTTTTCAGCTACAAAGCGCGCGGCCTCATCCCCTGTGCCGACGGGCACCGTTGATTTGATCGCCACGAGACAGTCGCGCTCCACCGCCAGCACGATGCGGCCGAGCGCCTTCCAAACAGCGTCAAGATGCACGGAACCGTCCGGAAGCGGCGGGGTGCCGACAGCGATCATAATCACTTCCGCCTGCTGATACGCTTCCACATCGTTGGTCGTAAAGCGAAGGCGGGCGCTGTTTCGTTCGATGAGCGGTTCAAGTCCCGGCTCATAAATCGGAACGATCCCTTTATTTAACAAGCGAATTTTTTCCTCATCCACGTCCACGCATATGACATCATGGCCTTTATCAGCCAGACAGGCGGCGGTCACCAGCCCCACATACCCCGCCCCGGCGATCGTGATTTTCACGGTTCATCACACCTTTTCGATCCTTTGCGGCTATCGTCGCTTGTCCTCATTATAGCGAATCACCCCACAAATTTCACCGTTTCTGTCCGTCCAAAAGCGAAAACCGGGAGACCCTCGCCTCCCGGTTGATTTACGCCGCGTGCTTCCGTTTGTTGGCCGATGTCCGATCCAAAGCCTTGCCGAGCGCCGCGCCGCCATCGATGAAAAACGGCTTCGCCCCGATTTCATAAGCGACGCTCGCCGCTCTTGGAATGCCAAAAAACGGCCCGATCGCCAAATAGACGGCAAGTTTTCACCGGTTCATCACCAAAAGATGTACTTGCACCTGCCATTAAAGTATGTTAGTCGTTTCTAACCGAACCCGTAATGCAAAACGCTGGATATTTCTGTATCCATATCCTCGACGTTTGATCAGCTTGATCTTGTTGTTCGTTCCTTCCATTTTCCCATTCGAGTAAGGGGATAAAATGCAAGAAACGATTTCTTCTGTTCGCTTGACGAGCGCTTTTGCAATCGCGCGCACAACCGAACAAGGACAAAACGAATACCGATGAATCCAAGACTCCAAACGTCGTTTCGCCTGTTGCTCGTCTTTGCTTTTGGACACATAACGAAAATGTTGGAGCGATTGGTAGACCGACTTTAAGTCATCGCTTTCATTACACCATTCTCGTACGATTTGACGTTCTTCCTCCGTCAATTTCTCTGGGCATGTGCTCAATAAACGGCAAACGTAACGAACATTTCCGTGTTTCCTGCTTCCTTTGTCTACATATTTGCGGCAACGATCTAAAGCATCCGTAAACAGCTGAATGACATGGAAATAATCGACCACGTGTGTCGCCTCTGGGCAACCCCCTTGAATGGCTTTTTTCATCGCTGGGGCTAAATCGCTTACGACATACTGAACAGAACGAGACACATGCGCCAACGCACGTCTGATGGCTTCCTCGTTCTTTCCAGCTTCGATGGCATACACTTCTCCCGTCTCGGCATCCATGATCGCCACTCCGTAGTCATGCCCTTTTCGAAAGGCAAATTCATCGACACAAACCGCCTTTGGTTGGATATCATTCGATAGGAAGGAAGGGGCATGGGTATAAAACCAACGTTCCACGGTCGTGTAAGGGAGTTTGAGCATCCGAGCTACTGCCTGAATGGATGTCCCGATGCAAGATTGCGCCACCCATTGCTGAAAAGCGTCTGTTGCCACACTTCGAGGGGAGATTCCTGGATAAGACGTGCTGAACGTCATGCCACACGTACTACAACGTCTGCGCTCGACAGGAAGTTCAATCCAAAAAATCCCGATTCGTTGAGCATAGCCATGCATCCATTGCTTCTTTTTTCCTGTCATTTTGATCGTGCGTTTCAAGCAGACGGGACATAATGGGCATTGTTCAGGTAGAGAAAGTTCGAAAATCCAACGATCTCCTTCTTTTCGCACCTTTTGAATCAAAACATCTGGTAAATCGATAAGTTCTTTGATAAACTGAGAGTACATGCGAATTTTCCTCCAATGGTTTGGTTTGGTCACCTTTACCATACAGGAAAATTCGCATTTTTTGTACCCTCTATTTTCGCTATGCACACCGATCTTAAATCATCAAGTACAACTTGTGGTGAAGAGCCTTTTCACCATCCTTCTAGACGATAGAAAAAAACGAAAAATGATTATTTCACACATTTATAAATATTATATTTTTTCAACTTTTTTTCAACAATTACCTGTTCACCACGGTCATAGAAAAAGAGGATGTCTCAAAATGCAGCGACACACCCTCTTTCATTGACTTATATATACCGCATCGAACGAATGTGTTTCACCGAGGCATGCGGACGGCCTTTTGAGTCGGCTCCTTTCCATAACGCGTCCGCCGCGAAACAGAACCTCATTCAAAATACCGAAGCACGGCATGAACCATTGCCGTCGTCACCGCTTCCCGATAGCCATCGCCCGCAACGGTTCCGGCATCGGACGGGTTGCTTAAATAGCCGAGTTCGAGCAGCACGGATGGCCGCTCGTTCTCCCGCAGCACGTAATAGTCGCCAAACGCAACGCCGCGGAACGGAAGCAGGACGAATTGCGAAAACGGCTGTTCGAACGATTGGGCCAACCTATAATCCGCTAACCGGTCGTAATAGTAGATCGTAATGCCGCTCGCCTGCCGGTCAGCGGCGCTGTCGTAATGCAGGCTGATAAACGCATCCGCCTGATACAAGCGGGCGGCGGCGACGCGCGCCGACAGCGGCACATAATCATCGCCATCCCTCGTCAACACGACGCGGGCGCCGTACGACTGCAGTTTGTTTTTCAAGAGCTTGACGGTTTCCAACGTCAACTCCTTTTCCTTGATGCCATCGACGCTTTGCGCCCCGCTGTCTTTGCCGCCATGCCCGGCGTCAAGAACGATCGTTTTTCCAGCCAACGGTTGAACGGGGCCTGGCGTCCAGCGGCTCACGTAGCTTTGCGGGCCGCCAAGGCGAATAATAGAAGGCGGAACGGAGGCGTCCACCGCCCCTTCTTGATTTTTGGCGGCCTTTTCACTTTCCACGCCGATGTAATCAGCCGCCACCCAGCCGGCCAGGCCCGAACGGGCGATGATCTTATGCCAGTCTTGTTTTGTTTCGACAATCTTGACGCGATCGCCGCGCAACAGACGCCCGATCCGTTCTGCGTCCAATGATGGCGCCGCCCGCACGTTGAGCGAATCGGTGTCCACCACTCCTTCCGACTGCGAAACAGAGCGGTTCTCAGCTGGCGCCAAATACGAGGCAGCGACCCAACCGACGGCATCTTCCGCCACTACTTTTTTCCACCCTCCTTCTTCACCAATCACCCACACCGTCTCCCCTTGCGTCAAATGGCCGAGAATGCGGGCTTTCGCACCCGGCTCCTGCCGCAGGCGGAGCCGATTTTCTTGCACCACCTCGGCGCGTTGCACAAAGACGGCGTACGGCTCGGCCATCCACCCGGTCCGATTGTTCTCCCATTCAATTTTCACCCAGCCGTCTTTCACATCCACCACCCGGTATACTTCGCCGCGGCGGATGTTCGCCATCGGCCGATACGGCACCCCCGGTCCTTGGCGGACGTTGACGCGATCCGCCATCACGACCGCCAAGCGCTTCGTTTCTTCCGTGCCATTTTCCCCTTTCGCTCCCGACGGCCAAAGGAGTGCAAACAAGCAAAGCAGACAAAACGATGCGGCGAGCCATCCCCCCCGCCTCATGCGCGCTCCCTCCCCGTTCTCTCATTACTACTATATGGTTCGCGCGCAATCGGCCATTTCCTGTCTGCCAGCCGCGAAAACCGCTCGACAGAACGGGCGCCGCCGACATCCACAAACCGACAATGAACGCCCCATTTCCGCACAATGCCCCCTCGTGCGACAGCGGACAAAACGATGCGCCAATGCCGGCGATGGGGCAACGCACCAATACGGCATGCATATTTCCAACCGTTTCCCGATCGGCTCGCTCATTCCGATACATGATGACCGGAGGCAAGATGACCGCGATCGTGATGCTTCAATTATTTTGATTTTTGGAAAAACAGGTTAAACTATAAGTATACAAAAACGAACCCAAAAGGAGAACGATGTTGATGGAAGAAAAAAAACTCATAGATTTGATTGATGAACTGATGACGAAGCTCGGTTCAACGGAGCCTGCCCGCCCACGCGGTCGTTGGGTGGAAGCGACAAAAAGCAAAAGTTCACCGTCGAAGAAACCGCGCCGCTCCAAAACCGCCTACCAGCTGAAAATTTCATTAAACGGCATCCGTCCGCCCATCTGGCGCCGCGTCCTTGTGCCCGGGCACGCCACGTTTGACCAGCTTCATTTGGCCATCCAAGAAGCGATGGGATGGGAGCAAGCGCATTTATATGAATTCGAATTCGGCGATATCGTCATCGGCATTCCCGATGACTGGGACTTTTACGAATTTGGGAAAATGTTCGAAGACGCGCGCCGCACCACGCTCGAACAATGGCTCAAGAAAGAAAAACAAAAATTTCAGTACACGTACGATTTTGGCGACTACTGGCGCCACACCATCACCGTCGAAAAGATCGAGACGCTCCCGAAACCGCTAGAACGCGCCACTTGCCTGAAAGGAAAACGGGCGTGCCCTCCCGAGGATTGCGGCGGCGTCTATGGCTATCTGGAACTGCTCGAGTCAGCCGCAAACAAAGATTCCCTTGCCGACCCAGAACTGCGCGAACGGCTCGACTGGATGTACGAAATGAAAGGCGACGATTTTGACCCGGATGCCTTTGACGTCGAGGAAGCCAACAAGCGGCTGGCCTATATCCAATTTTGACACTCCACGCGGCTGAAACCGTGGGATGAGAGACGACCGCAACACTCTAAAGCGGCCCCTGTCCCGCCAAGCGGGCAGGGGCCGCTTCCGCATTCATCGGGGACGCCTACGGCCGGCGGATCAAACGAGCCGCCGATGCACGCACTCGCTCTTGAAGCGCGGACAGTTCTTTCTCCACCTTGTCCGGCCGCTCTTTCAGCGCTTGAAGCCACGGCTCCAAGTACGGAGAGAAAGCCGGCGGGTACGCGCGGGCAAGATCGCTCACCTTGCCGTTGCGATCCACCACGGCGATTATATACATGCCGGGCAAAAGATGCGGCTCTGCTCGCTCCGGAACATCCCATGTCACCGTTCGGTTATGGACAAGCCAATCAAGCACCGCTTTCCCCCGCTCTACGTACTTGACGCGGAAAAAGGAGAAATCAACGGAAAGAGGAACGGGCAAGCCAAACGAATGCGCAAATTGCCAAACCGCCAGTTTCTCATTAGCCTCGCCTCTCTCCGTTCCCCATTCATCCAGCAAAGCAAAACAATGTTCCAATTCGCTTCTGACATCTTCCAAAACGGCGCAAACGGCTTTTCGATGCTTCGTTCCATAACGGCGATCCAGCCATCCGGCCAGCTCAGGAAGCATATCAAGCGCTTGGCTCACTGCTTCCCATGGAAGCGAATTCCATCTTGTAGGGATTTGCTCGACGATGCATTGTTTCCAATCTTCTTCTCCTACGTCCCCCCACGATGAAAACGACCGGCCCTCCATATATTCGCACAGCAGCAGAACAACGAGCAAACATGTCTCTTTGATTTCTTCTGCTTTTTCATTCATGGCGATTTCGTTATAAAACGTCAACAAGTCATCAGTGAAAAACATTCCTTCCCATTCCGTCCGGATCCACAATGTGTCGGTTTCTTCCGGACCAAGCCATTTCATTTTCCATAAGTCCGAAGAGCGGTGCGACGTATCAAACGGAGATAGAGGCAATCCATAACGGGAGCGAATGTGATTCACTCCTATGGACACCGGCAAATTCGCTCGTTCTTGCATGTTAAACAAATTGAATTCATACACTTTCAGCCACTCATCAACTTCTTGAACATGCCCTTCACGCGCCATTTCATGGGGGGTTTTCCCATTCCATTGCTCATGCGGGACATGAAGGGCTTTTTCCAATTGAACGGCCAGCCCGGCCAGCGTCCCAGCCCAAGGAGGAGAGCCGGGCTCTGGATCAATATGAAACGAAACGTTTTCTACCCCTTTGCGGCGCAAAATGCCTTCTGTCTGCCGTTTTCGTTCTTTTAGGGAATACCCGAACGCCCGCAGCAACGACACAAGCTGTTCGGCCGTTTGTTCCTTCTCAGTAGACAACACAAGCCGCGACCGATGAGCCGATAATGAACCGCCTAGTTCAAACACACGAATCGGTTCAGGGGAAAACAACCCGATATAATGGTACACATTGGTGCACCATGAACCTTCCACCTTTTCCCCATCGTCGTTGTCAATCTGAGCCCGTCCGATCGAAGCGAGCTTCCTCACTGCCTCAGCGGCTTCCTTACATTCATATTCATAAGTCCACCGCGTTCGTTCCTCTTGTACATCGTCTGGCATCGGGGGATAAGCTACATCGACGATATCGAGAAAATGCTCAACGGCTACCTTGTCATATGGCCAGCCGGTTTGCGTCAACAAGGAGCGAATGTTCTCTTCCGCCCGTTCCACGCCCTTCGGATCAACAATCGATGATACACCACAAACATAATACCCGCCGTCAAATGGCTCCAAAAAGGCAAACATGCCGCCCCACGGACGAACAATCTCCAACGTCTCGCAATACGGCATAAGGAGTCTCTCACCCGTCAGCCGGTCGATCGCCACTCCTCCTTCATCATGCAAATCGACAAATTGCACAAGGCGCGGCACAAGCCGAACCCAGCGGTCCAACATTTCCTTGAGTTCTGGAGACAGGCGACGCCCTTTTTCCTCTTGAAACCATTCAATGCCGCGCAATCCATTCGGATAACGATGGAGAAAAAAGCGCCAAAGCGTCTCAAACACCTTCAACTCTTCACGATGATCCTTTTGTTCGATCATTTGGCGAAACATACGGGTTACCGCTTCACGTTCATCATAAGACAGCGATTCATCCAAAAAACGCTGCACCATTTGCGACAGCTCATATTTTTGGTCAAAAAAGCGGCGCTGCCGCATCCGCTTGATTTCATGCTGCTGTTGTTTGTTCATGCAGCACTTCTTATACTTTTTCCCGCTTCCGCACGGGCACGGATCATTTCGACCGATCGACATGCATTGTCCTCCCTTCTAATCTTTCCTTTTCAAAACGTCGATCAATGCCGCACATCAAATGGTTGTTTTTCACCAGCCTTTTAGATGAAGCCCCGATCGGTGAACATCTCCCACGCTAAATCGCGGAGCTCCTCGCGCAATTCTTTTTCATTCACTCCCTCAAGCAGCCCTTCTTTCCGCCACGAACGGATGGCTCGATCAATATGACGGTTGACTCGCTTCTCGTCCCATCCTTCACGCATCAACATAAGATCCATGTCATCGATCCATTCATCGATGCGCGCATCGAGCTCATCCCCGTCCTCTTCGAACCAGTCTTCCTCCCAGTCATCGAGCCATTCCTCGTCGTCTTCATCATCGACAGCCATCAGGAAAAACTCCAACGCCGCCGACCGCACATCTTGGGACATCACGTCATACCGATCGGCAATGTCTTCCACATCCGATCCTTCTGCCTTCATCAAATGACCGGCCACATGGCGGAGCGCCGCAGCGTAGACGGGAACAGAATAAGGAAGGCGGGACGTTTTTCCGCAATAGAGCGCCCATATGGCGAAAGCTTGATTGAGCAGCGCCGCTGGCGCCTCCGGCTCGTTTTCATCCAGCTCGCGAATGACGTCGGCTTGTTTCGGATCATCCCATTTGAACTGTTTGGCAAACTGCCAAAGCCACTCCAGCAACATGGCGGAAAACACATCAACAAACTGATAACCCATCCATGAAGCCGCCGACTGACCGCTCCACTCCGCTTCTTTTTGAATCGCCCGAAGCAATCGCTCTTTCCCTGATGCTGGGAACGGAAACACCGTCGTGAAATACGTGAACACTTCCTGGTACGGGACAAGGAAGCCGAACACCGCATCCCCTTTTTCGATCACGTTCGGCCATTGATAGGAAGCCAATAAATGGACGTTCCTTTCCTCTCCCGTCAACAAATCCCGGACAACGGGGCGATTTTCATCATCATAGCCGATGAACTCGCCAAGCGACGGAACGGCTCCTTCCCACCTCTCGATGTGAGCTTGAACGGACGAGCGCCACCGCTCCCAATGACGGCTTTTCCGGTAAGCGGAAAAGATCGTTTGTCCTGTTTCATCAAGCGGCCAACAAAACAACATCCAGTTCACCGCCATGATCTGCACGCCAAGCTCGAGTTCCTCCGGCATCTCTTCAAGCGGGAACTGGCCCAAAAGTTCTTCCGCCTCCCTCTCATACCGCTGCAAGACAAACTGACGCATATCATTCATGCATTCGATCAACTCACGGTCAATCAACGACGCAATCGACACCGCCTCTTTTTTTCCACAACAATGCTTGTACTTTTTTCCGCTTCCGCACGGACATGGTTCGTTTCGCGGCACTGCCGCCATATTCGATGCACCTGCTTTCTCTTAAACTTAGGCTTTGCCTATTTCCATTATACCATCATTGGCAGAAGATATATCATCGTCAGCTTTTCTACCTACACATTCCCAGCAACAAATGCAGAAGACAGGCCGCTTCCACCGGGAATCGCATAGCGTTCCCCATTTCGACATGCTATAATTAAATGATAGGGAAATGAACGGAAAGGACGAACCGACATGCTGCAAACGACCATTTCCAAACCGCTTTTGCAACAGGCGGCTGGCGAATTGCTGAAAGAATTGCCGTTTTCTATTTTCCATCATCTCATTCAAAAAGGGCGCGACTTGTCAAGAAACGGGTTGGTCTATAACGTCATGGTCATCAACAGCCACGAAGTGGAAGGGGTCGTTTCTGACATCACCCCCCATGAGGTCATGCTCGACTTAGCCAACATCACCCGCCGCCATCGCTGTCCATGCGGGACAGAAGGACTATGCCCGCACATTTTGGCGCTGTTTTTTTACATATACGGCAATGTGTTGGACAGCGGCGAGCTGTTCCGCCTGTGGAAAAAAGGCCAAATCGAAGCGTTGCGCAAAGAGGCGCCCGCTGCTAATGAGCAGGAGCCGCTCGCTCAAAAAAGGGTGGGGAAACCGACTGCCCTTTCCATCACTCCAAATGAAACCGTCGAAGATTGGTGGAACCAATTTGAGAAACAGTATCAAGACTTTTTCTCCCGCCATCAAAACGGCCAAAACTGGCCGTACCGTTTGGCCTTCCAGCTTCTCCCGAAGCTGGGCAAAAACGAAGGGAAGCAAGCCGGCGCCCGCCCGCTGCGGGAGCTTCATGCCGCTCTCTTTTTATTGGAGAAGCTTCGGCAGTACGGGGAGGATCAAGGTTGGAATGACGGCGGATTCGCCTCTTACGGGCAGTTTTCCTGGCAGCAGGACGTCAACCATGTCGCCGACCGCACCTTTGACGCCCTAGAACAATTGTCTGGCAAATCGCTGCCGCGGTCGCTCAACGCATTGATCGAACAGACAATTCCGTACGTGCGTGATCTATTGTTTTTGGACGGGGCGCTGTCATCGTTCGGCTATGACTTTTACACAACCGCGTGGGAGTTGTTGTTCACCAAGCCCGCATGGCGGCAGGAAGAACGGGCCGAACTCCTTCGGCTCGCCCATGAACAAGGCAGCACCCGCGCCGCCATGGCGGCGGCCCACCTTTCCTTCCTGCTTGGCGAAGACGACGAAGCGATGGCGCTTTACCGTGCGTTCCCCGAACAAGCAGGCCTGTTTTTGATTGAATGGATCGGACGGTTCATCCAAAACGGCCTCGTGAAGCGGTTTGAAGCCGTTTGGGAAAAGGGGAAGGAGGATTGGCCCCTTTACCTTTCCCACTTGCCTCACCTCATCCGGGGCAGTTTTTTGGACGAAGCGGTTCATTTGTTTGAAATGTATGCCCGCCAACGAAATCGCCCGAATGCATGGGAGGAGTTTTTGCAGCGAAGCCTCCCTTACAGCGTGAACCATTACACCAATTTTTTGTATCAGCAAGGACGCTACCGGGAAGTCGTCGACCTGTTTTTATGGGTAAACATCACCGCCGATGAATTGCATCCGCAGCTGCTCAAAACATTGCAAGCCCGTGGAGCGGAACTGGTGATGCCGCTATATCATCGGGCCGTGATGAAGCGACTCGAAGAAAAAAACCGGGCGAGCTACCAAAGGGCGGTCCGCCACTTGAAAACGCTGCGGACTCATTACCGTTCGATGAAGCGGCTCGATCAATGGGAAGCGTATCTTGAGCAGCTGCTCGCCAAAACGGCGCGCCTGCGCGCGTTTCATGAAGAATTGAAGAAAGGAAAATTGCTTCCATGAAGGCATTGGAGACGATTCAGATTTCCTGCAGATGGAATGAAGAGATTCGATGTTTCGAGCTCTCGGGTTCCACCCATCCCTCATCATGGGTTTCGCCTTTATTTGCCTGGCACGAAGAAACATTTTACGGCACCATGATGGATGTCGAGCACGACATCGTGCGGCTGTCGCCGTGGCAGGCGCTCACCCTGTTCGCGTTGCGTCCGCACTCGCGCTTTTCCGTCATTGAATGGGCAGACGAATTCACCGCCCAATTGGAAGAGTGGGCGAGACACATTTGGAATGGGTTGAAGGAACGCCGCTTCCTTCCAGACGCTTCCCTTTGGAAAAGCACAGGCGGCGCATGGAGCGAAGCGGGTCGCACCCGTTGGCGCAGCACGGACGATGATCCCGATCCGTTCGTCGCCACATGGCGGTCGCTTGCGGTCGCCGACTGGCTCTCACGCGACCCGGAGCTTCGCAGCATTTGGGAAGAAATCGTCCGCACGTATCCGTTGATCACATCCCGTGGCGACCAATGGACCGGAACGGAAGACGACTGGCTGGAACAAATCGGCTGGCTCGGCGACCGGCCTCCGTTTGTCGTCGGGCTGCGCCTCATTGAACCGTCCGAGGGCGGCGACGTATGGACGCTTGAGCCCGTGCTGATCGCCATCGATGACAGCTCCATCGCGCCCGCACGCGACATTCCGCGTGCTTGGCGGCCGTATGAATCATCGGTCCAACGCGCCATCCGCCGCATCCGCGCGATCGTGCCGTGGCTTGGCGATGAAAACGAGTCTTTGCTTCATGAACTGTCCGACGAACAAGCATGGCGCTTTTTATCCGAAGAAAGCTTAAAGCTCACAGAAGCAGGCGTCCGCCTGTTGCTCCCTGACTGGTGGCACGACATCCGCCAGGCGCAGCTGTCGATCAAAGCGAAGCTGGCGCCTTCCGTCACCGCGGAATCATTATTCGGCCTTGAGCGCCTCGCCGAGTTTGACTGGCGGGTGGCGACTAACGGCATCGAGCTGACCGAAGAGGAGTTTGCCGCTTTGGCGGAACAAAAGCGGCGCCTCATCCGCCTGCGCGGCCAATGGCTCATTCTCGATCCCGCTCTTGTCCGCCGCGCGCAGGCGCTCATGGAAAAGGCAAAAAAAGAAGGGGTGCCGATCCATGAACTCGTCGCCCAGACGCTGCTCACCGAAGCGGACGGACACGATGAGGCGGGAGAAGATGAGATCGCCATTCGCATTGATGTGCACCATCAGTTTCGGGTGTTCGTCCAACAGCTGCAAAACATCGACGAACTTCCCGCCGTCGCCGTGCCGCCGTCGTTTCGCGGCACGCTCCGCCCATATCAGCAGCGCGGCGTCGACTGGCTCGTCTTCTTGCGCCGCTTTGGCTTTGGCGCTTGCTTGGCCGATGACATGGGGCTTGGCAAAACGGTGCAACTCCTTGCCTATTTGACCTATGTAAAAGAAACGGAACGTCCGAACACACCGGCGCTTCTCATCTGCCCGACAAGTGTGATCGGAAACTGGCAAAAGGAATGCGCCCGCTTTACCCCAGACTTGCGCATCTATGTCCACCACGGACCGAACCGGGCGAAAAACGAAGCGTTCGCGCAAACGGCAGGCGAGGCCGATCTCGTCATTACGTCTTACAGCCTTGCTCATTTGGATCATGACGATTTAAAACAGATGCACTGGCATACGATTTGCCTTGATGAAGCGCAAAACATCAAAAACGCGCAAACGAAACAAGCGCGCGCCATCCGCCGCCTGCATGGGAACCATAAAATCGCCTTGTCCGGCACGCCGGTTGAGAACCGCCTAAGCGAACTTTGGAGCATCTTCCACTTTCTCAACCCAGGCTATCTCGGCAGCCAAGCGGAATTTGAGCGCCGCTTTGCCGGACCGATCGAAAGAGAAGGGAATGCCCGCAAAAAAGCGGCGCTGCAGGCGCTCATCCGCCCGTTTTTGCTGCGGCGGACGAAAACGGATGAAGCCGTCGCCCTCAACTTGCCGGACAAAATCGAACAAAAAGAATATTGCCCGCTCACAGCCGAACAGGCGGCTTTGTACGAGCAGCTTGTCAACGACACGCTTGAACGGGCTAAAGAAGCCAGTCCGTTTGCGCGGCGCGGATTGATTTTGCAGATGTTAAACGGCATCAAACAAATTTGCGACCATCCCGCCCTCTATTTAAAAGAGCGCCATCCACGCCAGCTCGTCGAACGGTCGCACAAGCTCGAAAAGCTCATCGAACTCATCGAACAAATCCGCGCCAACGACGAGTCGTGCCTCATCTTCACCCAATACGTGCGGATGGGCGAGATGATCCAAGAGCTGCTTACCGACTTGTTTAACGAACCGGTGTTGTTTTTGCATGGCGGCGTCCCAAAACAAACGCGCGACCGGATGGTGGATGAGTTCCAAGCGCGAAAAGCACCGATCTTCCTTTTGTCGCTCAAAGCGGGCGGCACCGGCCTCAACTTGACAGCCGCCAACCACGTCATCCATTTCGACCGCTGGTGGAACCCGGCTGTGGAAAACCAAGCGACCGACCGCGCCTACCGCATCGGACAGACGAAATTCGTCCACGTCCATAAACTGATTGCGACAGGGACGATCGAGGAAAAAATCGACGAGATGCTCGAACAAAAGCAAGCGCTCGCTGACATCATCACCGAAGGCGAGGCGTGGATTACGGAATTGTCTGATGAAGAACTGCGCGACTTGCTCGCCTTATCCGCGGCGGCGAAAGGAGGCGCTTGATCATGCCGGAAGAAAAACCAAAACGGAAGAAAAAACCGGTGGAAAATCCGTGGGAGAAATTGCTGAAGCGAATGGAAGAAAAGCTGAACGAGCGGGAAAAGCGGCAAAAGCAACCGTAAAGGGACATCACGCGGGCGATGAACGCCGCCCCGATCCCGTTGGACACCAAAACAGCGTGGGATTGTTCCCACGCTGTTCGCTTGCAAGCCGTTCTCTTTGCGCCTCGTCAATGGAACAATTCAGCCATGTCGACCTCAAGCCCCGGAAAATACGCAGAGCGTACCGTACCGGATTTGACTTGGACATCAGCTTGCTCATATAGCCGCTCCTCATTGAGCGTATACACCATCACGGCCTGTTTCATCGGATTGACGATCCAGTACTCATGGACGCCGCGCGCCATGTACAAATGGAACTTTGTGACGAGATCGTGCGCCTGGTTTGATGGGCTTAAAATCTCGACGATCAGCGGCGGAACCCCAATATACTTCGTTCCATCCAACTCTTTTTCGCCGCAAATGACCGTCAAATCGGGAACGACCACGTTTCGTTCCCCTGTTTGCTCATCAACCAACTCCACATCGAGCGGCGCCGCCAACACATGGCATGGCTTTCCTCGAAAAAACAAACTGAACTGAAAATGAAGCCGGCTCAAGATCAACTGATGACGAACGCTGGGTGACGGGGTCATATACACGGCCCCATCAATATATTCTAAACGCTCATCGCTTTGTTCACGCAGGACCCAATAGCGCTCATACGACACACCAAAAGCAAGCGGCAAGGACAATGAAGGCCCCTCCCCATTCCCTTTTTTCTCAGTATACCGGATGGCTTCGGAAGGGGCAATGGGAGAGGAAAATGGTCTTCCCTAGGAGAGCAACGCAACTCCGATTACCGCTCTGCCCTACCCTACGAACAGGTCATGTTCATGTCAAACCGAAGTCCTTCGCACAAGGCGAGAAACATTGCCGGCCAAATGTGAAAAAGGATCGGCCGCCAACCTTCCTCATCAAGAGAAGGTCTGTCGCACCGATCCTGTTCGCTAAACGGAAGCATACATCCGATCGAGCTCTTGCGCTTCGTATTTCGCAAACGGGTCGATGAGCGAAATTTTTTGCGCTTCCGCATCGCCAACGCCAGCGTACAGCTCGGCGGTGCCGTCGCCTTTGCGGACGAGCCCCCCGCTGAAGACAACGTTCGCCAAATCCGGCCGTTTCGCCGGTCCGTCTAAAAAGTGGGAGCGAAGCGCAAGCAATTCCAGCTCAGAACGCTCCATCGTCTCTGGATTCAAAACGAACACCATCGGGTAGTAATGGCGGTTGCCTTGCTCGTCAAAGCAAGCGATATGGCCGAGCGCCCCAACAAGCCCGTTTGCAAGCAAATGCGCCTCGTTCACGCCGCCCCATTCTTCATCCGTAAATTGGGCATCAAGAATCGGCGCTGCCTCGATCACTTCTGGCGTCAACTCATCGAGCGAAAAAATGCGGGTGAAACCGATTTTCCCACGGCCGCCTTTTTCCCCTTGTGGTCGGGTAAACACGCCGATCGAGCCATCTTTCAACTCGACAAGGCGGATGTCTTTCATCCCGTCCGGCCCTTCGGCGAACTTTTCCAAGCGGCGAATGTTCGGTCCGCGGTAAAAGACCGTCCGCCAGCTATGCTCGCCAACAAACACCGGATGTGGGAACGTCTCCACGCCGCCAAACACCAATTGGCCGTGAATCCGCGACACGAACGGGTCTTGCAAGGCGAACACCGGCGCTCCTTCACGAGGGACCCAAACGCCGTCGCGCTCGACGAAAAAGTACACTTCCGACTGCTCGCTGTCGCGCGCCTCGACGCGCCCAGCGATCACCCATTCTCCTTCATCCACAAATGGTGCGGAAATATTATAAACGTCTCGGTCCCCGACACCCGCAAAGCAGAGTTTTTCCGGCTCAAACGGCTGTGGGGCCGAACGAAATTCATCCACTAACACTTGACATGTCTTTAATGTTGGCAATGAGAATAACATGATTCATCCCTCCGGATGGCGCCAAAAACGCCCGCATTGGCATTTTTGGCTGTTTTTCCTGATCGCGGTTCGAACAGGAAACCCCACTCCCTTTCACACCGGCTTCGTCATTCGGACATCAACGATGATGCCACCTCCTGTCGGCCGGATGAGAAAGTCAATGAAACTCATTCATTCGTGTGTTCTTATTATAATATGATATGAGAAAGAAGGAAACACGTTATTCATTGCCAAAAAAAGAAGGGCCAAATGAAATCAAGGCCCTTTTTCTCCCTTTATTGGCGCTGTTGGACAAAACGGATGAATGCTTGATCAATATCCACCACCACAAACTCCACATCCTCGACCGGACCCAACACCTCGACAAACAACTGCGCCACGTTTTCTTTGTCAAGCCTTCCGACGCCTGTCCCTAGCGCTGGCAACGCCACCTTCTTGATTCCGTTCTCCCGACAGTGCGCGACGAGCCGCTCGAGACACGCCCGAACGATGTCATACGACGTCGCCCCTGCAGGCTGCTTCATCGTCACTAAGTGAAGGACCCCGCGAAACGGCAGCGAGCCTGCTCCTGTCACGTACAAATCGCCGGGCTTAGGGTCTTGCGCTTGACAGACGCGGATCGCTTCCTCCTCGATCACACGTCCCCCCGCCCGACGGATCGCCGCTGCCACGCCGCCGCCCATCGGCCCGATGCCGTTGGCGGCATTGCAAATGTACTCGACTCCTTCCACTTTGGTCAGATCGCCGACCATGGCGCGAATCATCCGAACCCCTCCTTAGCGATGTTGCGCAAAAACTCCCTAAGAACAACGGCATGGTTATGCTGCTCGTCTTTGGCGGCATAAAGCAACATCACCGTTCCGGAAAGCGAAAGCAGCTCCGTAACGAGCGCTTGCTTCGTCGTATCAGTCCTCCTGTTCATACGTTCTCGCAAACTCGGCAAACCGCTCCGGCCGATGGCCAAACCATTGCTGGAGGGCAGTCTCTTTCACCAGCGGTCACGGCACGCTTCGACCTTTGACACCGCGGCCAAAGGCGGTCGACGAGAATGCGGATGCCGTCATCCCGTTCCGCTGGAATATCAATTTGCTTTGTTTGGAACACAGGTCCGTTTCCCTACTTTCCTTTACACCTCTACCTCGTCCGAGTTCACTTTCACCACTAACGAACCGCCCGTTCTCCTCAACATTTTTTCCAGCTTGATCCTATAGGTCGATTTTACAGCAGGCGTCCTCACACGCGTCGTGATAATTCGTCCTTCAAACCGGTATCCAGACAACTTCTTGCCTAATTGTTCAACTGTCCGCATGATTTGCCGCACCGCTTCCACGAGATCAGACCCTTTTAATTCGACAAAAAACGCTCGGCTTTCTTCTAATACTAAAAATCAGGAAATCACAACGCTTTCCCTCCATGAGCAAACAATCATCCACACGGTACAAAGCGACGTGCTTTTGCTGCTTGTTGACGAAACGGACTCCCCTCCCATTTTCTTCAACGACAGCCAACCTTCGATGATCACAGTATTGCAAACAATGTTTCCACTCTGCAACGGCCATGTTTATTTTCCCTCTTCCTCCGCCTCCATAAGCTCATCGAGCACACGGTTGATAGAAGATGATGCTTCATCGATCGCCTTAACAAATTAATCCGCTCGATGAACTGTTCTGTTAAAACATCGAGTTGCTGCGAGTTAATATCTTGCAACTGATCAGATAACGCGGCAACTAAACTTCTCCCCGCAGGAATAAAAATGGATGTTTTCGAATCGCCAAACACGTCATCAATCGATGTCTTCACGGTTTCCAAAACACTCTGTTGGCGCGCTTTCCAAGAGGAGACATTCCAAAAGTCATCCAACCGTTGTTCTTGGTATTGCATCTCCTTTTTCATCTGAACAATATGTTTAAAGGTTTCTAAAATATCCCTTTTCAACGAATCGCTAAAGTGGATTTGTACATAACCGTCTTTTAAATCAAGACGAACAAACTTTCCAGCACCATACTCATAACGAATATGAAACGGTTTCATATGTTTTGTCGTGCCAAAGTATCCAACAAACTTTCTCCGAAGACGTTTATTGAATTCAAAAAATGGGTTATTTTCTTCCATTTGACGGAATGGCTCTTCACCACAAAGTGTACTTGACAAATAAAGACGATCATGATAGAGAAAATCAAAACAGCGTTTTTCCTTTTAATACCATACGTCTCTTTGAGCAACAAACATTGCTATCATGTTTGTCTTTAAAAGTCAAGTACATCTTTTGGTGATGAACCGACGGAATGAAATTAAATAATCTACCCATTCATCGAGAATTGATTGGAAGAAGAAGATAAGTTTACTAATCGTACTTTTTCCGCTCGCTTGGGGGCCGACCAAAATCGTAACATCGGTAATCTCCTCCTCAAACAGCTCGACAGGTCCAAAATGCTCGATCCGGATGCGAGGCATACCTACCCTCCTCCCTCTAGAGAGCCATTGATGAAATGAAAATTTTGACTTGATAACAGCTTTTTTCAATTTGAGAAACTTTGCAAAATCCATTTTTTCTCTGGTTGAGAACTACCAATTTACAGCGAACGACTGTTTTTTCACCACTCTTGTAGGCTTAGGCCATATGGCCACAGTCAACATTTCAACAAGCATGCCTTCCTCCACATACAACTGCCCAAAACAACCTGCAAATCATTCTTCACTATATTAGGTTGTAATAAAGAAATTTCCGATCTCCATGTCCCGTCTTTATCACCTGACAAGCTGACACGGTGACAAGAAGAGCGAACAATGCCATGTAAAACAAAATTGCAACTTATATAGCTACTCCCGATTGAATTAACTGTTGGCTGATCCCTTCGCCTCGGCCATCACCCGCTCCAAAAACGAAAGCAAATCATCCCGCAGCTCCTCGTTTTGCAAGGCAAACTCAATCGTCGTTTCGATAAAGCCGAGCTTTTCGCCGACATCGTACCGCTTTCCTTCAAATTCATAGGCAAATACGCGCTGAATTTCATTCAGCCGCCCGATCGCGTCCGTCAGCTGAATCTCCCCGCCTGCTCCTGCTTCCTGTTTCTCCAAAAACAAGAAAATTTCCGGCGTCAACACGTAGCGGCCGACGATCGCCAAGTTCGACGGCGCTGTGCCCGGGGCTGGTTTTTCCACGAAGCGGCGCACTTGGTAGCGTCTGCCTTGCTGCTCGAGCGGGTCGATGATTCCGTAGCGATGCGTTTCTTCCTCCGGCACGCGCTTGACGCCGATCACCGAGCTGAACGTTTGTTCATATTGCTCAATGAGCTGTTTTAAACAAGGCTTTTCCGCCTGGACGATATCGTCGCCCAACAGCACCGCAAACGGCTCGTCTCCAATGAAATTGCGCGCGCACCAAACGGCGTGCCCCAGCCCTTTCGGCTCTTTTTGGCGAATGTAGTGGATGTCAACTTTCGACGGCTCTTTCACTTTCTCAAGCAGATCGAGCTTCCCTTTTTGCTTAAGCATCTGTTCAAGCTCAAACGCGTAGTCAAAATGGTCCTCGATCGCCCGTTTCCCTTTCCCGGTGACGATGATGATGTCCTCAATGCCTGAGGCGATGGCTTCTTCGACGATATATTGAATCGTCGGCTTATCAACGATCGGAAGCATCTCCTTCGGCATAGCCTTCGTCGCCGGCAAAAACCGCGTCCCAAGCCCAGCTGCCGGAATGATCGCTTTGCGCACTTTTTTCATCTCCGATGGTTCCTCCTCTATCCAATGATCATCTGTTCTCTCAAGTCATGGCCAGTGTTGTTGATTTCCCAGCTGCGAACAAGCCTTCAAAATGAACAAGTGCCGACTTGCCCTATGTATCGGCGTTGTTTTTATTATACCAAATCCTGTTGAACGGAAAAGAAACGGAATGACGCCATGAACGTTAAAACGCCCCTTTATCGCACATAACCGCCACGAAAGCATCCTTTACCCCGTATGTTGGCGGCAAACCAAAAAAAGAAACGCCCGGCCACCCAGGCGTTTCTGTTCTGATGCCGCAGCGCGCGTCACCCTTTCACAAGCGAAGCCAAAATCTCGCTAAGCTTCAGCTCGACGCACGCCATCGACGTATCAGCGGCGCCGTAATACATCTTCACGATATCACCGTCAACGAGCGCACCGCACGAGAACACGACGCGGCCGAAAAACCCGTTCACCTCATAATCCGCTTCCGGCTCGACAAGCGGCCGGTCCGAGCGGGCGAGAACCTTCGCTGGATCGTCCAAATCCAACAGCACCGCCCCCATGCAGTAGCGGTGGTCATCCGACGCGCCGTGGTACAACTCGAGCCACCCGTGCTCTGTTTTGATCGGCACCGCCCCGCCGCCGATGCGGGCGCTGTCCCACTTTCCTTCACGCAGACCGAACAAAAAGCGGTGATTCCCCCAATGAAGCAGATTCTCCGACTCGGCGATCCACACTTCGGGGCGGCCGTTGCTTCGCGGCACGGGGCGATGGAGGGCGTAATATTTGCCGTTGATCTTCTCCGGAAAAATGAGCACATCTTTGTTTTCCGGCGCGAAAATCATGCCGTGGTGCGTCACCGTCCGAAAATCCGTTGTCGACACCATCGCCTCGCCGACTCCTTTTGACGAAACGGCGCTGAAGTAAATGTAATACGTGCCGTCAATGCACGTAATGCGCGGGTCTTCAATGCCAAACATCTCGAGCTCATTCGACGGGTAGACGAACGGGCGGTCGTCGATCACAAACCGCCGCCCGTCTTTACTGCGGGCGAGGCGCAAATACGAGAGCGACGTCAAATAGGCAAACCGATCGGCCCCCGCCTCTTTAATGACGCGCGGATCGGAAAAATCATAGCGCGGATCGTCTTTGCGAAATTCGTAAATATCGACCTTCCCCGTCTCTGGATTCCACACCGGCGCTTTCACAATGTTCGGATCATCCGAAACGGGCCGCTCGGCCACCCGAAGCAAAAGCAGCACTTCTCCTTGAAACATCGCCACCCCGGCGTTAAACGCCCCGATCACTTCAAACCCGTCGTGGTACGGCGACACGTCTTTCGGCGTAATGAGCGGGTTTTCTTCGTAGCGGTAAAGGTGCATCGTCACCACTGCCTTTCATATTTCGTAAATGGATCAACAATTGTTAGTTTTTGCGCTTCTGCATCACTCGTTCCAGCGTAAAACTCGGCCGTTCCGTCCCCTTTGCGAATCAACCCGCCGCTAAACACGACATCCGCCAAATCCGGGCGCTTCGCCGGGCCGTCGAGGAAATGGGCTCTTGTGGCGATCAGCTCCATTTCCGACGCTTCCCCCGTATCGGGATTGAACGCGAACGCCATCGGATAATAATGACGGTTCCGCTCCTGATCGAAACAAGCGATATGGCCAAGGACGCCGACAAGCCCGTTATCAAGCAAATGCGCCTCATTGGCGCCGCCCCATTCTTCATCGGCAAATTGGCCGTCAATCAATGGAGCCCTCTCAATCGCCTCCACCGTCAACTCGTCAAGCGTGCCAATGCGGATGAAGCCGATTTTTCCGCGTCCGCCTTTTTCCCCTTGTGGACGGGTGAACACCCCGACCGACCCATCCCGCAGCTCAACAAGACGAATGTCTTTCATCCCGTCGGGACCGGTGAAGAAATGCGCCAATTCCTTGATCGTTTTTCCGCGGTAAAACACCGTCCGCCAATACAACTTCCCGTGAAGCACGGGATGCGGAAACGTCTCCACGCCGCCAAACACGAGATGCCCGTGCACCCGCGAAACAAACGGATCCTGCAAAGCAAACATCGGCGCCCCTTCCCGCGGCACCCACGTTCCTTCACGCTCGACGAAAAAGTATACTTCTGATTGCTCGCTGTCTCTTGCCTCCACCCGTCCGGCAATGACCCATTCGCCATCGTCTTCGAACGGGGCGGAAATGTTGTACACATCGCGTCCTCCAACGCCGGCAAACACGAGCTTCTCCGCCCGAAGCGGCTGCGGCCCGCCCTGGAATTCCTCAAGCAGTGTCTTGCATGTTTTCATCGTCGGCGTCCTTGTCTGCATCACGTCTCTCCCTGCTCCCTTTTCCAACATAATGGTTCTATTTATTTTAATATGAACTGCATGCCTTCCTTAAAATTCTTGCTAAACAAAAGGAACAAAACCAAAATCGGCAGCGTGAGAAGCACTGAGGCGGCGTACATCGGGCCTGGGTACCCTCCGTACGGGCCGAACATTTGCGCCAACAAAACGTTTAACGTCAACATCTTTTCGTTATTCACCACAAGCATATCCCAAAGCAGTTCCACCCATCGCTCCATAAAAAGGAACAAGAAAATGATCGTCGTAATCGACCGCGACATCGGCCAGACAATACGGCGAATGATGGTGAAATGGCCCGCTCCATCCATCTTGGCCGCTTCGATCAATTCATCGGGAATGCTGCGGAAAAAGTTCGTGTACATAAAGATGGCCCACAAGTTGACTGCCTTCGGCACGATCATCGCCCAATACGTGTTGTACCAGCCGAAATACCGGACGATCAAAAACAGCGGAATAAGCAAAATGATCGATGGATAAAACATTTGGAACAAAATCGCGTTGTTGACCCACTGTCTCCCTTTAAACTTCACTTTCGACAACGCATATCCAACCATCACCGCCGTCACAAGCATGAGCAGCGTTGACGCCGTCGTAACGAGCAAACTGTTGAAAAACGCCCGAAGCCACGGCCGCGGCACGACATCTTCGCCGCCTTGAAACAGCCATTCATACGAGCGAAGCGTCAATGATGACGGGATAAGCTTTCGGTCGACCTCATTCCATGGGGCAAGAGAGCCTAACACCATATACAAATACGGAAACACCATAACGAGCAAAACGGCAAACGCCAACACATAAAGCAATCCGACCTTCCATGTTTTACTCCCAGCCATGTTTGCCACCCCATTTTTCCAACACCTTGCGAAAAACGAAAATCGACGCAAAGGTGACGATCGAATTGATGATCGCGACCGCTGTTCCGTAACCCGCATTTAGTTTTTCAAACGCCTGGTTGTAAATCTCCAGCTGCCACGTATGGGTCGCATACTCCGGCCCGCCGCCTGTCAGCACATACGGTTCGGTGAAAATGCCAAACATCAAGCCGACCGCCAAAATCGTCACGGTATAAAACGAAGGATACAGCATCGGAATCGTCACGTGCCAAACCCGCTTCCAGCCGACCGCCCCATCGATTTCGGCCGCTTCATACACTTCTTTCGGGATGTTTTCCAACCCGGACAAAAACAGCAGCGCATAATATCCGACAAACTTCCACGCCATCATGAGCGCAATGACGAGCGGGGCTAATATCGGCGACCCGAGCCAGTCAATATCCCAGCCAAACGCGTCTCGCAAAAATTGATTCAATGGGCTGTTGTAGGAAATGACGCCTTTCACGACGATCGATGACGCCACCCCTGACGCCAAGTACGGCAAAAAATATCCGACGGCAAACAATCCTTTCCACCGAGGAAGATGGTGAAGGATCAGCGCCAAAAACAGCGAGCCTGCAATCACGATCGGCACGAACATCAACATAAACTTATACGTCACCCAAAACGCCGCCCGCACGCTCGGGCTGAAGAAAGCGTCAATGAAGTTTTGCATTCCAACTGTCTCGTATTCTGGAGAAATCAAGTTCCAGTTCGTAAAAGCGAGATATAACGCCCAAAACAGGGGAATCAAAAAGAAAACAGAGGAATAGACAAGGTATGGGCTGGCAAGCAGCCAACCCACTTTTGTTGCCTGTTTATTCATGTTATTTTAACACCCCGTTAATCGCCTTTTCCATGTCCTCCCACGCTTTGTCTGGGGTTTTCTCTCCTTTTACAACCGGATTCAACGCCTCTTTGCCGATCAGCTCTTGAATCTCAACCATTTTCGCGTTGTCCATCGGCGGTATGGCGTTCGGAATGTTTTCCGCATACAGTTTCAGCTGCGGATTTTGTTCAAAATAGGAGACAAACGCCTCGTTCGTCGACAAGTCGTCCCGCGCCGGCGGCAAATTCGTTTCCTTCAGCCATTCCAAATCGTTTTGCGGGTCAGAATACACCCATTTGACAAAATCAAACGCGGCTTGTTGCTGCTCTTTCGTGGCCGAAGCGTAAATGACCAGCCCTTTTGTATCGGCGAACGTTTTCGCCTGCGACGGGTCCATGCCATCAGGCACAGGCGGCATCGACAAAACGTATTTCTCGTTAAACTTCATTTCCGGAAACTTCTCGGCCCAATACGGGAACGCCCACGGCCCTAAATCGGACATCACGGATGTACCGCTTTCAAACGGGTCTTTCGTCTCTTTCATCAACACGAGCTTGTTTTTGCTTAAATCAGCGAAAAACTGGAGCGTCTTCACCCCTGCGTCACGATCCGCACTCAACTTGTTCCCATCGATGAAATGCATCCCATTCGACGCCGCATTGTAAATCATAAAGAAGTCAAACCATCTCGCCCACCACGTCGGCTTGGCCAAGTCGGCTCTCGCCCATAGAAACTTGTTCGGATATTTTTCTTTCAGCTTTTTGCCGACTTCAATGACTTCGCTGTACGTCTTCGGCGGAGCGTTATATCCCAATTCTTTCAGAATATCGATTCGCCACCCAAACAGCATAGCGTTTGAGTAAATCGGCAGCACATATTGATGGCCATCGGCAAATTTCCATGTTGAAATCGTGCTCTTCATTTGCCGCTTGGCGATTACATCATCAAACCCTTCAATTTGGTCGAGCGGCACAATCGCCCGGCTGTCCGCCAGCTGCGCGGCAAACCCGCGGGAGATGTTTTCCGAAATGACCGGCGCGTTTCCCGCCGCAATCGCCGACTGAATTCCCGCCTCCGAAGAAGGGCTTTCCGGCATCGGCGATACTTTGATTTTCACGTTTTGATGCTCTTCCATATAGCGGTCCGCCATCTTCTTCCAGAATGCTTGCTGCGTCGGGTTCGGCGCCGCCCAAAAATCAATTTGTACGGTCGATCCTCCCTTCTTCTGCCCTTGTTCCTTCTCCGTCTGTCCTTGACAACCTGTTCCAATCACCGCGGCAGCCATCAACAACGCAGCCAGCTTGAACCACTTGCGCTGGTTCATCGTCCATTCCCCCCTTGTATGGATGAGCAGTCGATAAAACGCTTACATAAACAAACGCCTCAGAAAACCCTTCCCTTCTCATGACAAATCACTGAGACGGACAACTTTGTCAACTAAAATTAAATGTTTTTATCACGTTACAATGACATTATTTCATGATTTTAATAAATAGTCAACTTCTTTTTGCAGAAAAGACAAGAAAAATAATGAACGTTGACACAAGGCATTAACTTGACAATTAATATTTGTAACGTTACAATACCGTTCCGTATATAATATATTTTTTTCCGGAGGTTTGCATGTCTTTCATTTTCACAAGGAGGTATACTTGAACTAAAGAAAGCAAGAAACCAAACGCCGCGAAAGCGGAAACAACCTTCAAGATTTCGATGTATACTTGAACTATGAGAAACGAGAAATCGCAATTGTCGCCCTTGTCGGCAAAAAATAGCGAACAAGTGGAGGTAGTGCATGAAAAAACGCGTCACCATGCAAGACATCGCCGATCGATTGAACATTTCCAAAAACTCGGTCTCTCAAGCGCTGCGCGGCAAAGAAGGGGTCAGTGAGGAAACGAGGGAACTTGTGAAGCGCGTGGCCAAAGAAATGGGGTATGAATATCCCGCCTCCCGCGCGAAATCGCGCGGCAAACCGCCGAAACAAATCGCGCTCATCGCCTCCGACCGCACGTTTTCATTGAAATTTTTCGGCGAAATTTATTTAAGCATTGAACAGGAAGCACTGTCACGCGGCATGAAGCTGCACATCCAATCGGTGAACAAAGAGCAAAAAGAACAGCTTCTTTTGCCTTCGTTCATCGAGGAAAAACAAGTCGACGGGGTGATCGTCCTTTCCCATATCAGCACCGAGTACATTCAACAAATCATCGCCACGGGCATCCCGACCGTCCTTGTCGACCATCACCACCCGAACATTCCAGCCGATGCGGTGCTGACGAACAATCGGTTCGGAGCGTATGCCGCCGTCCAGCATCTTCTCGAGCTGAACCATACCGACATCGCGTTTGTCGGCGACATCAACTACTCGCCGAGCTATCAAGAACGGTATGAAGGGTACTTATTGGCGTTGAAAGACTATGGGGTGAAACCGAACGAGGAGTGGATGTTCCGCCACGCGCAAGAGGACGAGACCGCCATCGCGAGCTACATCCGCGGACTGAAACATCAGCCGACCGCCTGGTTTTGCGTCAACGACGGACTTGGCTTTTTCGTCACCACCGCCCTGCAACAATACGGACTAAAAGTGCCCGATGACGTTTCCGTCTGCAGTTTTGACAACGGCCAGCTGTCGCAAATCGCGACGCCGAAAATCACGACTGTTGACATCGACCTGAAGCGCTACGGCAAACGAGCAGTGGAGCTTTTGCTCTGGCGTTGGGACAACCCGAATGAACCATTTCAAGAAGTGTTATTGTCCACAAAACTAATCAAGCGGGAATCAACAGCAGCGAAACAGAAGCGCTAGGGCGGGGCCGGCCTTTTGCCCCGCCTGTTTGCCCAAGACGTTCGGTGATTTATTTCCATTCACTTGGAGTTGCCTTGTTTCATTTCCTCAATCTCTGTCACAGGCAATCCGGTCAGTTCGTGAATCGTTTGCGCATCAACCCCTTTCATCAACATCCGTTTCGCAATTTGCCGTTTTTCTTGTTTGGCTCCTTCTTCCCGCCCTTCGATTTTTCCCTTTTGCTCGTAAGAAATGATGAATTCCAACACCTGTTCTTTTTCCTTCGCCTTCATTTGCTCCACCTCGTTTCGCAATTGTTGTTCTTCCTCATCGGACAATTTGACATACGTTTCAAAAAAGCCGATCAGCAGACGCTGCCTTGCCTTGTCTAGCTCGAGACGCACCAACATGCGCAAAAATTGCTTTTTCAGTTCCACTCGTTCATCTTCAGTATAGCCCATTTTGCCAAGCAGCGCAGCCGCCACCGGATTGTCGGTGCGGAGAAACTGGCGCCAGTTTTGCTTGCGTAGCTCCACAGAGAAAAAGTGAAAGTCAAGCACATCACCAAACGGAAAAGAGAGCGTGAACGAGGAGGGTTCGTTGCGGATGGCATCATAGCTGAAAACAGCAATCGGAATGATCGGCGTGCGGTATTTCTCAAACAAGCGGCTGAAGTAAAGAAACATTCGCTCCGGAGGACTGATTTTCCACGTGAACAATGATCACCCCATCTTCCCCTTTGAACTTCGTTTTCACCAGCAAGTCTACCCGATACTTCTCCCCAGCCGTTACGTCCGTAAACAACTCTTCGGACAAAAACGACAAACGGCTGAAATCGATATGCTCGTGCATATCCGGGAAAAAGAGAAGCACAAATTCCTCAAAAAACGTCTGCAGCAGCTCCTTGAACAACCGGTCGTGATCGATCGCCATACATTCACCTCACATGAATAGGTTTCGTATTTTCTTTTTCGACACCATCAGGCAAAATCCTGTCCATGGCACAAAAAATGGTCGTCTCGTTTCGAGAAGAGACAACCAAGACACCAGCTACAAATGTGCAGTCTTCTCCGTTTCACCACTTGCACGCGCGACACCGAAGCAGAGCGACTTTACCACATCCCCGCCTTTCTTCCGCCCCCCACCGCCTTCGCCCGGCGGAAGCGGGCGCTCATGTCATCCATCCCCCCGCTGCCAAACATCACACCAACGACGATGAACAGAAATCCAGCCAGCTGCATCCATGAAATCGGCTCGCCAAGCAGCCAATGCGCCCCAAGAAGCGAAAAGAGCGGATTCAAATTAATGAACACCGCTGACTCGGCGGGGCCGAGGTGCTGCACAGCATGGTTGTAAAACATATGGCCAAGCGCCGTCGCCACGACCGCCGAAGCAAGGAAAATGAGCCAAAGTGGCGGCGTGCCCTCTTTCAAACTCGATAGGCCGCTCGGCTCGAGGACGAGGCTTAAGACAAACAGCCAAAGCGACCCGAAGACGAGCATCCACCCGGTCATCACCCGCGCCTCGACCGTCGCCTTTTTGATCATAATGAAGCTGATCCCTTGCGCCAAGACGGCTAAAAAGACATACACATCCCCGATGGACAAATGGCCGAGGCCGCCGTCGCCGTTTGCGACGACAAACACGACGCCAAAAAACCCGAGCGCGATGCCAAGCAAACGAAACAACGTCGGCCGCTGGCCCAAAAACACAATCGCCAACAGCGCCGTCACAAGCGGCACAAGCCCTAACACAAGACCCGCATTCACCGCCGTTGTCTTCGTCAACCCAACGGCAAGGAAAAAGTGGTGGGCGACGACGCTAAACAAAGCGGCCAAGCCGATCTGTTTCGCCTCCTTCCAACCGACTTTTTGAAGCTTGCCGATCCCCCATAAAAACAAAAGCACGACCAACCCGGCCGTTAGAATGCGCAGCGCCGTCAACGCGACGGGCGAAAAATGCTCTACAAGAATTTTTAACGCCGTCACGTTCAATCCCCAAGCAACCATGATGGCGACCAGCAGCGCATAAATGGATGATTTCCGCATCGTTCTCTACCTCTCCTGCATACTCTGTTTTCAGCGGAACGCCAAAGGAAAAACGGAGCCGATTTACGCTCCGCTTAACTAGAGAAAAAGCACCCTGCAAGCAAAGATACTCGTTCTGCTTTCCCTCTCCTGCCATCTATTGTACTACATCACCGCCCATTTTTTGACGAAAATGCACGTTCTCTTCCCCATATTCCCGACCGTCTTGGCATATCATCGTACCAAGAGAGGAGAGAGGCTGATGTTCCCACGCTACCGACAAAAGAAGATCGCCGCAAGGACAGCTGTTCTCGTTTTGGTCCTCGCCGCCGTTTGCGCCATCGTGCTGTCATTCGTTCTTTCGAGCGAACGCCGCGATGCAAGGCAAGTCGTCGAAACGTTTTACCACTACGAACAAGCAGGGGATTTTGGCAGCTCGTGGGAGCTGTTTCACCCGCTGATGAAAAAGAAATTCCCAAAAGACGTCTACATCCAACGCCGCGCTCATGTCTTTATGCAAGATTTCGGCGCGAAAACGTTCGAATACCGCATCGATGACATCGAGTCGTTGCCTTCATGGTCGATGTCTGATAGAAGCAAGCCGCTCAAAAACGTCTACCGCGTCCGCGTCATCCAGACGTTCCATAGCGCCTTTGGCGTGTTCGAGATTCATCAAGATGTATTTGTCGCTAAGGAGAAAGGGGAATGGAAAATCCTGTTCCCTTACAACTCAAAGCGGTCTGCTTTCTCACACTAGGAAGCTGGTGACGGCTGCTTCCCTCCAATCAGCCGTGCCCGACTGGAGGGAAGAACAAAGTTTTCCAGGCTTCTCAAGTTGAGAAACAACCTTGCGAAACCACGAGTGTTGATTATCCAAAATTATACATACGCCTTCCATAAATTTGGGCATACTCAAACAAAGCAGCGGCCATCCCGGATTTCCAATCGAGAGGAAGCTGCCCAGAGAAAAAACGGCGAACGAACGAAATGAAGGAAAGAGAGACGTTCGTCTGTTTTTTGGTTTGATCATACAGCCATCGCAGCAACACATACGCGATGAACGCCGCAAACAGTTGGTTGTATACCGCATTTTCCGTCGTGCCAAACAAGGTCGGGACATTCAGATATTGCTTCACCCAACGGAAAAAGACCTCAACAGTCCAACGTTGTTGGTACATGTCGGCAATGGTTTCCGCAGACGCATGGAAGAGGTTCGTCACGACCCGAATGTCGCGGCCATTCGCATCTCGAAAGATCACCACCCGGTGACGCTTGGTGGAGCGGCATTGTTTCGTCCCCAACTGGCACGTGAAGTCGGCTTGAACCGATGAGGATGTGCTGGAAAGGCGTTTCAAGCTTTTTTTCTGATGAAGTTCGATGTTGTCCTTCATCCGAATGACAAAGAGCTGATGCTGCTCCACAAATCGATCGAGGCGTTCGATTTTGAAATACGCCCGGTCTTCCACCAGCACTTGTTGAGCGTTCGTCAACTGTTCTCCCACCGGGCCATCATGACGCAGTCCGATGGTTTCCACCACGTCTGCCGGCAACGAGGATTCCGGCGAATACGCGACGTGCAGCTTCACTCCGGCGCGTTCGCCGTGATACGGCGCCCATGGCAGGCGGTTTTTCCCGACCGTGACGGTCGTCGAATCCACCACCCGAAGCGGTTTGGGAAACCGAAGCGAACGGCGGGTTTGGCGGTTGCACTTGGAAATGATCAACGCCAACAAGCGTTTCATGATGTCATAGGGAACTTCTTTCGCTTTCTTGGATACAGTTGAATAATGGAATCGCGGCAATCCATACAGAGGCCCCACATCGGCTCCGTGGCGAAAGCTTTTCCATTGATGCATGGCGGCCAGCAGGAAGAAGTGAATCAACTCGCGCAACGCAAAGGTTCGAGACGAATCACGATACCCAACCGCTTCGGCAATCAGTTGAATCTCTTCATCCGAAACAAGTTTTTGCATCAAATTCGGGAGTGTGGTATGCTTGTTCATAGAGAGCACCTCCTGGGTTTGTTTGTGTCGCTACTCACATTCTACAGGAAAGGTGCTCTTTTTTCTATACCCTTTGGATTTTATTGGATAATCAACACGCCTGTTGCGAAACCGCATTTTTCTTACATCACCATCTCTCTTTCCCACGGCTCGTTACGGTTCTTTCCATTCCTCGATGATCTCCATCGTCCGGTCGATGCCTATGTTTAATATTAACATATTAATCAAATTTTACCTTTCCTCTTTCGTAAAAAAGATATCGCCGTCAATGATCTCAAGCGGAACAGGCGAAAGCTCGGCGTACAGCTCATAATCCACCTTTTGCCCTTCGGGTTTGAGCACAAATTTTCTCATCCCTCTGCTCACCTCCTTCATCTGTTGAGTCCAAAAGAGAAGCGAACGGTTCTTCATTCAGGCTGGCAACCTTGTCGGGATTTCCTCATACACTAATGTATCATGCACAGAAGCCAATTTCTCTGTCCAGCGAAAAAAGGAGCGACATGGGATGTACAAACATATCGTCAAACGCGGGGAAACGATCGCCTCCATCGCCCGTGACTACCGAACGTCAGTCGAGGCATTGCTTCGCGCCAATGGCTTCACCGCCGCATCCGTCATCTTCCCCGGGCAGGAGATCGTCATCCCCCACCTTCCGCCGAAAGGATCGATTCCCTACACGATCCATATTTCCATCAGCCGCCGGCAATTGACATTGAAATATAAAGGGCGAACGATCCGCACGTATCCGATCGGCGTCGGCAAAATGGTCACCGCCACACCCGTCGGCGATTTTGTCATCGTCAACCGCCAGCCGAACCCCGGTGGGCCGTTTGGCGCGATGTGGCTAAGCTTGTCCAAACTCCATTACGGCATTCACGGCACGAACGACCCGTCCTCGATCGGCAAATACGTATCAAAAGGATGCATCCGCATGCACAACAAAGACGTGCTCGAACTCGCTTCGATCGTCCCGAATGGAACGGAAGTGTTCATTCGGCCGTGAGGGCAAAACCAATGGTAATTCGCCATGACAGTCTGTTTTACCGGACATCCACTGACGAGAAACCGTTTTGTCTGCTGAGGAGTACTTTTTGAACAGTCTTGGATTTTAAGGGAGGCGGCCGTTCATCCGGAATGGACAACACTATTCCGTTCAAGGTGGAAGATGACAACCAATCGAACAAGCGGTATAATAGAGACAAAAATGAATGGAGTTGAGACAATGGCAGGCGGGATCTCGCATCACGCCAAGGACATCTTGTTCAAGTCACTCAGCGCATTGTACCAAAACCAAGCCCTCGATGTATACGGACTTCACGGACTCCCGCGGATCAAAGCATTGCTTCCAACCGAATTTCCGTCCGTACGGGCGGATGAGAGACGCGCCGATACCGTATTTCTTCTCGAAGACGATTCCATTCTTCTCCTTGAGTATGAAAGCAACGAACGATTCATTGACAACCATTTGAAGTATTTGGATTATGCCTGCCGGATGCTTCACACATACTACCAACAGGAAAAACGAATCCGGCCGATTCGGATCGTCGTCCTTTACACAAGCGATGTCACAAACGCCCGCGAACAGCTTGACGCCGGAGATGTGTTTCTTTCCTCCAAAGCGGTGCTGCTTGGTGAATTCAACGGGGATGCGATTTTCCATGCCATCGAAGAAAAAGTCCGCAACGGCGAACCGCTCACCCCGGAAGAAACGATGAAGCTCATCCTCGTGCCGCTCATGCACACCCGCTTCGACCGGCAAACGATGATCGAAAAAACGATCGAGCTGGCCAAAACGATCGACGATGAACCGAAACAGCTGCACATCATCGCCGGCGTGCTGACCGCCACGGACAAATTCATCGACCGATCATACGCCGAAAAAGTAAAGGAGTGGATCAAAATGAACAAAGTGTTCCGTCTGTTAGTCGAAGAACTCGAACAAGAAAAAGAAGAAATGTTGAAGAAAGTGATGCAGGAAAAAGAACAAGCGGTGCAAAGAGCGATGCAGGAAAAAGAACAAGCGATCAAGCAAACCGAAAAACGGAAGGCCATTGAAATCGCAAAAAATTTGCTTGACGTCCTGCCCATTCACGAGATCGCCAAACGAACCGGGCTGACCGTCGCCGAAGTCGCCGATTTAGCGAAGGAAATGGACAAATAGGCAGCGCAAAAGAGCCGCGCACTCCGCCGTGGCTCTTTTCTTCGACCTTTTTCCACCCCATAAGAATCCGTGCCATTCTTGGCGCCCAGAACAGACAAGGGTCAAACTGACGCTTTCGTTTTCTTTTGCCGTAAAAGCAGGCGCACTTCAACGTGCGTCAATCCCTCTACTCTCCACTTGCTAATTGCTGGCGGGCTTCATCCGTTAACAACAGATAAGGACGACGCTTTCCATCCTCATGGCGCTCCATTTTCTCCGTCCATGGATGAAGCAAAAACAGCCCTAACTTTAAGCGGGAGTCGGGGGCGACCATTTTTTGCCGCACGCCATCTTCATGCGCCATTAACTTCTCAATGACGTTGAGCATCGCTTTCTTGCTTAAGAATACGCCCTTTTCCTTTGACGTTAGGCGCACGATGATCCCTTCATCGGAAAACGACAAAACGCGGAACGTCTCTCTCCCTTTGAACGTCGGCACGATTTTTCCTTCGTACAGCTCATCCAACAAAGACTTCCACATTTTCTCCGCGAACAACTGTCGATCCATCCTTTTCGCCTCCTATGTTTCTTTTTCATCCTTGGTTCGACCCGAGCACAAAACCTGAATCGAACGAACTTCGGACATCCGCCAATTGCACCGCCAGCTCTTCCAACTCCTCAGCACAAACGATCATATCCACCCATCGCTTCGGCAGCTGGCTGCACCCAACTTCCAGCCCTCCGGCAATAGCCGCGATCGTATCGCTGTCTCCGCCCATATTCGCCGCTGAAATAACGACGTCACGTCTTCGAACGATTCGCAACGAAGTAGCCTGTTTATTACAAAATAAAAATGCAGAGATCTGCAGAGAATTTGGCTTAGGCCAACTTGACATGGAGTGGGGGGCGTGATAGCCTTTTTAGGCATAGCCAGCCCTTGATATTGCTGGCTTCCTGGCTTTTTAATCACGCCCCCAGAGGCTCCATGTCAAGTTGTCATTCTCTGCACTTTTCCTTGCAAAACTCTGTATTTTTTCTTTGCAGAAAACAACTCTCTAGAACATGTTGCTCCGCTTCAAGTAGACATTCGCCAAGTGTTCGACCTTCCCGTGGTTCGCATGGAAGTGACTCAACACGAACGGGAAGTAAAGGGGGGTGTCCGGAATGTCATCTCGTCCAGCAGGCGGAGTTCCCTTTTTATGTCACAAATCATGTCCAGTACGGTCCAGCCATCACTTCCCTTGTTTTATACTGGAATCATGCGCAGTTGATCCCGTGCGAGCGTGTCACGGAGATGATCAAAGCACTAGTTGATCATTCGATGAGCTGCAGGCACAGTCGTGAACATGACGAGTACGGTGGTAGCCTGTGGTAGAAGCAGCGATCAAAGAGATCGACGCGGCGCTGCTCGCTTCCAAGACGTTGCACGTCGATGAAACGCGCCTGCGTGTGGACGGAAAGAACCAATGGGTGCACGTGGCTTCCACTGCCAAGGTCACCCGATACGGGCTGCATCGTTCCCGTGGAAAGCAAGCGACGGACGACATCGGGATCTTGCCACGGTACAAAGGAACGATGGTACATGATGCGTATGTCAAGGCCGATTATTTTTTCCCCAAAATCGCCGGTTTAAAATTCCCCAGAAGGACCTCATGGATCCTTCTGTTTTTCTTGTTGGAGCCTTTTTTCCCGTAATCGATAGCTTTCCCCCTTTAGGTTGAAAATGATGGAATGATGCAGTAATCGATCTAACATCGCTGTCGCCAAAACCGAGTCTCCCACGATTTCTCCCCATTCCCCAAAGCTTTTGTTGGAAGTGAGGATAATCGGGGCATGTTCGTACCGACGGGCGACGACCTGAAATAAGTAATGAGCGCTGTTCGGGTCCAGTTTTAAGTACCCCATTTCATCCATAATGAGAACAGTTGGCTTCACAAACATACGAAGCTTTTTTTCCAGCTTTCCTTCCTGGTCGGCTCTTCTTAACTGAGTGACCAAATCATGGGCGGTAATAAAATACGTTTTATATCCTCTTACGATCGCCTCCATTCCAATCGAAATCGCCAGGTGCGTCTTTCCAATCCCCGGTGGACCGAGAAAAAGGATATTCTCTTTTTGGTCAATAAAAGACAACGTAAGCAGCTCTCGAATCCGACGCTCATCCACTGAAGGCTGTGCGGCAAAATCAAACGTATCGATCGTCTTGCGATATGGCAGTTTGGACAGCTTGATGAGCGTTTGGATCGATCGTTCCTGTTTTTCGACGATTTCTGCCTCTAATAAGCGGAATAAAAACTCCGAATATGGTATATTATGAGTAGCTGCGTATTCTGCCATGGCGGACCATCGTTCCGCCATGACAGGCAAATGGAGTCGGTGGCAATACTCGTGTATTCGTTCTTTCATGAGCTTTCCCCTCGCAGGAATGCGTCATAAACGGACAATGGACGAGTATCCACTTCCACCGAAACAGGCGAAATGGTGGTCGCCATTTCCGTCTGTTTCTTTTTTATTTTTTCGGCGAATGCCATTACTTTTTTCTGTTGGTTCAAGTAAGAAATCTCCTCCCCTCGATAGTACAACCGAATATCCCCATTCAATCGCTCCTTTACCAGAATTTCTTTGCCCGCATACTCCGCCGATAAGAGCCATTGTTCCCCTTTGTAGGAGAAACTGCCATCCCAATGCACTTTCCGATAGGAAAGATAGCTCGTATCGTAATCTTTCTGCGGGAGAGGTTTCAACTGTTCCTCTGCCCAACGCTCTTGCGGAGGAATGCCGGTAGTGGCGTTTGGCTTCCGATTCGCCACTTGATCGAGCCAGCGATGCAAAAGGAAATTCAATTCTTCGATGCTTTCAAACGATGTTCCTACATAGAAGTGATCCATAATATACTGAATGGCTCGTTCGACTTTCCCCTTTGTCTGGGCCCGGTAGGGCCGGCATACTTTTGGAATAAATCCATAGTAACTCGCAAATTCAGAAAATCGCTGATTCCATTTCACCACTCCTTGTTCCCGGCCGTCGGCAACGGTCTTCATATTGTCAAATAACACTCTCTTTGGAATCCCTCCAAAGTACTTGAAACTTTGAATCAGGCATTCCATTAAGTGCTCCTGGTCCTGGCTGGTCGTAAATACCGCGTATTTCATCCGCGAATAGCCTAACGTGGCCACAAATAGCGATAACTTGACTTTTTTCCCTTCGATCACAACCTCCCCAACTTCTTTCCAATCGACTTGCATTTGTTCGCTAGGAAGCGTTTCATAGCGAACCGTGTATTTCTTTTTCGCCGTCTCTCGGAAAGGCTGCATATAGTCCTTTAAAATCGTCTTTCCTCCCGTGTAGCCCTGTTGTCGAATTTCAAAAAACAACTTTTCGCTATTAAACACCCTATCTTCTAACATTCGTTTTTGAAGATACGGCTTAAATGGATCTAACTTGCTTTTTCTTTGTTTTCGCTTGGATTTGGAAGGAGGATTGGGGGAGTGAATATATTTTCGGACGGTTTTCCGATCGATCCCCAATTCCCTCGCAATATCGGAAATACTCATTCCCCTTTCATACATCTCTTTGATCATAAAAAATTCCCCTCTCGTCATCATGAACCATAGCTCCTCTCGTTAACACTATGGTTCTATTGTAAGTGGGGAATTTTATTCCGGCTATATTGGGGATTTTATCATCGGCTTTAACATACATTGCTTTTAGTTGTCCCTTCCGGAAAAACAAACTATAATCATAGTGATGGATTTTACAGCCGAAGGAAGGTTGAAGATGAGAGCAGAACGTCGAAAAAAGAAGAAAAAATGGCTCCGCTGGATGGTGGGAGTGTTCGTTGTACTATTCGCTGGAGCGGGAATATTCGCCTATTCTATTTATCATAATGTGAAACAGACGGCGAACCAAATGCACGAAGACGTAAACTGGAAGTCAAAGAAACGTCAGGAAGACGTTTCATTTGAGCGGAAGACGCCGATTTCGATTTTGTTGATTGGTGTCGACGAACGCAAAGGGGATCGCGGGCGTGCGGACTCGCTGATCGTCATGACAGTCAATCCAAACAAACAGTCGATTGAGATGATCAGCGTTCCGCGCGACACGAGAACGGAGATTATCGGAAAAGGGACGGAAGATAAAATCAACCACTCGTACGCCTTTGGCGGAGTGGAGATGACGATGGCGACGGTGGAACACTTTTTAGATATCCCGATTGACTATTACATTAAGGTCAACATGGAAAGCTTCCGCGACATCGTCGATGCCGTCGGCGGGGTGACGGTGAACAATCCATTCGCTTTTACGTATGAAGGAACGCACTTCCCGAAAGGCGAGATTACATTAAACGGGGACGAAGCGCTGAAATATTCGCGCATGCGGAAAGAAGATCCGCGCGGCGATTTCGGGCGCCAGGACCGGCAGAAGCAAATCATTCAGGCGATTATCGAGAAAGGCGCAAGCTTCTCGTCGCTAACGAACTACAGCGACGTGCTCGCCGCCATCGGGAAAAACGTGAAAACGAACTTGACGTTTGAGGAAATGAAAGATATTCAAACGAATTACAAAGACGCCCGCAAACAGATCAAACAGCTCCACATCACCGGCCAAGGGACGAAAATCAACGGCATTTATTACTTGATCGTGCCGGAAAGCGAACGGCTGGCGATTTCGAACGAGTTGAAAGAGCACCTGGAGCTGAAAGCGACGGCGGTGAAGTAAATGAGACGCGCACCTTAAGAGGTGCGCGTCAGACTGTTGACAAAATGGTTATAAGACAGTTGTCTTATAACCATTTTGTTCCATTTTTAAGGTTGTTTTTCTTGATGAACGAACCAAAATAGATGCATACTCGAATACATACAGAAAGGAGAGGCCCTTTCTCCACAAGTAGTTCGCCAATTTCTTTAAATTCATGGCAGCACAAACAAGCATCGCCTGCATCTGGTTTCTTTCCAATCCTCGGTAATTCGTCCAGCGCAGACCATGCTTCTCTTTTAAATCTGCAAAATTCCGTTCAATCGTCTGTTTCCTTAATTCATACAACTCGCGATGTTCTGGTACATATCGTAAATGTTCGGCTTCTTCGTAATACTCTTGCCAAACATGGCGTGTCACGACTTTCGTATGATTTTTGCTTGCTGTACACTTTTGAAGGGATGGACATCCCTGACAGATGGATGGATCTGATTTATACTCCCGATAGCCTTCCCGATTCGTTGTTGAATAAGATAACACTTGGTGATTGGGACAAAGGTAACAGTCAAAATGTTCGTCATATGCAAATTCAGATTTTCGGAAGAACCCATCTTTCGTCTTTGGACGAGTATATGGCCAAATCGGATGGATCTCTTGTTCTAATAGGTATTTCGCAATCGCTGGCGTTTTATATCCGGCATCGATGCACACATCTGTTGGGCATCCTTTGATTTCTTGCTTCACTCGCTCAAACAGTTCAAAAAACGCTTGGCTATCATGAACATTGGCGGCAGTGACATACGTGTGTAATATCCAACCATGTCGGTCACAAGCGGTGTGATAAGAGTAAGCAAATACCCGTTCACGTTCATTTTTCACAAACATCCCACTGTCTGGATCTGTTTTACTGACTTTGATTTCTCGTTTTTTTTTTATCATTTTCTGGCGGTAGTGGGGATTTCCCATGAGCGATGCGATCTCGCTCAATTTCTTTTTCTAATTCATCTTGATAAGCTTTCGCTTCCACTTCTGCCATTTCTGTTGTGAATTTTCTTTTGTTCGCACTCGCCTTCACATGAGTAGAATCGACAAATACGACACTTGGATCCACAAGCCCGTGTTGAAAGGCTTCTTCCAAGATTCTTGAAAAAATCTTTTGAAAAACATCGGTTCCCGCAAAACGTCGCGTGTAGTTTTTACTTGGTGTCGAATGATGGGGCACAGGATCATGCAGACTCAATCCCAAAAACCAACGATAAGCCACGTTTGTTCGAATCTGTTCTACGGTTTCACGCATCGAACGAATCCCAAAGATGTAACGAATCAAATACATTTTGAACAGCACGACGGGATCAAGACTTGGTCGCCCGTGGTCAGGAGAATACAAATCCTTGACCATATCGTAGATAAAGGAGAAGTCAATGGCTTTTTCTAGTTTACGGACAAGGTGGTCTTCAGGAACAAGATCATCAATTTTTACCGTTGTTTCGATATGTCTCCGATCTTCTTGGTAACGTTGAAGCATCTTATTCCACTCCTTCAAGATACCCTTATACCTATATATTAAAACAGCTTGTCGACTCTGTCGACAAGCTGTTATATGAAATATATAAGTTGCAATAAAGAATTTCCGATTTTTCGTTTACGTTTTCATCTGAATACAAACCGATATGATATAACGTGGTGAGTGCTCCGCTCGATGTAAAACAAAATTTCAACTTATATAGTTACAAATTAAAAATAAAAATATTCAGTTTATTTAAATTAAAAAATATATGCGCAATAAGGACATGCAAAAAATGCCCTCATTTGACGCATAACAGATATATTCCAAAGGACATCATCATTACTTATTTTGACCGTTTACACATAACTTCTGTGCCAATTCTTGAACCATCTCTTTAGCTGTCACTTCATTCGACTGTCCACGTTCGTATGCCTCAATTAAAATGCGTTTAAACTGCTCAATTTCTATTTGTACGACTTTTGTCTGCACTTCCATCCCTCCATGCAATAAAAAAGTCAGCCTCTTGCTTATTTACGCAAGAGGCTTGTGATGACGTCGATCACACGTTGTTGTTGTTCTATTGTCATGCTCGAACCAGACGGCAAACAAAGACCACTTGCAAACAGCTCATCTGATACGCTCCAACCTTCTTCATGCGGATAATACCGCGCTCCTGCAAACAACGGCTGTAAATGGAGCGGTTTCCATACAGGACGAGCTTCAATATTCTCCTCCGCCAGCGCATTGATCATCTCCATTGACGTTATACCAAGCACATCTTGGTCAATTGTCAACGTCATCAACCAGCGGTTCGACATCGTGCCTTCGAGTTCAGGCATAAAGTGAATGCCTTGAATGTCACCTAACGACTGTACGTAGCGATCAAAAATCGCTCGTCTTGCTTGCACACGTTTGTCTAGCACCTCAAGCTGAGCCCGTCCAATGCCAGCAACAATATTGCTCATACGGTAGTTATAGCCCATTTGGCTATGCTCATAATGAGGGGCTGGATCACGAGCTTGGGTCGCTAAAAAGCGGGCTTGTTGCAGCGCGTCGAGATCATTAGAAACGAGCATGCCCCCACCAGAGGTCGTAATAATTTTATTACCGTTAAACGAATAAATACCAAACTTCCCAAACGTCCCACTTTTCTTGCCTTTATATGTAGAACCAAGAGACTCCGCCGCATCTTCAACAACAGGCACACCGTAATGGTCGCAAATGGCTAAAATCTCGTCCATTTTCGCACTTTGACCATATAGGTTAACAACTATTACCGCTTTCGGTAGCTTTCCTTCTTTCTTTGCCTCTTCCATCGCTCTCTCTAATGCCATTGGAGACATATTCCACGTCTCTGGCTCGGAATCAACGAAAACAGGTTCAGCCCCTTGGTACAAAATCGGATTGGCACTCGCGATAAACGTCAGCGAGGAACAAAAAACTTTATCACCTTGTTGAACATCCAACAATCGCAACGCCAAATGAATCGCAGCTGTTCCTCAACTAACCGCGGCCGCACCTTTTGAACCTACATATTCCGCCAACTCTTTCTCAAACGCATCGACATTCGGACCAAGCGGCGCAATCCAGTTTGTTTCAAATGCTTCATTGATATACTTTTGTTCGTTCCCGCTCATGTGGGGAGGAGAGAGGTAAATCCTAGATTTATTTCTCATAATTTACCATCCTTAAACATTTAAGATTTAAAATAAACTCGTCCTCAAAACGTAACTATTCACCCCGATGCTAGTGTGTAAAGTAGCCCAGCACAAATAGGGCATTTCTGTCATAGAAAATGCCCTACGTAGCGGAAAGAACACGATCTATCGTTTCGCCTGTCAACAGAAGACACAACGAGTCCCACACGTTTTTTTCGTGCTTGGTGAGTGTGGAAACGATGCTCCTTGCGATGCAAAACGACTGCGCGAACGTTTCCTGACGAAATGTACCCGAGATGTTCTCTTTGACTTTGACCATGCGAAGATCCCGTTCGGCTTGGTTGTTGTCAAAGGGAACGTGGGCTTCACGCAAAAAGCGCAGCGCTTCTTCCTTTCGTTTTTGAAGTCGCCGAACGAAGGAGAGCGCTTTTTTCGGCAACGGTGTCATCCCTTCCAACTGATGGTTGGCTTTCTCGAGTATGCGATCATACACGTGCTCCCAACGTTTCGCTTCTTCTTCAGGAAGAAAGCCACCATGTTGTTCGACCACTTGTTTGGCATTTAATAGAAACGTGGTCATCCGTTTTGCCCATGTATGCCCTTGTTCGATGAATCCTTTCAAGTCACGTACATGATGGGCATGACAAAGGGCATGTGTGGCTTCGGTGTATCTCGGGTATGTACCGAATGCATCATGCATCATCGTTCCTTTATATCGTGGAAGAATCCCGATTTCATCGGTTGCTTTCTTTCCACGAGAAGCGTGAGGAGCTAAGTACGTATATGCGGATGTACAGGCGACATGAACCCAGGCCTGTTTGCCATCGATCCGCAAGCTCGTTTCATCGACATGCAAGATGTCCGATTGAAGCAATGCTTCCTCGATGATGTCCATGTTTGGTTCGAGTGCTTCGCGACCTCGTTTGACCATATTGACAAGTGTTCCTGTGCTGATCGGATGTTGATATAGCTCTTCCATCATGTCACGTAAACGTTGATATGGAATCATTTGTATGTTGTATAAATACACGACAAGCGCCGTGATCCGTGGACCATATTGCACATGATTGGTGACGTGTGATGGGAACTCGGCTTGTTGCACGCATCGGCAATGTGGACATGATTTCACTTCGCGTTCATGTTGTGTCACTTCCATCGTCACGAGAGGCAGATCAAACACTTGACGGACATCGACTTTGAACGGTTTTACGTCACGCAAAGAAGACCCGCATCCTTGACACGTATGTACGCGATGGACGACACGATGATGTGGATGTTCCACTTGACGGAGCGTCGTTCCCTCATGTCCCTCCTGTCCGCCAGGCTTTTTGCCAGACGGCTCGCGGGAGGAACGCTTTTTCTCAAAACGGTCAGAAGATGGGGGCAATGGCTATTAGAGCTGTTTTTTTTCGTGCGTGCTTCCAGCTCTTGAACACGATACTTCAGTTGTTCATTTTCTTTGCGTAGCTGTTTGTTTTCTTGACGCAAATGTTCATTTTCTTGAATGAGTTGATGAATGAGCTGTTTTTGTTGTTGGACTTTGCTGATTAAGCTTTCAACCGTCAATACAGCTTGTTGTACCGTCAACATGCGATTCACCTCCTTGTCTATCAATATTCACATCATAGACAGGAAAACCAAAAAATATTCAGCTCACTTTATGAGGTGGCTGAATAGTTACTTGAATATTGTACATTCTGTTAAATCTTACAGATATATCATCAAAAAAGTATTCGGGTAATTGGTAATTTGGTAGAGAACTAATATTTGGCTCTTCACCACAAGTTGTACTTGATGATTTAAGATCGGTGTGCATAGCGAAAATAGAGGGTACAAAAAATGCGAATTTTCCTGTATGGTAAAGGTGACCAAACCAAACCATTGGAGGAAAATTCGCATGTACGCTCAGTTTATCAAAGAACTTATCGATTTACCAGATGTTTTGATTCAAAAGGTGCGAAAAGAAGGAGATCGTTGGATTTTCGAACTTTCTCTACCTGAACAATGCCCATTATGTCCCGTCTGCTTGAAACGCACGATCAAAATGACAGGAAAAAAGAAGCAATGGATGCATGGCTATGCTCAACGAATCGGGATTTTTTGGATTGAACTTCCTGTCGAGCGCAGACGTTGTAGTACGTGTGGCATGACGTTCAGCACGTCTTATCCAGGAATCTCCCCTCGAAGTGTGGCAACAGACGCTTTTCAGCAATGGGTGGCGCAATCTTGCATCGGGACATCCATTCAGGCAGTAGCTCGGATGCTCAAACTCCCTTACACGACCGTGGAACGTTGGTTTTATACCCATGCCCCTTCCTTCCTATCGAATGATATCCAACCAAAGGCGGTTTGTGTCGATGAATTTGCCTTTCGAAAAGGGCATGACTACGGAGTGGCGATCATGGATGCCGAGACGGGAGAAGTGTATGCCATCGAAGCTGGAAAGAACGAGGAAGCCATCAGACGTGCGTTGGCGCATGTGTCTCGTTCTGTTCAGTATGTCGTAAGCGATTTAGCCCCAGCGATGAAAAAAGCCATTCAAGGGGGTTGCCCAGAGGCGACACACGTGGTCGATTATTTCCATGTCATTCAGCTGTTTACGGATGCTTTAGATCGTTGCCGCAAATATGTAGACAAAGGAAGCAGGAAACACGGAAATGTTCGTTACGTTTGCCGTTTATTGAGCACATGCCCAGAGAAATTGACGGAGGAAGAACGTCAAATCGTACGAGAATGGTGTAATGAAAGCGATGACTTAAAGTCGGTCTACCAATCGCTCCAACATTTTCGTTATGTGTCCAAAAGCAAAGACGAGCAACAGGCGAAACGACGTTTGGAGTCTTGGATTCATCGGTATTCGTTTTGTCCTTGTTCGGTTGTGCGCGCGATTGCAAAAGCGCTCGTCAAGCGAACAGAAGAAATCGTTTCTTGCATTTTATCCCCTTACTCGAATGGGAAAATGGAAGGAACGAACAACAAGATCAAGCTGATCAAACGTCGAGGATATGGATACAGAAATATCCAGCGTTTTGCATTACGGGTTCGGTTAGAAACGACTAACATACTTTAATGGCAGGTGCAAGTACATCTTTTGGTGATGAACCTAATATTTATAAGGTACTCCTTTTCTTCTCCTTCTTCAATAAATTTTAAATAAATATCTTGAGGATACAAAAACCTAAATACGTCTATTTCCTCAAGATGCTTTTTCTTCTGTTCCTGTTTACATTTTTTCAAATAGTCATACACTTCTTCAATGATTTTGGATTTGATGTTTTTTTCAAGCTCCCACTTCTCTAAAATATTTCGGTCTACCATAGCAAATCCATCCCCTTTTCTCGGTTTTACAAAAGAATCGTAAATCAAACCGAAATCCAAAAACCCACTGCACCAGAACAACAAGTAGCTCTCTATTTCTTTTCTTTATAATTTTCCCAAGAAAACTCTCAAAGAATCTCGCCAATTCGACATTGCTTTAAAACCATTTAATCTTAATGCCAAATGTTCGAACACCGAATAAGCCGGCCTTGGCGCTGGTCTTGGAAAATCTTTTGTCGTACAAGGATTTACCTTAACTTCTATCCCCGCTTCCTCAAAAATCGCTTTCGCAAATTCGTACCAAGAACAATGTCCAGAATTGGAAACATGGTAAACTCCGTATTTTTCCGTTTGAATCAGTTCCAAAATACAATTCCCTAAATCAACTGTATACGTCGGACAGCCGATTTGATCATGTACGACCATCAATTCGTCTCGTTCTTGTGCCAGTTTTAACATTGTTTTAACAAAATTATTTCCATGCTTTCCGTACACCCAAGAAGTTCTGACAATGAAAAACTTAGAGTGTAAGTCGCGAACAAATTGCTCTCCTGCTAATTTGCTTTTACCGTATACACTAAGTGGATTTGTTGGAGCAAACTCATGATATGGTACATTCGCCGTTCCATCAAAGACATAATCGGTACTTACATATACTAGTTTCGCTCCTACTTTTTCCGATACGACTACAACGTTTCTCGTTCCATACGCGTTAATGGCAAACGCTTGATCTGGCTCTGATTCTGCTAAATCCACTTTTGTATAGGCAGCCGCATGAATCACAACATCTGGTTTTACTTTGCTAATGACCTGGTGTACCTGATCGAAATTAGTAATATCTAGCTCCTCACGTCCGTATCCGTAAACCTCATAACCTCTATCTGACAACAAATCGACTAAATCTGTGCCAAGCTGACCTTTTGCACCTGTTACAACAACTTTCATAGCTTGTCACCATACTGTCTTTGGTAGTAGTTCATATATTCACCGGATTTAATATTTTTCCACCATTCTTGGTTATCGATATACCATTGGATCGTTTCAACGATACCTGTTTCAAACGTATATTGGGGTTTCCAGCCAAGCTCTGTCATAATTTTCGTTGGATCAATTGCATAACGACGATCATGCCCTGGACGATCCGCAATATATTTAATTAAATCTTTTGATACACCAAGTTTTTCAACAATTAAATGTACAATTTCATTATTTGTATGCTCATTATGTCCGCCGATATTGTATACTTCCCCAGGTCTACCTTTATGAATCACTAAATCAATCGCCGCACAATGGTCTTTAACATGCAACCAATCGCGAATATTTTGGCCGTCACCATAAATCGGAAGCTCTTTTCCTTCCAAAGCATTCGTGATCATTAACGGAATGAGTTTTTCAGGGAAGTGATATGGTCCATAGTTATTAGAACATCTTGTAATGTTCACATTTAGTCCATACGTTTCATGATACGCTCTTACAAGCAAATCTCCGCCAGCTTTGCTTGCCGAATAAGGACTATTTGGCGCTAATGGCGTCTCTTCTGTAAAATATCCCGTTTCTCCAAGCGTTCCGTACACCTCATCCGTTGAAATTTGCACATATTTCTTAATATTGTTGGCTTTCGCCACATCTAATAACGCTTGCGTGCCCAATACATTTGTTTTTACGAAAATATCAGGATCTGTAATACTGCGGTCTACATGCGATTCCGCCGCAAAGTTCACAATAACGTCAATCTCGTGCGTTTTAACAAGATAATCCACTAGCTCACGGTTATTGATATCCCCTTTTACAAATGTATAGTTCGGGTGATTTTCAACATCCTTTAAGTTTTCCAAATTACCCGCATAGGTTAATAAATCATAATTGACTACTTTATAATTTGGATATTTCTCAAGCATGTAACGGACAAAGTTGCTGCCGATAAAACCTGCTCCACCTGTAACTAAAAGATTCATTATTATCTCTCCCACTCAAAGTTGATTTCAGCATCTGCTAATAGTGGATGTTTCGTATCTTTGTCAGAAAGAATTGGATTCGCTGTCGGCCAGTCAATACCTAATGCAGGATCGTTCCATAAAATGCCGCGATCGTGTTCGGGTGAATAATATTCATCCACTTTATACTGCACTTCCGTATCTTCTACTAACGTACAAAAACCGTGTGCAAAACCTTTCGGAACAAGCAATTGCCACTTATTATCCGCGCTTAAAATAAACCCTTGCCATTTGCCAAACGTCGGTGAACCTTTACGAATATCAACAACTACGTCGTAAATAGCCCCCCTGGTAACACGAACAAGTTTCGTTTGCGCCTTCGGATTTAACTGATAATGAAGCCCGCGGATCGTTCCCGCTTGTTGCGACAACGAATGATTATCTTGAATAAAGTCGAAATCAAGCCCATATTCTGCAAAAAGTTTTTTATTGTAACTTTCCATAAAAAAGCCCCGATGGTCACCAAATACTTTTGGTTCAATAAGCAACACACCAGGCAATGAAGTCTCAATCACTTTCATAACAAGCACCCCGCCATTTTATAAATAGATTGGTTTCTTCTTCTGATTCGCGATATCTATTAAATATTGGCCGTACTGGTTCTTCTTTAACGGCTCCGCTAACTTTAACAATTGTTCCCGCGTAATATATCCTTTTACATAAGAGATTTCCTCAAGGCAAGCAACCTTTAAGCTTTGACGTTTCTCGATTGTCTCGATAAACTGCGAAGCCTCCAGCAAAGATTCATGCGTGCCGGAATCCAGCCAGCAAAAACCTCTCCCCAAAATCTCCACGTGCAATTCGCCAAGCTCCAAATATTTTTTGTTCACATCGGTAATTTCCAGCTCGCCACGCGCGGAGGGCTTAATGCTTTTCGCAAATTCAACAACGCGGTTGTCATAAAAATACAACCCTGTCACCGCATAATTCGACTTCGGGTGTTTCGGCTTTTCTTCAATCGAAAGAACTTTCCCGTTTTCATCAAACTCTATAACACCAAAACGTTCTGGGTCGTTTACATAATACCCAAACACCGTCGCGCCTGTTTTCCGTTCCACGGCGTTTTGCAATAACTTTGTCAACCCATGACCATAGAAAAGATTGTCTCCTAAAATCAACGCAACATTGTCATCACCGATAAATTCTTCCCCAATAATAAACGCCTGCGCAAGACCATCTGGCGAAGGCTGCACGGCGTAAGACAAAGAAATTCCTAGCTGTGACCCGTCTCCTAATAGCTCCGCAAACCGCGGCGTATCATTAGGAGTAGAAATAATTAAAATATCACGAATGCCAGCTAGCATTAAAACCGATAATGGATAATAAATCATTGGCTTGTCATAAATAGGCAATAATTGTTTAGATACTGCCTTTGTTAACGGGTAAAGGCGGGTACCACTCCCGCCGGCTAAAACAATACCTTTCAACGTTAATATCTCCCCTCTTAATTATAAAGTTGTAACTACTCAGTCATTTTATAGGTTCAATAGTCTCTTTGATTTTTTAGTTTACCTCGTAAATTGCTGTTAACACTTTTGAGTAAGAGGTAAAGTGTATGAGTCGAGAAGTTATTCCAGACGCATACCATTAAGGCTGAATGTTATTTCTTTGTTTTTTGAAACGTTTTACCAAAAATTGATTAGCACAATTGAGCAACTTGCACAACACATCGAACGATTAGAACATTGCATTCAAGAACTTGAATTCAAAGTATCCATTCAGCCCAATATTCGTGAGATTTTCAGAATCCAGCACCCATAGGGCATTTCCCGTATCGAAAATGCCCTAGGAGGAATGGAGAATCGTTTGGAGAGACTCCCCACTTAGAAGTCTTTGCAACGATTCCCAAACCGGCTTTCCGTGTTTTTGCAGGGTAGAAATGACGCTGCGCATGACACAGAAAGCCTCGGCATCGTCTTCCTGACGAAACGTTCCGGAAATTTTTTGTTTGACTTTCACCATCCGCAAATCGCGCTCGGCTTGGTTGTTGTCAAACGGTACTTCTTTCTTTCGCAGGAAGAGAAGCGCTTCTTGCTTGCGCTTTTCTAGACGCTGGATGAAATTCTGCGCGTTGCGGGCGCCTTCATGCTTGCCTTGTCGGCAACGCTCCTCGAGTTCTCGGCGACCATTCGCTAGAAGCTCGTCGTACACGGCTTCCCAATACCGGACTTCCTCTTCCGGTAGAGCTCCGCCCGCGTTCTCCACCGCCTGTTTCATCTCTAACAGCGCTTCGGTCATCTCTTTCGACCATGAATGGCCGTAAAGTTCTGTATATGCCCGAAGCTCCCGGAGATGATGGGCGTGGCAAAGCGCATGGCTCGCCTCTGTGTACATCGGGTACACCGAATACGCATCGTGTACCATCGTTCCTTTGTACCGTGGCAAGATCCCGATGTCGTCCGTCGCTTTCTTTCCACGAGAGCGATGAAGTCCGTATCGGGTGACCTTGGCAGTGGAAGCCACGTGCACCCATTGGTTCTTTCCGTTCACACGCAGGCTCGTTTCATCGACGTGCAACGTCTTGGAAGCGAGCAGCGCCGCGTCGATCTCTTTGATCGCTGCTTCTACCACAGGCAGCCACCGTCTCGTCATGTTCACGACTGTGCCTGCACTTATCGAATGATCCACTAGCGCTTTGACCATCTCCGTGACACGCTCGTACGGGATCAACTGCGCATGATTCCAGTATAAAACAAGGGAAGTGATGGCTGGACCGTACTGGACATGATTTGTGACATAAAAAGGGAACTCCGCCTGCTGGACGAGATGACATTCCGGACACCCCTTTACTTCCCGTTCGTGTTGAGTCACTTCCATGCGAACCACGGGAAGGTCGAACACTTGGCGAATGTCTACTTGAAGCGGAGCAACATGTTCTAGAGAGTGACCACATCCTTTGCATTGGGTCACGCGGTGAAGGACTCGGTGGTCAGGGTTTGGTACTTGGCGGAGCGTCGTTCCTCGGTGCCCCGGCTGCCCTCCCGGCTGTTTCTGCGACGGTTGGCGAGAAGGAGATTTCGCCACAAACCGGTCAGAAGACGGCGGCAAATGGCTATTGGTACTGTTTTTTTTCGTACAGGCTTCTAATTCTGCAATACGTGCTTTCCATTGTTGGGTTTCTTGTCGAAGCCGTTGGTTTTCTTGACGTAGTTGCTCGTTTTCTCGAACGAGTTTTTCAATCGTTTGTGCTTGGCGCTGAATTTTTGCGACCATGCTTTCGAGTGTAAAAACTGCTTGTTGGAAATCAAAAACAACGGTTGCCATCCTTTTCACCTCCCTTGTCTTGGATGGTACTATATAGATGCAATTTGAAGCTTTACCATTTGTAGTTTTTCCCGAGTATTTGATCGACTGTCGGGCGACCGAACAACGCCGCTTCCAGACCCATATATGGGCCTGTGAAGCAGGCGGTTGTTCGGTCTTCCGTCACGCCTTGGCGTGACGGAGGCAAGCCTGTGGCTTGCCTCCGTCAGTCGAAAATGGGCAAACCGCTTTTCCGTCAAGGATATGTTAAACTTCTTCGTTGCATCTATATAGTATAGACAAGGGGAACAGAAATAAACCCGATCTCGTAAACTTTTTCTATGTAATGGCTGAACAGTTACAATTCAAAAGTAAAAACTCTAAAACAACCATAATCTACCTTTGATAGAACCTGTAATGTTTAGATAGAGTTTAATTTTTTGTATTTTTTATTTTAGATAGTAACCATGCTATACTTTTTCGATATAAAACTATCGATAAAAGAAACATTATACAAAAATAAAATAATAAACCATAATACCAAGTAAAATAATTAGCACTTATTAAGAATGTTATACCATGTACTTCCAAAAAAAATATTTCTCTTTTTGTGCCTTTTAAGTAATTAAAATCAATAAAAATGGAATAGATATACCAAACTATATATGATAGTAAAGTTGCAAATGCAATTGAATCCATAGAGCGAAACAATAGGAACGCTAAGCCGTTAAGTATTATTCCTACAACAAAAACCGTAAGAACTACCTTTAAGTACTTTTTCTCCTGTTTCCTAGCTTTATAAATATTTAATATTATTACATTTATAACCATCAAGTATGGAAATGTTGTAAATGATATTGCGATTATACTTAGCGCTACCTCATATTTGGATAACAACAATTTGACAATAAAATCTAAAATAAAGTAAATACATCCTGCCAACGCTCCGATTATTAGTAAGATGTCTTTTATTAATATTAACGTATCCTTATCTTCATTCTTGGCAATATAGTTATAAAATGTTAAACCTACTCCGTTAATAATGAGTAAAACCATATTCATCATAGAGACTGCAAATGAATAATAAGCGAAATTTTTTATTCCAAAAAATAATTGAACAATCCAGCTTCCAATAGAGGAAATTAACAAAACACATATATTTCCAACTAGAATAAAAATGCCTACTTTATTATATTTTAATATACTTACTTGTCCCTTAGCTTTTATCCCTCTTGTATATTTGTAAAAATCCACCTCCATTATTATATATACAATTAAATATGTCACCACTGTAAATAATATATAACTGGTAGCACTTCTCTCTCTAAAAAAAAGTAACAAGCTAATTAATAGTAAATTTATTAGGGTGGACGTTATACTTATATAGGAGTATTTTTTAAATTGGCCAGTAGCTTGATAAAATAATTTATGGAATGATCCAACATTTAACGGTAATACTGAAAGAGCAAATAAAATATAAAAAATATTTTTAAATAGAAAGGCTCCTAAAAATATAATTGTAGCAATTGCTAATTGATACAAAAAAAATACATCGTGCTCTTTTCTTAACACTTGCTTATTAACTAGGTCTCTATTTATTCCACCATATTTTAAATACATTGCATCTATAAATCCAAAATGGAGTAAACCAATATATCCAGCATAAAATAAAAAAAGTCGATACTCTCCATAACTCTCTACACTTAAAAAGGTAGGAAGAATTAATCCTAAAACAACGTTAGATAATAATAATATTAAATTAGAAAAAACTACTCTAAGCGCATTCTTAATAAACTGCATTTTTAATCACAACTTCCAATAATAAAATTTAAGTAAGGTAAATAAATTTTGAAACCTAATTATTTAATTCTTTAATTTCGTAGAGGATTGGATTTTTCCTTGGTTAAATCATAATTTCCCCACACAGTTTAACTGTTGATAGCAATTAAAAAAATGCATGTTTCAGCAGTATGTTTTCTATATATCACAGATTGATATGGAGAGGTGGCTGTAGTAGGCTTATTTACCATAAAAAAGCTGTGACTGTTGTCTTTTGAGGAGAACCATAGCCATATAAACTCCATGTCAAGAAGAAAATTTATAATGAAGATGGTGCTGAAAAACTAGAGTAAAAACTCGAAGTTATGCAATGATACAAATACAATACATGCAGTAAATACTGATGAAATTCGTACCATCTTGACTGTTCCAACCCGTTACTCTTTAACTCATTAAATACCCGTTCCATCTCGCGGCGAAGTCCGAACAGCCATTGGCCAAACCTCGTTTTCAAAAAGACAGGAAGAACCCGTCCATACGCATCTTTCCGCTCCTCGCTATTGCGGCGGTTGATGGGGGAAATGAATATGATTTCTGCTGTTCGGCTGTTTGTCGAACCTTTTCGCTGTCATACGCGGCATCCCCTAATGTGAATTCCATATCCCATTGCCCCAAAGAAACAAGCAATTCTAGTGGCACTGCCGCATCATTCCGATTCGCTATGGTCAACACATGAGATAAAATAAAATGATTTCCTCCGCAGTAGTGCAGAGATGGAGCTTATATCCCTTTCAACCAGTGGTATCGGGTGGACACTCTTCACTTTGCCTGTGAATCGTAAAGACTGCTTCGAAGGGCCGTGCTGTCGATCCGCACGATTGGGGATATCGTACTTCTAGATCTTTGAACAGCTGTGCATGAAAAACAGGAAATCCCTGTTCCCGAAATCACTTCGCTGCGCGAGAAAACGTAGAAAAATGAGGGACTTCACTAAGCCCGCAAGCCCGCTGAAAACAGCGAAAACGCTAATTTTCACAAGGAATCGATGGTAAAATAGGTTTTCAAAAAGAAACATTTCAATAACAATTTTTCGACACCAGCGGTCTTCTTGGAAATCATGATCGTGTTTATCCCTTGGAAGGGTGTTTTTTGGTCACTTTAACTGTATATGATTCCAAGGTAGTGAATTTTTGTTTACATTTATGCATGAATCATGCGTTTTGCAACACGTTTTATTATCTGTATTTCGATTTAAGCCTTTTGCTATAACTTAAACCAATTAAAACTAGAATTCTAAAAGTCAGAAAATATCCTAATGTTATTAAACAAAACCAAACCAAGTTATTTACTCTCCCGGTCATATACTTATTGATAAAAAGTATAATAAGTGTAACTGTAAACAATAAAGCATAGTATTTCACTCTAAAAGAATCATTGTTTTTCACAAAACGTTGCATCCCTATAAGATTATATTTCTCCTTAGTTGAATGCTCTATGGTTCTAACTAACGGAAAAAATATTATACTAATCAATAATGGTATTAATGATTTTGAAAAAGGTACTACTAATAAAATAAAAGCATAATATTTAATGATATTTAGTAGAGCAAAAGTAAAAATGTTATATCTACTTCTTATAGTGTTATGAAGATAAAAAAAATAACTAACTCCTATAAGAGATATAAAGAATTGAAAAGTATAGATTTTCACATTAAAAGTTCGACTAATTAAAAATAGAAAGATCAACGAAATTACTGATATTAACACTTTTGAGAGGATGATTTTCCAAAAATTTCCTCTTAAATACTCAACTTCACTCATCGTTATACGCATATTTGGTTTTTTTTCTTTTTTAATCGTAATAGTATCATTTACTATATATCCAATTTCGTACACACAAAAGAAAGCTAGCGTAGCTAGTAAAAAAGATACATAAGTATATAGTGATTTAACCTCTGAGAAATAGATAGTCATACTAAGAGTCGGAAAAAATATTAAAATAAACCAAGAGATTTTATTTAATTTGGTTTTAAATCTACTGTAGAACATGTAATATAGCGGTATATAAAATTTCACTTTATTAAACCTCCAGAAGTTCAATATGGTTTAATTTCTTAGATAACCAAAAATTTTTGTTTTTCTTTTTTGAAACAATGAATCCCTTTGTAGCAATCTCTATAAGATCTAAATCTGTTTTATTATCAGTGACAACAACTAAATCCGAGTATTGTTTGTATTCCTTTTTGAATATCTCTTTCTTTTTGAGTAAAATATCTTTATCATACTTGCCCGTTACCACATTGTCCTTAATTTTGAGTGATGAAGCATAAAATGCATCTGCATTTATTAGTTTCATCACTTCTTCAACTATGAATGAATATGAGCCCGAGAATAAAACAATATGATATCCTGCATTTTTATATTGCACAATCAAATCATATATCTGCTTATTCAATTTATATTTTACTAATATCTTAACAAATTCTTTGCTAGCCTTTTGAATATCTTCAAGCGAGCTACCATTTAAAAACCTGGTTGCAATTAACCTCATTAAATCTATTTTAGTAAGTTTATAAATTAAATGATTAGTAATCTTTAGAATAATACTCTTCCTTATTTTGTTAAATACACGAAATGTTTTATTATTTTTTAGATAGTATTCTAAAAAATCAAAAGTAGTATTAGAATGAAATATCGTCCCACAAACATCAAATAGTGCGATCTTCAATTAACTCCCCCCTTTAAAACCTTTGAAAACAACCAACTAAATAACATAGAATACCCCTGTAAAGTTTCTTTAAGTTGTTTTAAAGAGCCCTTTGCAATAGCAATACATGATCTTGAGAAAAGTTCAACAGTTAAAGAAACAATAATTAAAATGATTGAATTCAATAATGAGTGGTTCTTAAGGGAGTATTGAATTCTGCTTCTAAGTGAGTAAAATAAACGTGTCGCTTTAATCTGTTCGGATACTCCACCACCCTTATGAAAAACTTGGGCATCTGCTAAATAGTAACTATAATAACCTTCTTTAAATGCTCTATAAGAAAAATCTACTTCTTCGAAATAAACAAAGAATCTTTCATCGAATCCATTTAATTTTTCAAATAGCTCTCGACGGACTAAGAAAAATGCCCCTAAAACTTGATCAACCTGCCGATTTTCATTATGATCCCATGTTTCCATTTTATAAGTAGGAAAAATATTAGGAGCTAAGCGATTTAAGCCAAAAGCTTTATTAACAAAATGTATTGCTTTAGGAAACTTTGAACAACTACGGTTAACGGTACCATCTTCTTCTAGTAATTGAACCCCTATAATACCTATCTTTTTATTTTCTGGTTTTTCCATAAAGGATAATGGATTTATTAAAGAATTTTCAAATAACATTGTATCTGGATTTAAAAACAGTAAATAATCAGCCTTACTATTTAATGCTCCTTGATTACAAGCGGCTCCAAACCCCTTATTCTCTTCATTGTATATAATTTCTAATGGTAATTCTTTTTTTAAATCTATTATGCTGCTAATCGATTCATCCTGGGAATTATTATCAACAACAACAACTCTATCTATTGAAAGACCAGTTTTATTTGTTTTAATGATAGAAGATAAACAATCTTTAAGCTGTAATCCACTATTCCAATTTACTATTACTATATCCAAAGTAACCATCGTTATCCCCCCTCCCTGAAAACTTGTTCCTGCAATACGGGATTAGAACCTTAAAGAAGAGAAAGCCATATATATAATTCATATATATAATTATTGAATCCATTGACTAGTCAAAGTTATATACTGGTCATGAAAAAAATTATTACCTAAAGGATATAGTGAGAGTGAATATAGATAAATATAGAAGCTCTCTTTATTAGTAGCTCTAATAAATAAGTCTGTATAAAGCCAATTAAAAATATAAAAATAGCAAAACACGCATTAATCCAAAATCCACATAATAAGGAAAATATACTGCATATACATTTGTTGCAAATGGAACAAATGTGAACTCTTGGATCAATTGCGGAACTGGTACTTCAAAACCAATTTTATACAGTATCGCATTTACAAATCTAAAAGTATAAAAGAAATTAATATTTCCACTAACCAGTGTTTCTATACAAGTTTAGAGTGAAAAACAGACATAAGTAAGACTTTTAAGATGGGCAAAAGAATAGTCCAAACGCTTTATACATATCTCGGAAAATCAATTTGTATTTATGAACTTTAAAAAGCCGACCTAATTGACTTAAATTAAAACCTTATAAATATATAAAGGTAAGAGTACAGGCGGAATTACCTTTAAGTTTTAGGAAACTTTTTCAATGGTATATTTTTTAATTGTTTAGTTTTTTAAACCTTTTTCTCTGGTAAATATATAATTGTTAAAAGCCATATCACCAAGAATAAAAAATATAGTTACAAAAGTTTTCTACTAACAAATTTATTGCTACAAAAAAAGTAATAAATAATATTGTGGTTTCGTAACTATTCACCCCGATGCTAGTGTGTAAAGTAGCCCAGCACAAATAGGGCATTTCTGTCATAGAAAATGCCCTACGTAGCGGAAAGAACACGATCTATCGTTTCGCCTGTCAACAGAAGACACAACGAGTCCCACACGTTTTTTTCGTGCTTGGTGAGTGTGGAAACGATGCTCCTTGCGATGCAAAACGACTGCGCGAACGTTTCCTGACGAAATGTACCCGAGATGTTCTCTTTGACTTTGACCATGCGAAGATCCCGTTCGGCTTGGTTGTTGTCAAAAGGAACGTGAGCTTCACGCAAAAAGCGCAACGCTTCTTCCTTTCGTTTTTGAAGTCGCCGAACGAAGGAGAGCGCTTTTTTCGGCAACGGTGTCATCCCTTCCAACTGATGGTTGGCTTTCTCGAGTATGCGATCATACACGTGCTCCCAACGTTTCGCTTCTTCTTCAGGAAGAAAGCCACCATGTTGTTCGACCACTTGTTTGGCATTTAATAGAAACGTGGTCATCCGTTTTGCCCATGTATGCCCTTGTTCGATGAATCCTTTCAAGTCACGTAAATGATGGGCATGACAAAGGGCATGTGTGGCTTCGGTGTATCTCGGGTATGTACCGAATGCATCATGCATCATCGTTCCTTTATATCGTGGAAGAATCCCGATTTCATCGGTTGCTTTCTTTCCACGAGAAGCGTGAGGAGCTAAGTACGTATATGCGGATGTACAGGCGACATGAACCCAGGCCTGTTTGCCATCGATCCGCAAGCTCGTTTCATCGACATGCAAGATGTCCGATTGAAGCAATGCTTCCTCGATGATGTCCATGTTTGGTTCGAGTGCTTCGCGACCTCGTTTGACCATATTGACAAGTGTTCCTGTGCTGATCGGATGTTGATATAGCTCTTCCATCATGTCACGTAAACGTTGATATGGAATCATTTGTATGTTGTATAAATACACGACAAGCGCCGTGATCCGTGGACCATATTGCACATGATTGGTGACGTGTGATGGGAACTCGGCTTGTTGCACGCATCGGCAATGTGGACATGATTTCACTTCGCGTTCATGTTGTGTCACTTCCATCGTCACGAGAGGCAGATCAAACACTTGACGGACATCGACTTTGAACGGTTTTACGTCACGCAAAGAAGACCCGCATCCTTGACACGTATCTACGCGATGGACGACACGATGGTGTGGATGTTCCACTTGACAGAGCGTCGTTCCCTCATGTCCCTCCTGTCCGCCAGGCTTTTTGCCAGACGGCTCGCGGGAGGAACGCTTTTTCTCAAAACGGTCGGAAGATGGGGGCAGATGGCTATTAGAGCTGTTTTTTTTCGTGCGTGCTTCCAGCTCTTGAACGCGATACTTCAGTTGTTCATTTTCTTTGCGTAGCTGTTTGTTTTCTTGACGCAAATGTTCATTTTCTTGAATGAGTTGATGAATGAGCTGTTTTTGTTGTTGGACTTTGCTGATTAAGCTTTCAACCGTCAATACAGCTTGTTGTACCGTCAACATGCGATTCACCTCCTTGTCTATCAATATTCACATCATAGACAGGAAAACCAAAAAATATTCAGCTCACTTTATGAGGTGGCTGAATAGTTACGTGGTTTCACTACTATACTTACTTAGGTGTCTTGTTTGTTATAGAATATGCTCTTAATAATCATTAATCAATCCCATACTATTTTTTTCTGAAAACATGAAACCCATTCTTCTCAACAATAGTTTTTACCGCAAGATCCTCCTCTAAATAATTGAGATACACTATGATGAATGGTAAAAGATACAATGTTCTAAAATAAACTAGATTTGAAAATCCAATTTCAAATAACATTAACACAAAAAATAACAAATATGCTGTATTTTTTGATTTCAAGTTTTTGTAAAGAAACATGAACAGAGTCAAATAAATTACTAATGTAAAAAAGAATGTACCCCTTAAAGCTGTTTCTATTATACCGGAATCTGCATACATTAATTCCGGAGAGAATCCAATACCTACTCCTCTAAATGGGTTTTCTGAAATATATTCAAGATTATTTCGCAATCCTCCCGTTTGAGAATATCGACCAATAAACCCGTTTCTTTCAGAAGTTAATTTATCTTGGATTAGAGCACTAAAGCTTTCTATAAAGTATCCTACTGAATCCCAATTAATAATAAATACTATTAAAAGAAAAAATGTTAGGCAGTAAAGAAAAATTGTTTTTTTTCTCAATAAAATAATTAAGAAGTACATTAAACCTATTAAAACGAACAAATAACCGGTAACCGAATTTAAGGCTACTCCAAGAATTAAATAAGCAACAACTAAGCATAGATATAATACTTTTTTTGTTTTTTCGAAGCTTTTAAAGTTCAAAAATGCAAAGATAAAAAAGTAAAAACCAGCAATAGAATGTGTAGAAAATGTTAAAACTGGTTTATCAAAAGCCATCATAAGTACCATTAATTCTGGGTAAAAGTCATTATAATAGTTAGTAAAGAATTCTTTGACTAACAAGTTTTGATTTACAATAAAAAAACCTAACACTAAATTCAATATATTAACGATTATAAAAACTTTAGGTACAAGATTATTTACCTTTATGTCTTTTAAATTTAAACAAAAAAGCACGGATAATAAAAAATAAAGAACACTAGCACCATAAGAGTATTCTACGAATGGGCTAAACAAAGTATTAACTGCTAAGATTAAATTTATACAAATAAACGAAATCAAAAAAAATATATTTAATTTAAAATTTAGGAGTATGAGTAAAGCAAACATAGCCATAAGCAAAAATAAATTAACATATAACATAACTTGAGATATATTTGAATTTATTGAAGTCGGCGTAAAAATCCCAACTACAAATAATAGAGCTACGATAAATGTATTTAGTTTTTGTTTAATTAATCCCATTGAAATTTCTGACCTCATATTTTTTCTCCTTCAAAGCAGAATAATAGATTATACTGCGGAAAATTATTTTCAAGGGATTTTCAAACTTTGTCAAAGGCAAGCAGCGAATCATTCCCACCTATGGAAAGCACTAAGGCGTCAAGCTGATCGGTACGTTAAATTACGAAACAGGTGACCTTTTTTGTGTAGAAGAAGAACGTTACGATGCCGAAGCCTTTCTCCAGTTTCTTCAGCGTGTGTTGGAACAATATCCGACTGGGAAGATCGTGATGGTGCTTGACAACGCCCGTATTCACCATGCCAAACTCATTCAACCGTTTTTGGAAGAACACAAGCACCGCTTAGAGCTATTGTTTTTGCAGCCATACAGCCCTCAACTCAATCTCATTGCAGGGCTGTGGAAATGGCTGAAATCGGATGTGATTTATAACGCGTTCTATTCCTCTGTGCAAGAAATTCGTGCAAATGTGCAAGAGTTTATTTGTCGACTCAATCAACAACCAGAACAAGCAATCGATCAGATTGTAAATCTTTAATTCAACTTATACATATAAGTTCAGATTGAAAAATCGACATAAGTAAGGCGTTTAAGTTAGGCAAAAGAGCGATTAAGACGTTTTATATATGTCGGCAAATCAATCTGGATTTATATAATTCATTATAGTAAATGACAGGAGTAATAATCACATTTCTTTGAATTTGGTTTTTTAAGTAATTACCAATCACTCTGCAATATTTCGCACCAAATAAACTAATTCCGTAAGAGCCATTATAGATATAATTACATAGGATTAGATGTTTTTGAGATAAACCTGTCTCTTCTGTAAAGGTAAGCGTTTGATTTGTTTTCCCCTACTTCCGCATCAACTGTTGAACTAACGTAGTATACTATTTTGAATAAATATATCTTATATACCAATTAACAAACCTTTTAATTCCTTCTTGAATAGGAGTATCGGGCTTAAATCCCACATCATTAATCAAATCAGAAATATCCGCATACGTTTGGTAAACATCACCTGGCTGCATTGGATAAAATTCCTTTATTGCCTTTTTGCCTAGTGCATGTTCAATTGCCTGGATAAAGTCTATTAGCTTTACCGGCTTGTTGTTGCCTATATTATAAATCTTATACGGTAACTCTTTATTCTTAAGAGCAGCAGAATTTTCTATTAGTTTAGTTACTCCATTTACAATGTCATCAATGTACGTGAAATCTCGATACATATCACCATTATTAAATATTTTTATAGGTTTCCCTTCCATAATAGCTTTTGTGAAAGAAAAATACGCCATATCAGGTCTTCCATAAGGACCATAGACCGTAAAGAAACGCAAACCAGTCGTTGGTATTTTATAAAGATGGCTATAAGTATGCGCCATTAGTTCATTTGATTTTTTGGTTGCTGCATATAAGCTAACTGGATTATCTACTCTATCTTCCGTCGAAAATGGAATTTTCTTATTTGCACCATAAACAGAGCTTGATGATGCATAAAGGAGATGGTCAACTTGATGGTGCCTACACATTTCAAGAATATTTAAGAATCCAACAATATTTGATTGTATATAGGCGTCCGGGTTTTCAATGCTGTATCTTACACCGGCTTGTGCAGCAAGATTAATGACGACATTAATTTTATTTTCAGCAAACAGTTTTGCAAGATATTCCTTATCCGTTAAATCTGCTTTATGGAAAGTAAAGTTTTCATATTTATTTAATATATTTAGACGGCTGTCCTTAAGGGTAACATCATAATAATCATTAAGGTTATCATACCCTATAACTTTGCACCCCATCTCCAACAGCTTTTTAGATAAGTGCATACCGATAAAGCCAGCAGCACCTGTTACTAGATATGTCTTTTTACAATCAACAGGTTTCAAATTCATTTTTTAAACCCCTACCCCGTAATATTTAAATCCTTTTTCAAGCATTGTTTTTTTGTTATAAATATTCCTTAAATCAAAGAAGTAATCACCGCCGTTGATTTCTCTATACTTTTCAAAATCAAGATTTCTAAACTCATTCCATTCAGTGAGAATGACAGTTGCATCCGTATTTGCAATAGCGTCGTAAGCTGTTTCACACCAAGTAATATTCTCTTGAATCTCTTTAAGACGCCATGTTCCCTCTTTTATGCCTTTAGGGTCGTATATCTTAAATTTTGCTCCTCGCTTAGCAAGCTCTGGTAAAATTACAAGCGCAGGTGCTTCTCTCATATCATCGGTATTAGGCTTAAATGTAATACCAAGAATAGCAAGAGTTTTGCCTTCAACACTCCCCATGGCATTAACAATTTTGTCTACCATCTTAAGCTTTTGTCTTTCGTTAGCTTTTATCGTTGCTTCAACCAGAGAAAGTGTTTCACCGTGTTCTTGAGCAATTCTTGCGAGAGCCTTTGTATCTTTCGGGAAACAACTTCCTCCATAACCAGGCCCTGCATGCAAAAATTTTGGTGAAATACGACCATCTTTCCCCATAGCTTTGGCCACTTTTTGAACATCAGCTCCGACCTTTTCACACAAGTTAGCAATTTCATTAATAAAGGTTACTTTCATTGCAAGAAAGGCATTTGAGGCATACTTTATCATCTCTGCCGTTTCAATATTTGTTTCTACAAATGGAGTTTCATTGATATATAGAACTCTATAGACATCTTTCATTATATTAAAAGCTCTTTCACTCTCTGCACCTATTACAACTCTATCTGGATGAGTAAAATCATGAACAGCCGACCCCTCTCTTAAAAATTCCGGGTTCGATACCACATCAAAAGGAAAGTCTACCCCTCTTTCTTTAAGAGTTTCCTGAACCACTGCCTTAACTTTTTGACCAGTCCCCACAGGGACAGTTGACTTATTTACAATCACCTTATATCCATTCATAAATTTTGCAATATTATTTGCTACCGTAAATACATATTGAAGGTCGGCACTGCCATCATCAGAGGGTGGTGTACCTACAGCTATAAAAATTATATCATTATTTTCAACTGCTTCTTTAATATCAGTTGTAAAGTTAAGTCGTCTATAAAAAAAGTTTCTTTGTACTATCGTTTCAAGCCCCGGCTCGTATATAGGAATAATTCCTTTTTTTAGATTTTCAATCTTTTCATGATCAATATCTACACAGGTTACTTCGTGACCAAAGTCTGATAGAAGCGCTCCTGACACTAAACCGACATATCCTGTACCGACTACTGCTATTTTGGACATATTCTACACTCCAAATCACTTTATTTATTACAAATTTGATTAATTTTTTGCATATATGCTTTCACAACTATATTTCTATCAAACTCTTTCTCAACTTTTTTTCTAGAATTTTCACCCATTTGTTTTTTCTCTTCGTATGTTAGATTAATAAATTTCTCAATCTGTTCTACGAGACTATTGGTGTTTTTTGCTTCAAATGTATAACCGTTTTTACCTTCTTCAATCGTTTCTCTGCAACCGGGTATATTAGAAGCAATTAATGCTCTGCCTGTAGCAGCCGCTTCTAGTAATACATTTGACAAACCTTCTCCACCGTGGGATGGCTGTATAAGACAATGAGCTTCTTCAATAAAAGGCTTCACATCTGATTGATATCCGAAATAATTAATATAGCCCTCATTTTGAAATTGGTTAATCTTATCATTGTAATGTGGTTGTGTTTTCTCAATGAATCCAATTACATTAAATCTAGTATTTGGATATTTTTGTTTTATAATTTTTGCAGCTTCTAAATATTGATCAATTCCTTTATCTTTCATTATCCTTCCGATAAAAATAAACGTTAATATCTCTTCATCCGGAAAATCTTTATATTTATACTCTTCCAAGTTTACTCCGGAACCTGGAATAAGCTCATAGGGTCCTTTTACTATTTTTTTATCCACTAATGTTTTCATATCTTCTGTATTTTGGAAGAAAACGCAATAGGATTTTTTTAAACTAATTCTATACATAATGGATAAAAAATTTCTTAAGAGAAAACCTCTATTGAATCCACTTCCTAAACCAGTGATATTGTTTATACAAGGAACGTTTAAAAGTCTACATGCCAATCCACCATAAATGTTGGGTTTAATTGTATATGTTAATACAACATCCGGTTTTATTCTTCTCAGCAGTTTAATGTAATGTAAGATTAATTTAAAATCAGTAAATGGATTTGTTCCTCTCCTATCAACATTTGTCTCTACAAATTTACAACCCCATTCGACCATTTTATCCACTTTTTCATCTTTAGGTAACGATATATAAACTTCATAACCTTTTTTTAACAATTCTTTTACTAATTCTTTACGAAAGTTGTATATTACAAATCCATGGTTGCCTAATAATAATATTTTTTTACTCATAATTTTGTACTCACCCAATTACATGCTCCTTTTTATAGAAGTTTCAAAATCAACAACACAATAATCGAAATTAGGAGTTATTCGCTTATCATATACTTTATTTCCTAAAACCTTATTAATAATATTTATCTTTTTTGACATTGTTCTTATTACAGGATTAAACAGCTTAACGAAATAAATTTTTTTCCCCATATTCTTAGCCATAAGATCTATTATATCCTTTGTACTTACATATTCCTTGTTTTGTGGAAAAAATATACCACTTAGTTCCTTATCAATAACTATTCTTAAAAACTCACATAGATTTTCAATAAATATCATACTTCTTTGGTTATTTATATCAGGAAAAATAGGACATTTTCTAGCTAGCATCTTTAGTCTAGGAAAATTTCCTTTACAGTTAGGTCCATAAACCATTGGAGTTCTTACTATTACTGTTTTGAATTTCTCACTATTTAATTTCTGTATAGCCAAATCTGCTTCAAGTTTACTTCTTCCGTAAAAATCAATCGGATTTGGCTCTGTTTCAGCATTAATAATTTTATTTTCCCCCACTCTACCATCTGCCCCATAAATTATTATACTGCTCATAAAAATAAACTGTTTAACATTTTCCTTTTTTGCTTTTTCCGCAACATCAATTGCCAAATCTCTATTAATCTTGTAATACAGTTGTTCCATTTTAGGATCTGCTGAAACATGTGCTATTCCAGCTACATGTAAGACTACATCATATTTAGAGAAATTTTTTTGTTTCCACCCGTCATTTCGAACAGAAATTTTTTCAACGTCATATTTATCTGGCCATTTGCTAACCCATTTTTCAAAATTTGTTCCTATATAACTACCTTGGCCTGTTATCAAAATCCTCTTTTTACCCATCTATGAACTAACTCCTTTGTTCGTATTGGAGGTTTGTTCACTAACATTGTTTAACCCTTCTTTGACACCTTCAGCTTTGAGCACACTTTTTATAGTCATAAAAAATATTTTTAAATCGAAAAGTAACGACATATTTTTAACATACTCGCCATCAAGCTTTGCCTTTTCAGCAATAGGAAGTTCATCCCTGCCGTTTACCTGTGCCCATCCTGTAAGTCCGGGCATAACGTCATTTGCGCCATATTTGTCACGTTCTTCAATCAAATCGTATTGATTCCATAGAGCTGGTCTTGGACCAATAATACTCATTTCACCTTTTAGAATATTTATTATTTGAGGCAATTCATCTAGGCTTGATTTTCTAAGAAATCTACCAACTCTAGTTATAAACATTTCGGGGTTACTTAGCATATGAGTGGGCATATCCTTAGGTGCATCAGTTATCATCGTTCTGAACTTTAAAATATAAAAATGCTTTTTATTTTTACCAACACGCTTTTGTTTAAAAAATACAGGTCCTTTTGAATCTAACTTTATTAAAATTGCAATAATAAGAAAAAAAGGCCAAAGTACAATCATTGCAATGAATGATAACGTAAAATCTATTATTCTTTTAACGTATTTTCTATACACTAAACTCCCCTCCTCCTTACAATTTCAAAACTATTTAAGGAAAATTTTTTATGCTATCGCGTTACTGTGCTATAGAACGTTCCAACCCAATCCTTCCGTTTGCAATCCCCAACAATCTTTCCCTAACCTTTTCTTTATCCATCTCTTCAAACTCTTCCATAAAGTCACGAAGAATTTTTTCGTCCACCGCCGTCGCTTTCCCAATAAATATTTTCGGAAACACCTGCTCCGGATGCACTTCATTCTCATTAAGCAGTTCTTCAAACATTTTTTCACCCGGGCGGATGCCGGTAAATTCGATGCCGATTTCTTCGACGGTGTATCCGGATAGTTTGATTAAGTTTTTTGCGAGATCGACGATTTTGACTGGTTCGCCCATGTCAAGGACAAAGATTTCGCCGCCTTTGGCAAGTGCACCGGCTTGGATGACGAGCCGAGATGCTTCTGGAATCGTCATAAAGTAGCGCGTCATATCCGGATGGGTAACGGTGACAGGTCCACCTTCTTGAATTTGCTTTTTAAATAATGGAATCACACTGCCTCGACTTCCTAAGACGTTTCCGAAGCGGACAGCGACGAATTTTGTCTTGCTCTGCTTGTCCAATTGTTGAATCATCATTTCCGCGAAGCGTTTTGTCGCGCCCATCACATTGGTTGGATTGACTGCTTTGTCAGTCGAAATTAATACAAAGGTTTGGACACCAAACGTATCGGCCGCTTCGGCAACGTTTTTCGTCCCGAAAATGTTGTTTTTGACAGCTTCTTTCGGGTTATATTCCATTAACGGAACGTGTTTGTGCGCCGCTGCGTGATAGACGACATCCGGCTTATGTTCTTCCATCACTTCAAACATGCGCTCGCGGTCTTGAATGTCGCCGATCACTGGAACAATTTCAATTTGATCTTTATATTGATTGCGCAGTTCCATATCAATTTGATAAATGCTGTTTTCACCATGACCGAAAAGAACGATTTTTTTCGGGTTAAACCGACATACTTGCCGGCAAATTTCCGATCCGATCGAACCGCCAGCACCTGTGACTAAAATGACTTTGTTTTCGATGTAACTGGAAATGCTTTCGATATCAAGTTCGACCGGTTCGCGGCCAAGCAAGTCTTCCACTTGCACATCGCGAAATTGGCTGACCGATACTTTCCCTGTCACGATATCTTCGAGTTTTGGGACAATTTGCGTTTTCGCGTTTGTTTTCGCACACTGTTCAAAAATGCGATTCAGTTCCTTTTTTGTCAACGATGGAATCGCGATAATAATATGTTCAATGCGCAACGCGCGAACCACATCTTCAATATCTTTTGTCGTTCCCATCACAGGAATGTTAAAAAACTGTAATTTTTGTTTATTGGGATCATCATCAATAAACGCTACTGGCTTTAGTTCCGCTTCCGGATTGTTCACTAATTGCCGAGCGACCATCGTTCCCGCGGCGCCCGCTCCGATAATCAGCGTCCGCCGCTTGTTCGCGTTTGGTTTTATATAACGGTCGCGGAACACTCTCCAGACAAACCGCGATCCCCCGATGAGAATCACATGAAGCATCCATGTAATCATTAACGCACGGACGTAAATATCTTGAAAGACCACAAACTGAACAACCGACGTTGTGATAATCGAAAAGGTGACCGCCTTGATAATCGCCGTTAATTCGCCGATGCTTGCGTATTCCCACGCTTTATGGTACAAACGGTATATAAACGCAAAAGAATGATGGCTGACAAGCAGCGTTAACGCCGATAACAGAACTGATTTGTATTTCCAGATTTGTATCCCCGGATAAAGTGTAAACAAGCTAACGTAAATCGCCGTTAGCACGATTAATGAGTCCAATATTATTAAAAACGTCAATCGTTTTCGGTATGCCAACGCACTGCTTCTCCCTTCGTATAATAGATAACGAGCCATGTTCGCCATGGCTCGTTATGATGCATTCGTATTTTGTTTTGTTTCCGCAATAATTTTCTCCATAAATGCGAGTAAATGGTCCCTTAACTCCTCATTCTGCAACGCAAACTCAATCGTCGTTTGGATAAATCCGAGCTTTTCGCCGACGTCGTAGCGCTTTCCTTCGAATTCGTAGGCGAAGACGCGCTGGATTTCGTTGAGCTTTTGAATCGCATCGGTGAGCTGGATTTCGCCGCCAGCGCCGGCTTCTTGTTTTTCAAGGAATAAGAAGATTTCCGGTGTGAGTATGTATCGTCCCATGATCGCCAAGTTGGACGGCGCGGTGCCTGGCGCTGGTTTTTCGACGAATTGGCGGACTTGGTAGCGGCGTCCGTGTTGTTCAAGCGGGTCGATAATGCCGTAGCGGTGTGTTTCGTTTTCAGGCACTCGTTTGACGCCGATGACCGAGCTGAACGTTTGCTCGTATTGGTCGATTAATTGTTTTAAGCACGGTGTTTCCGCTTGGACGATGTCATCGCCAAGAAGAACAGCGAACGGTTCGTCGCCGATAAAGTTGCGGGCGCACCAAACGGCGTGGCCGAGTCCTTTCGGTTCTTTTTGGCGGATGTAGTGAATATCGACTTTTGATGGCTCTTTTACTTTTTCCAGCAAGTCTAGTTTCCCTTGTTTCATTAGTATTTGTTCCAGTTCATAAGCGTTGTCGAAATGGTCCTCGATCGCGCGTTTTCCTTTCCCCGTGACGATGATAATATCTTCAATGCCGGATGCGATCGCTTCTTCGACGATGTATTGAATCGTTGGCTTGTCAACAATCGGGAGCATTTCTTTCGGCATCGCTTTCGTTGCCGGCAAAAATCTTGTTCCGAGCCCCGCTGCGGGAATAATCGCTTTGCGTACTTTTTCCGTGAAAATCCCCACCACTTGGTGAGTGCGGTATACGCTCCTGATCCGTGCGGGTATACTGAAAATGGCCAAAAAAGGCAATAGGAAAGCAGAGGTGCCCGATTTTAGGCATCTCGTATAACCTGTCTGCCTTTTGGCTAGACTAAATAAGTTGTGGTTGGCGGAACGGCTCTTTGCGGGAGATCATGCAAAAGATGATCACCAACATCCGCCGAGCAATGGCGATGAGGGCTTTTTTCTTCCCGCACCGGGCCGCCAACGACCAAAACTTTCGGGACAAGGGATGCGTCTTAGATCGAGCTGCTGACCATGCCGCCTCGCATAACGCCGATCGGAGATGGGGATTGCCTTTTGTCGTGCGCGTGCTCTTTCGCTTTCCGGCGCTTTCATGGTTGCCGGGGGACAAACCCGTCCATGAAGCCGCCCGTTCCGGCGTTTCAAAGACGCTCATGTCGGTTCCCATCTCCGCGATGATGACGGCGGCGGTTTGTTTTTTCACTCCGGGCATGGTCATCAGCAATTCGACTTCCTCACGATACGGCTCGAGCAGGCGGTCGATGTGCTGGTCGACTTCTTCGATGAACCGCTCCAATTCCTCAACGTGTTTCCACAAGAGGCGAAGGAGACGGAGCTCGTGTTCGGTCAAGGTGCCCAGCAGCGAATCGTACACCGCTTGCTTTTTCTTTTTGAGCCTTCCGCGCAGGCATTGATCCAGCTCGTCCTTGTCCACGTATCCCTTCTCCAGCAGCCGGGCAAGGATGTCTTTTCCGGAAACGCCGAAGAGATCGGAGAGGACCGAGCCGAGTTTGACATTGGAAGACTCGAGCACTTTTTGAATCCGGTTTTTCTCCGAACTCAACTGTCCGACCCACTTTTTGCGGAGGCGGGTAAAATCCCGCAATTCGCGAATATCCGCGGGGGGGACGAAACTTTTTTCAACGAGTCCATGGCGGAGCAGCTTGGCGATCCACTCGGCGTCAGAGACATCGGTTTTTCTTCCCGGGACATTTTTGATCCGTTGCGGATTGGCCAGTGTCAAGTCGACATAGCCCTCGAGGAAGGCGAAGACCGGTTTCCAATACACGCCGGTGGATTCCATGGCGACATGGGTGACGCCATGTTCTTCGAGCCACTCCAGCAGGTCGCCAAGTCCCTTCGAGAACGTGGAGAAGGTTTGAATGTCCTTTTGAATGTGTCCATCTTCTTCCCATAGCGCACAGGCGACGATGGTTTCGGCATGAACATCCAATCCTGCGCAGCGAGGATAGATGACATCCATGATGAAAATCCTCCTGTTCGATGATCGAGTGCGCAAACAGCGAATCCACGGGAGAAATGCGGCAGTTTTCCGTTCGTCGTCACCTTTCCTCCGCATCGGGAAAGGGCGGACAATGGGTGGTGCACCCAGTGGATTCGAACGCTTTTCCGTACAGGGTCCAAGCCACCATTAAGTATAACGTCCTATTGAACTGTTTGCGCCTACTCTTCATTATGGGAAGAAAAGGGGGATTTTCATGCCCGGGTGGAGGGCAAAACGTTGCCCATGGAACTTTTCCGTGAAAATCCCCACCACTTGGTGAGTGCGGTATACGCTCCTGATCCGTGCGGGTATACTGAAAATGGCCAAAAAAGGCAATAGGAAAGCAGAGGTGCCCGATTTTAGGCATCTCGTATAACCTGTCTGCCTTTTGGCTAGACTAAATAAGTTGTGGTTGGCGGAACGGCTCTTTGCGGGAGATCATGCAAAAGATGATCACCAACATCCGCCGAGCAATGGCGATGAGGGCTTTTTTCTTCCCGCACCGGGCCGCCAACGACCAAAACTTTCGGGACAAGGGATGCGTCTTAGATCGAGCTGCTGACCATGCCGCCTCGCATAACGCCGATCGGAGATGGGGATTGCCTTTTGTCGTGCGCGTGCTCTTTCGCTTTCCGGCGCTTTCATGGTTGCCGGGGGACAAACCCGTCCATGAAGCCGCCCGTTCCGGCGTTTCAAAGACGCTCATGTCGGTTCCCATCTCCGCGATGATGACGGCGGCGGTTTGTTTTTTCACTCCGGGCATGGTCATCAGCAATTCGACTTCCTCACGATACGGCTCGAGCAGGCGGTCGATGTGCTGGTCGACTTCTTCGATGAACCGCTCCAATTCCTCAACGTGTTTCCACAAGAGGCGAAGGAGACGGAGCTCGTGTTCGGTCAAGGTGCCCAGCAGCGAATCGTACACCGCTTGCTTTTTCTTTTTGAGCCTTCCGCGCAGGCATTGATCCAGCTCGTCCTTGTCCACGTATCCCTTCTCCAGCAGCCGGGCAAGGATGTCTTTTCCGGAAACGCCGAAGAGATCGGAGAGGACCGAGCCGAGTTTGACATTGGAAGACTCGAGCACTTTTTGAATCCGGTTTTTCTCCGAACTCAACTGTCCGACCCACTTTTTGCGGAGGCGGGTAAAATCCCGCAATTCGCGAATATCCGCTGGGGGGACGAAACTTTTTTCAACGAGTCCATGGCGGAGCAGCTTGGCGATCCACTCGGCGTCAGAGACATCGGTTTTTCTTCCCGGGACATTTTTGATCCGTTGCGGATTGGCCAGTGTCAAGTCGACATAGCCCTCGAGGAAGGCGAAGACCGGTTTCCAATACACGCCGGTGGATTCCATGGCGACATGGGTGACGCCATGTTCTTCGAGCCACTCCAGCAGGTCGCCAAGTCCCTTCGAGAACGTGGAGAAGGTTTGAATGTCCTTTTGAATGTGTCCATCTTCTTCCCATAGCGCACAGGCGACGATGGTTTCGGCATGAACATCCCATCCTGCGCAGCGAGGATAGATGACATCCATGATGAAAATCCTCCTGTTCGATGATCGAGTGCGCAAACAGCGAATCCACGGGAGAAATGCGGCAGTTTTCCGTTCGTCGTCACCTTTCCTCCGCATCGGGAAAGGGCGGACAATGGGTGGTGCACCCAGTGGATTCGAACGCTTTTCCGTACAGGGTCCAAGCCACCATTAAGTATAACGTCCTATTGAACTGTTTGCGCCTACTCTTCATTATGGGAAGAAAAGGGGGATTTTCATGCCCGGGTGGAGGGCAAAACGTTGCCCATGGAACTTTTCAATGAAAAACCCCTCTTTTCTTTATGTATTTGCGATACGCGCCGACGTATGGGCTATTGGATGAATAGAACATACGTCGATGCGCATCGAATAAAAATAGCCCCTTTGTTGGGACTTAGTTTTGCAAATGGGATTTTAAGTTTAGAATCTCTCTTTCGTGTTCGATCATTTTATCAAACATGACATCTGTCCGTCTTTGTAAATACGCGACAGTTACATCGACGGACTGTTTCATGCTTGTAAGATCATTCAAAATATGCCCTTGATTGTTTTTCGAAATGCGAAGCTCCTCAAGGATCTTTTCTTGCGTCCGCTCCACATTTCCGAGCGTTTGCTTCATGGCGGCCATATCGTGTTCTAATTTCTGTTGGCCGATTTGCAGTTGTGCCACATCGCGCTGTAACGCACGCTGGCCTTCTTGAAGTTGCGCAACGTCTTGCTGGAGTGCCCGTTGACCTTGTTGAAGCTGGGCAACATCGTTTTGAAGTTGGGAGACATCATTTTGGAGCTGAGATACATTATTTTGCAATTGAGCTACATCATTGCGCAGTTCTTGCTGGCCTTGCTACAGCCTGGCCACATCCTTCTGAATTTGTCCGACATCGCTGCTTAATTTTTGCTGCGTTTGCTCAACACGGTCTAGCCTATCTCGAATCGGTTCTAATTCTTCTTTTAAAACCGAACGCAGCAAATCTCTCAATTCTTGGCTCATCTTCCCCCCTCCTTTCCCTTTTCTCCCATTATAACATGTCCAACAGAGGCATAAACAAAAATATAGATAAAAACCGGGCATCTAACCCGCCCTCACACCACACCCTCGACGACGGGCGTCTAAGGTGGCAGGACCGTCATCGTCCCCACCCACGGCATGGCCGAGTGCCTCCATTGATAACGGTAAGGAGACATCACCGATAAAGTAAGATAAGGAAGCTGTTTCTGTTTTGTTGACCAAACCGAAAAACAGGTCAACAAAAACCTAAAACAGTTGGCCTAGCCATCCGGCTTAGGCGCATCTTCCTAAAAGAGGCCGAGAAACTTTTTCTTTTTGATCCGCACGGGCTCGTCGCGGTATACAGTTTGCCCGTTAACGAGCTGTTCGGCGTTTTCTTGGAAGAAATAGACGGCATCAATGCCGAATTCGCAGTCGATCGTGTCATAAGCCGCCCGCATTTGGAAAGAACGGCTTGTGAGATTATGAGCATCTGAGGCAATGAAGTGCACCCAGTTCGCTTCGATCAACTGCATTGAAAACTTCTGGATATTTTTTCCGAAGCAACCTGCCACGCTGGCGGCAGTCACTTGGGTAAGGACGCCTTTTTGGACGAGCTCGTACAGCCGATCTGGTTTTTCGATGATTTCAGCGTTTCGTTCCGGATGGGCGATTACAGGAGTGAGTCCTTTCAGCTGCATCTCAAACAGCAACTGGTTCGCGTAGCGCGGAACATGGTCGGACGGGAATTCCACCAATATGTACGGCGTTTCCTCGCCAAGCGGCAACAAGTCGCCTTTCTCCCAGTTGTCCAACAAATCGCCGTGAACGCGGACTTCCTGACCTGCAAGTACCTTCAAGGGAATATGGCGTTGTTCAAGCTGTGCGTTCAACTGGCGGACGGCGGTGGTGACATGGGATGACGGGTTATCGTATTTCCCGTTATGGTGATGGGGAGTGGCGATGATCGTTGTAATGCCCTCGTCTACTGCTGCTTTTGCCATGGCAATGGCATCATCCATCGTTTTTGCCCCGTCATCAACGCCCGGCAAGATGTGGCTATGGATGTCGATCATCTCCATCTCCCCCTTATTTTCCAACATCTTGAACATCATTAATCATAGCATAGGAGATTCGTCATATCAATCGCGTTTTTTGTCGGTTGTTGTCGAAAAAACTTTTTTGCTGGCGCCATTTGTTGCCTGTTGGCAGTTTGGCGGACATGATTGGCCAAAAGTGGATCTGCTCATACATTGCTTTTAGTTGTCCCTTCCGGAAAAACAAACTATAATCATAGTGATGGATTTTACAGCCGAAGGAAGGTTGAAGATGAGAGCAGAACGTCGAAAAAAGAAGAAAAAATGGCTCCGCTGGATGGTGGGAGTGTTCGTTGTACTATTCGCTGGAGCGGGAATATTCGCCTATTCTATTTATCATAATGTGAAACAGACGGCGAACCAAATGCACGAAGACGTAAACTGGAAGTCAAAGAAACGTCAGGAAGACGTTTCATTTGAGCGGAAGACGCCGATTTCGATTTTGTTGATTGGTGTCGACGAACGCAAAGGGGATCGCGGGCGTGCGGACTCGCTGATCGTCATGACAGTCAATCCAAACAAACAGTCGATTGAGATGATCAGCGTTCCGCGCGACACGAGAACGGAGATTATCGGAAAAGGGACGGAAGATAAAATCAACCACTCGTACGCCTTTGGCGGAGTGGAGATGACGATGGCGACGGTGGAACACTTTTTAGATATCCCGATTGACTATTACATTAAGGTCAACATGGAAAGCTTCCGCGACATCGTCGATGCCGTCGGCGGGGTGACGGTGAACAATCCATTCGCTTTTACGTATGAAGGAACGCACTTCCCGAAAGGCGAGATTACATTAAACGGGGACGAAGCGCTGAAATATTCGCGCATGCGGAAAGAAGATCCGCGCGGCGATTTCGGGCGCCAGGACCGGCAGAAGCAAATCATTCAGGCGATTATCGAGAAAGGCGCAAGCTTCTCGTCGCTAACGAACTACAGCGACGTGCTCGCCGCCATCGGGAAAAACGTGAAAACGAACTTGACGTTTGAGGAAATGAAAGATATTCAAACGAATTACAAAGACGCCCGCAAACAGATCAAACAGCTCCACATCACCGGCCAAGGGACGAAAATCAACGGCATTTATTACTTGATCGTGCCGGAAAGCGAACGGCTGGCGATTTCGAACGAGTTGAAAGAGCACCTGGAGCTGAAAGCGACGGCGGTGAAGTAAATGAGACGCGCACCTTAAGAGGTGCGCGTTTTCATTGGGCGATGAAGTGCTTGGCGAGCGCGTCGGCCCAAAGCTTGGCCCCTTCCGCGGTCGGCAAGTCGGTTTGCGGGTCGACGCAACGGTTCAGTTCCTCGCTGTTTGCATCCGGCCAGGCGGGCCAATGGTTGATATAAGGATAACCGTTCTCTTTGGCGAACGCTTCGAGCCGTTCGACTTGGCGCGGATAATACGTCGCGCTATAAATCGGATTCGGCGGCTGCAAGATCACGGCCGCATCCGGGGCCGCGGATGTAAGTTGACTGATGATTGATTTGATATGGGCGAGGCTGTCGTCGATCGTCACGACGCCGTTGTCGTTTAACAAAAACGGTTCAAGCAGGACAAGATCCGGCTTGTCCTTGGCCCAGTCGGCGGCGATGCGCTTCTCGTCGGCGTCGGCGGTCGTCAAGCCGTCGTATTCGTGGACAGTGATGTGGAACGCCCCTTTCCCATACGCGTCATCTAACGCTCGCTTCAATAATTCAGGCCAGCCGCCCGTCTCCGGCGTCGATTCCGAGCCAGCGATGACGAAGCGGATCGGGCGGTTTTCTTCAACAGCCCTCTTGATGGCGGCTTGCGCGGCCGCTGGCAGCTGTTTAGCGCGGGCGAGGATTTCCTCAGCCCGGCTTGGCGCTTCTTCCTGGTTGGCCGATGCGTCGATTTTCATCCGTGCCGCTTGCACGGTGGCGTCGATTTTTCGTTCCCAGTACAAGTGCCCGGTTATCATGAAGGCAAGACAAGCAGCGGCGACGAAAAGGATGAGAATGAAATTTCTCAACAGTTCCTCCCCCTCCTTGGCTATATAAACGGCTTCCCGCGGGGGAAGCCGTCTGTTATTTGTATTGATAATAGTAATAGCCGCTGCCGCCGCGTTGCTTTCGTTGGTTCAAAACTACGCCGACCAGTTTCGCATTAGCGGCTTCAAGCAGTTCTTTCGCCTTAGCGGCGGCAGCGATTTCTGTCTTGCCGCTGGCAACGACCAACACCGTGCCGTCACATTTGTTCGCTAAAATTTGCGCATCAGTGACTGCCAACACTGGTGGAGTATCAAAGAGGACAAGGTCGTACATCTCTTGCAGTTCGTGCAAGAGGCGGTCCATTATTCTGGAACTGAGCAATTCCGCTGGATTTGGCGGGATCGGCCCAGCTGTCAATACCGTTAAGTTTTCAACGGCCGTCCCTTGCAAGGTAGATGACAGCGAAGAGGCGCTTGTCAGCACACTTGTCAGCCCAGCGTAGTTGTTTAAGCGGAACGTGTAATGCACTGTTGGTTTGCGCAAATCGGCGTCAACGAGCAACACCTTTTTCCCTTGTTGTGCGAACACAACAGCCAAGTTAGCGGCAGTTGTCGATTTTCCCTCCGATGGAGCGGAAGAGGTGACCATCAGTGACCGCAGCGGTTCATCGATGAAAGAAAATTCAATGTTCGTTCGAATTGTCCGGTATTGTTCGGAAATTGAGGATTTTGGATCATCAAAGGCGATCAAGCTTCGTTCTGCCTTTTGAAATTTTTTACGGTTACTAACGGCCAATGGTCTCCCTCCTTGCTCGTTGCATACTCATGGCTGTTCTTGTCGTGTTTGCTGCCTGCGGAGATATGATGCTGATCGAACCAAGCACCGGCAAACCAAGATGTTTTTCGACGTCCTCTTCCGTTTTGATCGTGTTGTCCAAATACTCAAGCAGGAAGGCAAGTCCTACACCAGTCATCAAACCGACGACAAAGGCGATGGCCATATTGAGAAGCGGCTTCGGTTTGACCGGGGCTTGATGTTCTTTCACTTCCGCTTTGGAAAGAATCGTAACGTTGTCGATGTTCATGATTTTGACGATTTCGTTTTTGAACACTTCGGCCGTCTTGTTGGCGATCTTGGCCGCCATGGCGGGATCTGGGTCTTGGACGATGACGGAGAACACTTGCGAGTCTTTCTCGCTTGACACCTGAATTTGTTCGTTTAGTTCATCGAGCGTCCGGTCGAGACGGAGCTCGTTTTTGACTTTTTCCAAAATCGCCGGGCTTTTGATGATGACGCTGTACGTGTTAATGAGCTGCACGTTCGTTTGGATTTCGTTGAAGTTGTAAAGCTGCTGCTCCGATTTCGCCTGGTTGACGAGAATTTGCGTTGACGCTTGATAAATCGGCGTCAAGACAAAATAGCTGACCGCACCGCTCACAACGGTGGCCAGTGCCGTGATCAAGACAATGAGCCAAAGCCGTTTGCGCAATATGTCGAACAGCTCGCGCAAGCTGATCGTTTCTTCCATTGTGTCCCCCCCCCTATGATCTCCTATCCGCATCTTTCGACAATCGATGGACATTCCCATTATAGCGGATATAAACAGACATATCTAGCCGAAATCAGTACTAATTTTGGCCAAACAAAAATAGGCCGCCTTAGAAGGCAGCCTTTGTCTGCGTTATTCGTCTTTGTTGTCTTTGTCGTTGGCGTCTCGCGGGTCTTCAATCGGGTCTTCGCGGTCCGGAACTGCGTCACGCTCATCGTCACCCGGTCCGTTGTTCGTGTCGTCTCCCGGCGGGAGTTGGTTGTTTTGGTTGTCGTTCAGATCGGTATCGCGGGTGTCCGGGATGCCGTCATTGTCTTTGTCGTTGTCGACATTATCGTTTTGGTTGATGTCATCGGCCGGGTTCATGTCTTGATCGTTGACATCGTTTTGATTGTTGTTCGGCGGCGGTGGATTGTTGTTATCGCGGTTCATATTGCATCCAGCCGCTAAAAAGAGGGCGACGAAGGCGCTGAACAACCGGATCAACAGCGCTTTTTTCTTCATCCTATCTGCTCCTTTCTGTTTGTTGTTGTGACCTTATGTAAGGCCGGTCCTTGTTTATCTTTCCCAGAAAGAAACTTTTCATTCGTTCGCTATATAGCGCAGCCGACAAGAAAAAACGCGCTCCCCAAAGGAACGCGTTTTGTTCAGTCAGCTGGTTTGTCGCCAAGAGCGAACATCAACTCCGTTTCGCAGACGAGCTCACTGTCGACGGTAGCGACGCCTTTGCCTTTGCCGATGGCGCCGCGGGCGCGGAGGATCTCGACTTCAAGGCGAATTTGGTCGCCCGGTTTGACTTGTTTTTTAAAGCGGCAGTTGTCGATGCCGGCGAAAAAGGCGAGGCGGCCTCGGTTTTCCTCGCTTTGCAGGAGGACGACGGCGCCGACTTGGGCGAGCGCTTCGACGATCAACACGCCGGGCATGACCGGGTATTTAGGGAAGTGGCCGGCGAAAAATGATTCGTTGGCGCTCACGTTTTTGATGCCGACGGCGCGCTTCCCTTCTTCGATTTCGACGATGCGGTCAACAAGCAAAAACGGATAGCGGTGCGGGATGATGGACTGGATTTGCTGGATGTCAAGCATGGGCAAACTCCTTTCTCTCGTTTGGCGGCTTAATCAGCCGCGGTCCGTTCCTTTCTCGACGATATCGATGATGTGCTTCCACGTGGACGGGCGGAATACATCGAGCGGCTTCCCATCACCGATGGCGCTGTAGCCGACGACCGCGCCGGCGGCGAGGCTTGCGGCCATCAAGACGATCACGAAGATCAGCCGAAGCCAGATCGGGATGAGCCGGGTGCGGACGAACCGGCGCGGCGCGGCCGCCTCCCCTTCCGGCGGAAGGGCTTTGGCTTCTGGTTCGGCGGGAGCCGGCGGGCTCTTTTTCACTCGGCCTTTCCGCCTCGCCATCCGCGAAGACGGCGAGTGCATACGTTCTTGATGCCTCTCATCACTCATAGCGATCCTCCTTATGAGGAGCGCATGCCGTTAATCAGCCCGAGCATTTGTTCAGATATGGAAATGGCGCGGGCGTTCAGCTGATACGCTCGGCTTGTCGCCATCAGGCCGACCATTTCCTCGCCAAGGTCGACGTTCGACTGTTCCAAGGCGCCTTGCTTGACGCTGATTTGACCGCGCAAGTTGCCGTTGAGCTCCCGTGCAGCGCCGGGAACGGCTGGCAAGGTAAAGACGTTGTCGCCTTGCGCTTCCAAAAGCTGCGGGCGGTCAATGGCCGTGACGCCAAGGTTGACGCGGGCGACGACGCGTCCTGCGGCATCAACTGCCGTCAGCGTCCCGGTAGGGGACAGCTGAAAACCGGTTGCTCCGGCGGGAAGCTCGATGGGCTCGTTCGCTTCATCGAGCACCGGGCGGCCATCGCTCGTGACAAGGGCGAGGCGCCCATCCATCGGCGTGATATAAAAGTTGCCGGCGCGGGTGTAGCCGATCGTTTCCGCTCCATTTTGATCGGTCAGACGGACGCGGAACCATTGGTTCTCGGCCGTCAAAGCAAAATCCAAGCGGCGTCCGGTCTCGACAAGGGCGCCTTGTGCGAGGATGAGCATCGTCGAAGCGAGACGCGCCCCGTTGCCATAGCGCACGCCCGCCGGCGTTTGCCGGGGCGCTTCGTCGTTCGGCAGGCGGTCGATTTGTTGGGTCAAGAGCTCGGCAAAGCTCGCTTCGCGCCGTTTAAAGCCGACGGTGTTGCTGTTGGCGATGTTATGGCTGATCGTATCAAGCCGCTCTTGCAAAGCGTTCATCGTGTTGGCGGCGGTGAGCATCGAGCGAAGCACGGGCTTGTCCTCCTTTTGTCATCATTTCAGGCGGCCGACTTCGTTGACGGCCTTATCCAAGCTGCGGTCGTACGCTTGGACGATTTTTTGGTTTGCTTCAAACGTGCGGTAAGCGGCGAGCAAATCGGTCATCGTCCGCTCGATGTCGACGTTTGATCTTTCAAGAAAACGCTGTTTCAGCGTATACGTCGCATTGCCGGGCGCCTGCGGCAGCAGGCCTATCGTGCTGCGGAATAAACCGTTTCCTTCCTTCACCAACGCTTGCGGGTTGGCGGCGAATACGACGCCGAGACGGGCGGCCGTCCCATTCTCATCGATGATCGTTCCGTCGTCGCGAACAGAAAACCGCTCGCTTGAAAGCGGAATGCGCCTGCCGTTGTCATCAAGCACATACCAGCCCTCTTGCGTCGTCAAGTAGCCGTCCGGGCTCAAGGTGAAATGGCCGTTTCTCGTGTAGCGGACTTCGCCCTCGCCCGTTTCGATGGCAAAAAACAGCGCGCCGCGCTGCCCGCTCGCCGGATCGACGGGGACTTGTCCGTCCACAAGGGCGATATCGGTCGCCAAACCGGTTTCTTTCACATCCCCTTGGCGGAAATTCGGGATGAGCTCTTGCATATAGACGCCCGTGTTAAGCGGTCCAATCACCGTTCGCGTCGGGATGGCGCGCCTTGGGGCGGCCGGTTGATCCTCGAGGCGGCTCATCAGCAGTTCCGGAAACGCCCTCATGGCAGCCGCATCAGCTTTGTATCCCGGTGTTTCGGCGTTCGCTAGATTGTTCGTCAACCAATCGACGCGCCGCTCTTGCGCCAACATGCCGCTCGCGGCGGTATACAACCCTCTTAGCATGACCAGCACCTCTCTTGTCCGATCAGTCAATAAATGCCAAGCAGACGGCAGGCGGGCTAACCGCTCCACTCCTTCCCGTTATAAGCGGACGGAGGCAGCCGCGGCATCCCCAGCCGTTCCTTTTTTGTCCGCAACGCTTGTCCCAGCGGCAGCCGTTTTCACTTTTATGACGAATTCCACCACGCAATGAGAAGGCAACGTTCTTCTAAAGCGGTCTGCGCCCGAATGCACCAAAAAGTTGGCTCCATAAGGTTGATCAATGTGAACAATCTCCTTGCGGAAGGGCGTTCACCATTTCACCGCCGGCGTTTTAAATCAGCTGCGATTTCGGCGCCCGATCGATGTTTTCCAGCATAATCCCGGTGCCAAGGGCGACGCAGTCCATCGGGTTTTCGGCGACGAACACCGGCAGTTTCAACTCTTCCGCTAAAAGCAGGTCGATGCCGTGCAAGAGTGCCCCGCCCCCTGTCAAAATGACGCCGCGGTCGATAATATCCGCCGACAATTCCGGCGGGGTGCGCTCAAGCACGCTTTTCGCGGCTTGTACAATGAGCGACACCGGCTCGCGCAGCGCTCGTTCGATCTCCTCCGACCGGATGGTGATCGTGCGCGGCAGCCCGGTGACAAGATCGCGGCCGCGGACGTCGATTTCTTCGGATCGTGCGCCTGGGAATACCGTTGCGACTTTAATTTTGATTTCCTCGGCCGTTCGCTCCCCGATGAGCAGCTTATATTCGCGCTTGATGTAGTTTAAAATTTCCATGTCGAACTTGTCCCCAGCCATTTTAATGGAAGAGGCGGTGACAATGTCTCCCATCGAGAGAACCGCCACGTCGGTCGTGCCACCGCCAATATCGACGACCATGTTTCCGCACGGCTGAAAAATGTCCATTCCGGCGCCAATGGCTGCGACTTTCGGCTCTTCCTCCAAGTACACTTTTTTGCCGCCGCTTTTTTCCGCTGCCTCTTTGATCGCTTTCCGTTCCACGGATGTTGTGTTCGTCGGGCAACAAATCAAAATGCGCGGTTTGGCGAAAAAGCCTTTTAGGTCGAGCTTGCTTAAGAAATGCTTCAGCATCGCTTCGGTAATGTCAAAATCGGCGATGACGCCGTCTTTGAGCGGCCGAATGGCAACAATATTCCCAGGAGTACGTCCGACCATTCGTCGTGCTTCTTCGCCGACTGCCAGCACTTTGTTCGTATGTTTATCGATCGCCACGACGGACGGCTCATTGAGCACGATGCCTTTGCCTTTGACGAAAATGAGGACGTTCGCCGTGCCTAGGTCAATGCCGATGTCTCGTGAAAACATATGGCTTGCTCCTCCTTGCCTCTGCCTTAAAATCATTCCTAATTGTTTATTTTATCATATTTGCTTGCCGGAATGATACTGCAAACGGCAGATGGCAAGGAAAAAGTCAGTTGTTTTTCACTGCCTGCTTTTTATACTTTTTCTTCGTTGCCTCCCCGCCGCGCAAATGGCGGATCGATTTATGGTAATCGAGAATTTGTTTGACTTCTTGGGCCAGCTCCGGGTTGATTTCCGGCAGCCGCTCGGTCAAGTCTTTATGCACGGTGCTTTTGGATACGCCAAATTCTTTCGCGATGACGCGAACGGTTTTCCTCGTCTCCACGATATACTTGCCAATCTTGATCGTACGCTCTTTGATGTAATCGTGCACACCACTCGCCCTCCCTAAGTTGGATGTGAGAAGTGAGAAGTGTGAAATGAGACTCGTCTTGCCAATGATGAGCGCCGCTTTCGCTGGATGTCTTAGAAGCGTCTTCATCGCGTCGCTTGCCGGTTGTGAACGATCCCCACCTCAACCACTCTCATTGCTGTTCAATTTGTAACATTTTATTAGACAAATCGGGTATATATACCAGAAATATCAAGGAGGACAACGGTTTTTTCACAGTTTTTTGCCGGTTGTAACGAAGAGGAAATGGGAAACGACTATAATATAGAAAAGCCAAAGGAGGAGCGAGAATGGGAAAAGGAAAGACGCTCGGCATCATTGCGGCACTCGTGGGAGCAGCAGCGGTGAGTGCGTTGTTCATGTACACAAACGGCAGTGATCGGCCGCAGGTGAAAGACGATTTGCTTGGCCCCGCTCCGGCGGGCAAACCGGCCCAAGCGGGGGGAAAAGGAATCATTGCTGGGACGCTTGAGCCATCATTGAGATATGAGAAGGAAAACGGCGCCTATGTGTTTACATTCACAGTGAAAAACCAAACCGAACGCGTGCAAACGGTGACATTTACGAGCGGAAAAAAATACGATTACATCTTGTATCGCGACGGACAGAAGGTGAAGCAGTTCAGCGAAGGGAAAATGTTTACCCAGATTTATGAAGAACGGACGTTAAAGCCGGGGGAAGAACTGTCATTTCAAGAGACGTTCCGCGGCTTGGAGCCAGGAGAGTATGCGCTCGAGTGGTGGCTCGCTGACCGAAATTGGCCGAATGCAAGAGCGAAAGTGACGTTTACGGTCGAGTGAAGGCGCTGTTCGTTTTCACGACGGCAGGCGCGTCCACCGTCCGGTGCTGTTTCCGATTGAAATCGTTTCCTTCGTTGCGCTTTCTTGCCTGCGTTATCGCAAAAAGAGGGGCCGATTCAAACGATCGTTCTTTCTTCGCGGAAAATGCATGTGAAGGTGTTTCGCGCGTATATACGGCGATCAAAAAAGGGCGCCCCGTTGCGTTTGTGGGACACCCTATGGCGCGCCGGAATATTACGACAAGAAGACGGCCCCGTACACAAGCGATAAGGCGATGACGTACGCCGGGTGCAGGCGCCATTTGCCAAACATCAAAAAGGCGCTGGCGGCGGCAAGAAGCACCGTTTGGCCGAGCCCGGCCCCTTCATACGACTCACGGAAAAAGTCGATGGCCATGAGTGCAAGCATCACGGCGATCGCTGGGCGGATATAGGCGGTAAGCCGCTTCACTTGCGGCGCGTCTTTCCATTTGTACAACAGTTGCAAGAGCGCCAGCAGCAAAACAAGCGACGGAGCGACGCTGGCAAACACTGCGACAATAGCGCCAAGGACGCCAGCCTGTTCGTATCCGATATAGCCGGCCATTTTCGTCGCAATGGGGCCGGGAAGAGAGTTGCCAAGCGCCAGCACTTCGCTGAACTCGTTGACCGTCATCCAGCCGTAGCGGTCAACGACTTCGTGCTCGATGAGCGGAATGGAAGCCGGGCCGCCGCCGTAGCCGAGAATGCCAGGCCAAAAAAAGGCGAGAAACAGCTGCCAATAGATCATGACGACGCCCTCCTTTCTCCGCCTTTGTCTCTATCCTCCGCCTTTGGCTTGCTTCGGCCGACAAACGCCGCCGCAAGCAACACTGCGACCACAAGCGCCGGGTGGAGGCCGAGCCACTGCAAGGCCAAAAAGCAGGCAAGAAGGAGCAGGGCGGCCGGCCGCCAGCCGAGGGCGGCGCGCGCCTGTTTGGCGAACTGCCACGTCATCTCGGCGAGCATGACAGCCACGACCGGCACGACCGCTTTCGTCATCCCAGCGACCCATGGTGTGTCTTTAAACGAGGATAAGGCGGCCAACAGCACGATCATCAACACGACCGTCGGGGCGGTCGTCGCCAACACGGCGTTCACTAAACCAAGTGCGCCGCCGACACGGTAGCCGATATAGCCGGCAAGCTTCGTGGCGATCGGGCCGGGCAAAGCGTTGGCGATGGCCAAAATCTCTGCGAATTCTTCATCGGTCATCCAGCGGTATTTCGTCACCACTTCAGCGCGCACGAGCGGGATCGAAGACGGACCGCCCCCGTACCCAAGCATGCCGACGCGGAAAAAAGCGAGAAATAAATGCCATTGGTTCATCGAAGTCATCCCTTTATCGCTAGTCTCACCAAGCGGCGACTGCACCGTCCGTGCGCGGCTCCGTCCCGGCGGCGAGCACGCCGGTGTCAGGATCGCGCCAAATGATTTGCCCGCGACCGAACGGACCTCCGTCAAGCGCCACACAGATGTCATGCCCTTTGCGGGCGAGCGCTTCGGCGATATGGCGCGGGAAGTGCGGCTCCACCAACACCGTTTTTCCTTCCATCCACTGCCAACGTGGCGCATCGAGCGCCGCTTGCGGGTTCAAGTCAAAATCGACCGTGTTCATGATCACTTGCAAATGCCCTTGCGGCTGCATGAATCCGCCCATGACGCCGAACGGACCGACTGGCGTGCCGCCTTTGGTCAAAAAGCCAGGGATGATCGTATGATACGGCTTTTTCTGCGGCGCCAGCCCGTTCGGATGGCGTTCATCGAAGACAAAGTTATGGCCACGGTTGTGCAAGGCGATGCCGGTGCCTGGGACGACAAGGCCCGAACCGAAGCCCATATAGTTGCTTTGGATGAATGATACCATATTGCCTTCGCCGTCGGCGGCGGCCAAATAGACCGTTCCGCCTTTTGGCGGCGTCCCCGGCTCCGGTGTGAGTGCCTCCTCGTCGATTTGCGCCCGGCGCGCGGCGGCAAACGACTCCGACAACAGCTCGTCTGGGCTGCAGCTCATATAGCGGCGGTCGGCGATGTACGCTTTCCCATCGGCAAAGGCAAGCTTCATCGCCTCGATTTGCCGGTGGTGCGTCTCGACATCCGGGACACTTGGCACGTCAAACCCGTTCATGATGTTTAACGCCATTAAGGCCACAAGCCCTTGACCGTTCGGCGGAATTTCCCACACCTCATAGCCGCGGTAGGAGACAGAGATCGGCTCAACCCATTCCGGCTCGTACTCGGCGAGGTCATCCGCCGCCAAAAAGCCGCCGTATTGCTTCGAGAAAGCAGCCATTTTTTCCGACAGCTCGCCTCGGTAAAAGCTTTCTGCCTCGGTTTCAGCGATCAAGCGAAGCGTCGCGGCATGATCCGGTGACGCCCACACCTCGCCGATCTTCGGCGCGCGGCCGCCCGGCGCAAACGTTGCAAACCAGGCGGCGAACTCCGGCCCACGAAGCGCTTCTTTGTATGTACGGAACGCCGCAGCCCAGTACTTTCCGAGCACTGGCGACACCGGGTAGCCGTTTTCCGCATAGGCGATCGCCGGCGCGAGCGTTTCCGCAAGCGGCAGGCGGCCAAAGCGTTTTGACAGCGCCGCCCACGCCGCCGGCGCCCCCGGAACGGTCACCGGAGCGAAGCCGTATTTCGGCATCTCCGTATAGCCGCGCTCTTTGAGCGCTTCAATCGAGATCGCTTTCGGCGCATAGCCGCTCGCGTTTAATCCGTACAGCTTCCCGTCCGTCCAAACGAGGGCGAACGCATCTCCGCCGATGCCGTTCGATGTCGGTTCGACAACCGTCAAGCAAGCGGCCGCAGCGATCGCCGCATCAATGGCATTGCCGCCTTTTTTCAACACATCAAGCCCCGCTTGCGCCGCGAGCGGCTGCGACGTTGCGACGACGCCGTTTTTGGCAAACACCGTCATCCGCTGCGATGGGTATGGGTGGTATAGGAAGTCCATGGCAACCCCTCCTCACTTCACTTCATGGCAAGCGACGAAATGGCTTGAAGCCGCTTCTTTCCACTCCGGCCGCTCTTGTTTGCATCGTTCTGTCGCCACCGGGCAGCGCGTATGGAACGGGCATCCTTTTGGCGGGTTGGCCGGGTTCGGCAAGTCGCCTTCAAGACGAATGCGCTCCCGCTTCACGCCCGGTTTCGGTCGAGGAATGGCGGACAGCAATGCTTTTGTATATGGATGGAGCGGATTGGCGTACAGCTCCCGCGACGGAGCCAGCTCCACTGCATGGCCTAAATACATGACAAGCACACGATTACAAAAATGACGCACGACCCCTAAATCGTGGGAAATAAACAAATACGTCAGTCCGTGCTTTTCTTGAATGTATTTTAATAACTTAATGATTTGCGCTTGCACAGATACGTCCAAAGCAGACACCGCCTCGTCGCAAATAACGAGCGACGGATTCAAGGCAATGGCTCGGGCGATGCCAATCCGCTGCCGCTGTCCGCCGCTGAATTCATGCGGGTACCGGTCGTAATGTTCTGGGCGAAGCCCGACTTCTTGAAGCAATTGCAATACCCGCTCTTCGCGTTCAGCCTTTGTCATGTTCGTATGGATGACAAACGCTTCTTCCAAGGCATGGCCGATGCGTTGGCGAGGGTTGAGCGACGCGTACGGATCTTGGAACACCATCTGCATCTCTTTTTTCCACTTTTTGCGTTGCCGTTCCGGCAAGCGGCTGATCTCCTCACCCCGAAAGAAGATGGCGCCACCCGTCGCCTCTTCAAGGCCGAGAACCGTTCGGCCGAGCGTCGATTTTCCGCATCCCGATTCATCGACGATGCCGATGCTTTCCCCGGCAAACACATCGAGGGAGACGTTTTCGACCGCTTTGACATAGCCTTGGATACGCCGCAGCAGTCCCCCTCTGATTGGGTAATATTTTTTGACGTTTTCCAGCTTAAGAAGTGGCTGCTTGGACTGGCTCATGGCTGTGGGCTCCCTCCTCTAGCCAGCAACGGACAGAATGGCTGGCGCTGATCGTTTTCTCTGGCGGCGGCGCCGTGCGGCATTGGTCGGTCGCAAACGGACAGCGCGGGTGGAAGCGGCAACCGTCAATTCGTTCGTGCAAGCTCGGTAGCGTCCCTGGAATCGGTTCAAGCGAATACTCCTCATCATCGACGCTCGGCACGGATTTCAACAACCCTTTTGTGTACGGGTGGCGCGGGTTGGCGAAAATACTTTCGACATCGCCTTCTTCCACTTTCTCACCAGCGTACATGACCATCACTCGATCCGCCATTTCCGCGACCACGCCCATGTCATGAGTGATCAAAATGACGGCCATATTCAATTTTTGTTTCAACTCATTGATCAAATCCAAAATTTGCGCCTGAATGGTCACATCCAAAGCAGTTGTCGGTTCATCCGCAATAAGCAAGCTCGGATGGCAGGCAAGCGCCATGGCGATCATGACACGCTGCCTCATCCCGCCGCTCAACTCATGCGGGTATTGTTTCATCCGCTTTTCCGGAAACGGGATGCCGACTTGCTTGAGCAGTTCAATGCTTCGTTCGTGCGCTTCCCGTTTCGACAGTTTTTGATGAAGCATCAATGGCTCACGAAGTTGATAACCAACTGTAAACACAGGGTTGAGCGCCGTCATTGGTTCTTGGAAAATCATTGAGATTTCATTGCCGCGGATGCGGCGCAGCTCTTCTTTCGACAATTTCACCAAGTCGCGGCCGGCGAACTCAATCGACCCACTCTCGATCGTTCCGTTGTTTGGCAGCAACCTCATAATAGACAGCGAGGTGATGCTTTTTCCACATCCTGATTCGCCGACGATGCAGAGTGTTTCTCCTTTGCGAACCGAAAAAGAAACCCCCCGCACGGCGGAGACTTTTCCCTCCGTCGTGCTGAAGGTCGTGACAAGGTTCTCGACACGCAGCAATGTTTCAGCCATGCTATCCCCTACTCTCTATGAACGTGATAGAGCGACCATTGTCCTGTCGGATCGATCTCCAATCCTTTCACCGATTGATCGACGGCTGCCGTCACAACGCCGTGGTTCATCACGACAACGGCTGCGTCTTTCAGCAAGAATTCATTCGCTTCTTTCAATTTTTGTTTCCTCACTTCTGGATCGATCGTCATACGTGATTCTTCGACAAGTTTGTCAAAGGTTGGGTTGCTGTAGAATGTACGGTTCGATACCCCTGCGTTTTTTGAATGGAAATTTGGATAGAACAGCTCACTGCCATCTGCCGTGCTGTTGGTCCATCCAAGGAATGTCATATCGTATTTTCCTTGCTTTGTTGCGTCAAGGAAGGTTCCCCATTCCATCGATTCAATTTCAGCGTTGATACCAACTTCTTTCAACTGAGCTTGAACGATCTCCGCCATTTTCATGTAATTTGCCGTATTGGCGACCAAAATTTTCACTTTCGTTCCTTTATAGCCATGTTCTTCAACGAGCTGTTTCGCTTTTTCCGGATCATAGGTGTAAGCGACGTTTTCTGACGATTCATCATAGCCGAACACTTTCGGGCCGATGACACTGTTTGATTTCACCCCAAGTCCTTTCAGCTGCTGAATATACTCATCTTTGTTGATCGCATAGGAAACGGCTTGACGGAAGGCGAGTTCGTTCATTGGTTTCTTTTTCATATTAAACCCTAAATAGTAGACCGGCGTGCCCTCTTTTTTAATCAGCTGGACGTTTTTCATCGATTCGATGCGGGACAACTGTTCAGCCGAGATATTGTCGATAAATTGCACATCGCCGATCTGCAGCATCGAAATCGCCGTCGTCACTTCCGGAACAACTTTGAACGTCACTTTCTCCAGCTTCGGCGCACCTTGCCAATAGTCATCGTTTTTCTCTAATGTCACATGGTCGCCCGGCACCCATTCGACAAATTTAAACGGACCAGTGCCAACTGGCTGTTTCATCAAGTCTTGCTTTTGATCGGCTGTCGGACTGACGATAGAAGCATTCGTATGTGACAAAGCCGCCAACATCGGGCCATATGGGTACTTGGTTTTGATTACTACCGTGTAATCATCTTTCACTTCGACCGATTCAACCGGTTCAAGAAGCGAGGCCCGCGGCGCCGCCGTCTTCGGATCTCTCAGCTTATCAAACGTATACTTGACTGCTTCGGCGTTAAAATCAGTGCCATCATGAAACTTGATGCCTTTTCTCAATTTAATAACCCACGTTTTATCATCTGGAGTTTCATACGATTCCGCCAAATGCGGCTTGATTTCCATCGTCTCTGGATCGCGGACGAACAACGTTTCATACACTTGCTCGATCACGGCAGAAGATACAGAGTCGTTCGTTAAGATCGGCGAGAGACCCACTGCGTCAGATGTCGTCGCATACGTCAGCTCTTGAACGACATTCTCCTTCTCCTGCGAGCCGGATGATGCACTGTTGGAAGTGGACTTGCCCCCGCATCCGGCCAACGCCGCCGAAACGGCAAGCACAAAAGCAAGCACAACATACGACCAATACGTTTTCTTTTTCACTGGCTTTCCCCCCACAACATATATAAGAGTTTTTATTGATTGATATCCATGTTTGGATCCAGCGCATCGCGCAATCCGTCGCCAACGACGTTAAAGGCGAAGACGACGAGCATAATAGCGATGCCTGGAACGACCGTCATGTGCGGCGACGTCCACATAAACGCCTGGCCAGCGGCAATCATGGCTCCCCACTCCGGCGTCGGCGGCTGAGCGCCGAGCCCCAAATAGCTGAGCGAGGCAGCAGATAAAATGGCAGTTGCCATGCGCATCGTCGCAAACACAATGATCGGCGCCAAACAGTTTGGCAAAATATGTTTGATGATGATACGGGCGTTGCTCGCCCCGAGCGCTTTCATCGCCAAAATATACTCACGATTTTTGATCGACAAAACGCTGCCACGGACGATGCGGGCGCACGTCGGGATCGACCAAATGCTAATGGCGATCGCCACATTCATCAAGCCGGTGCCTAAAATAGCGATGATGAGCATGGCAAGCAAAATTCCCGGAAACGCAAACAGCAAGTCGACAATCCGCATGATCAGTCCGTCGAGTTTTTTGTAATACCCTGCCAACAGGCCGAGCGCCACCCCACCGATGAGCCCTAAGCTGACGGAAACGATGCCGACAACGAGGGAAATGCGGGCGCCATATACGATGCGACTCCAAATATCCCGCCCGTAGTTATCGGTTCCAAGCCAATGTCCATCGGAAAAAACCGGCAGCTCAGCCGCTGACAAATTTTGCTTGACCGGATCATGGGTGGCGAGCCACGGTGCAAAGATGGCCATGAGTACTTGAATGGCGATGATGACAAGCCCCACGATTGCCAACTTGTTTTTCAGCAACCGCCTGAGCGTGGTGATGTACATTTTTTCTTTCTTGCGTCCAAGGTCGGCTGTCGCATGGCCTGTTTTCACCGCTACACCGGTTTCCATTCATTTTCCCCCTTTCTATCGCTCATTTAATCGTAACTAATACGCGGGTCGATAAATGTATAAATAATGTCAACAATCAGGTTGACTAAGACAAACAACGTAGCAACAAGCAAGACGGAGCCTTGCACCATCGGGAAGTCCCGGGCGGCAATGGCTTGCACCATCAGGCGGCCGACGCCGTTAATGGCAAAAACCTGTTCGGTGATGATCGTGCCGCCGAGCAAAAAACCAAAGTTTAGGCCAATGACAGTAATGACGGGGATCATGGCGTTGCGCAAGGCATGCACCCAAATGACCGTCCGCTCTCTTAAGCCTTTGGCCCGTGCTGTCCGAATAAAGTCGGCTCGGATGACCTCGAGCATCGACGAACGGCTCATTCTCGCAATCATTGCTGCTGACCCGGTCCCAAGCGTAATGGCCGGCAGCACCAGCTGCTTCAACCCTTCTGCCGTATAAAACGGCTGATCCAACCCGCCGACGGGAAGCAACTGCAAGTTGACAGCGAAAATTAAAATGAGCACGGTGCCAAGCCAAAAGTTCGGGATCGAAATGCCTGCCAAAGCAAAGACGGTGCTGGAGACGTCAAACCATGAATTTTGCCGGATGGCAGAAATAATGCCGGCAACGACACCAATGATGACCGCCACAATAATGCTGGCGATGGCTAGCTTAAGCGTGTTCGGAAACCGCGTCATGATCGCGTCCCACACCGGCTGTTTCGTTTGGTACGAATAACCAAGATCACCATGGAGCACCCCGTTTATGTAACGGCCATACTGGACAAGGAACGGGTCGTTAAGCCCTAAATCTTTGCGGATGGCCTCGATGTCTGACTGTGATGCGGTCGGGCCAGCAATGATCGTTGCTGGGTCCCCCGGAGCGATATACATGCTCGTAAAGACGAGGAACGAGATGCCGACCAATAGGAGGATAAGATGAAAAAATCTTCTGACAATCATCCCTACCATCATACTCACTCCTTTCCGTTGTTTATATAAAAGAGAATTTTATATTCATTTGTTAATTAAAATCAAATTGATATTTAACAAAGTTAATTTTTATTTTGTTTTTTATGATTATATAGGAATTCGAATCATTTTTCTACATAATTCTCTAAAAAAATTGAATTTTTTGGCTCTTCACCACAAAGTGTACTTGACAAATAAAGACGATCATGATAGAGAAAATCAAAACAGCGTTTTTCCTTTTAATACCATACGTCTCTTTGAGCAACAAACATTGCTATCATGTTTGTCTTTAAAAGTCAAGTACATCTTTTGGTGATGAACCAATTTTTTATTATGAATAAAAAAAACGCCCCTTTACGGGACGCTTTTTACCGGGCTTCACGGCCCTGCCAGAGGCGGCCGCTACAACTTCAACCCCGTCCGGCTCTTAAAGCGGCGAAGCAAAATATGGCTTTCGACTCTCGTGATGCCTTCTAACGCATACAGCTCATTGTTGATGAATTTTTCGAGGGCGGCAAAATCTTCAACGAGAACGTGCATATGGAGCGTGCTCGGGCCGGTCATTTGGTAGCAGCTCGCCACGTTTGGGTTTTCGGCCAGCTTTTGCGCCACTTCGACCAAATACGCCGGCTCGCAGTCAACCTCGAAAAACGCCGAGACTTGCTTGCCGAATTTCTCTGAATTAATGACGACGGTGAACTTTTCAATGACGCCGTGCTTGACGAGCTGGTTGACCCGTTCGCGGACGGCGACGCGCGAGAGATTCAGTTTTTTGCCGATGTCGACGTATGACATTCGGCCATCTTCAATCAACAGCTCAAGAATTTTGCGGTCGATGTCATCCAATTTCACTGCCTTGTCACCCGCCTAGCATCCATTTTCTATCATTATACCCGCTCCGGCTGCCAGGTTGAAAGCTTTTTCATCCCTCTAGGGCGCAACATGACGATGAAAAAAGGCCCGCCCGTTTGTCTTGGCAAACGGACAGGCCTTTTCGTCGCGTTTTTCGTTTCCTCTTGCTCGACGCTTTGTCGATTACGCTCTTGCCATGCCGATCGACGCATCGGGTGTTTTGTAGGACGAAGCGTCATCATGTTCGCCTTGGTTGTTGTCGCTTGGCGTCGTCGAATGGTCGTCAGCCGGCGCTTGTTCATTCGCCGGGTTTTCGTCTGTCGGCGCTGTTTCGTCGCTTGGCATCAATTCTTTTTCTTTGCTCGTGGCAGCGCGATCCCTTCCTGCGTTGTCTTCCGCTTTGTCAGTCAAAGCAGTCAACGGTTTGTCGACATAATCAATCGGATTCACCGCCCGGCCGTCTTTGCGAATTTCAAAGTGGACGTGGATGCCGGCTTCTTTGTTGAATTCGCTTTGCCCTGCCTTGCCGATCACTTCGCCTTGTTTCACCGTGTCGCCGGCTTCGACTTTCACATCAGCGAGCGATTGATAGACGGTCGTAACCCCTTGTTCATGGTTGATTTCGACAACGTAGCCTAAAATCGGGTCTTTTTCCGCTTTCGTCACCGTTCCGCTTAAGGAAGCGGTGACGTCAAACGTTTTGCCGTCTTGGCGCACAAGATCGATGCCTTGGTTCGGGTGGTACGTATGATCATAAAAGACGAGGGCTGCTTCCTGTTCTGCTTCCGATGCTTTGTCATCGTAGAATAGCGTTTTCACTTGCACCGCATTCGGATCAAGCACCGGCATCGCAATCGTTTCGACCGTTTCATTGACCGGAACAGCTGGATTTTCTTGTTGGGCGGTGCCGTTTTTCGCCACGTTGTCTCTGCCCGTATTCTCCTCTTTGCCCAATTGGAACCAAAGCGCACCAGCGACGATCAATGCGGCAGACGATAAATAGATCGCCGGAAACACCCAACGTTTGCGGAACAGACGCTTCAGCGACGATTGTTTTTGTTCCTCTCTCATGTTCATCACCTCAGCAACCATTTTGAACAGAAAGAGGAAAAGATATACACATCGAAAACAATTTTTTTACTTATTTTTTGACATTCAGCTAGATTTTATACAAAAAATGAGGGGCGTCTCCCTGCCTTTTGCCCCGAAAGTTTGACAGAAAAACCGGGGAGCGAGACCCCCGGCTCATCCATTTTTCGCGGTCAATTTGTTTAAAAACGCCGTCGCCGACGAAATATGGACACCGCGGTAATAATATTTGACGATGTCAGCGTACGTTTTCCCTTCTTTCGCCATAAAGTTGGCTCCGTATTGGCTCATGCCGACGCCATGGCCGTAGCCTTTCGTCGTAATGATGATGTCATCTCCGTTGCGCACCCAAGTGAAATCACTCGACGGCAACCCGAGCCGTTCGCGCACGTCGCGGCCCGTAAACGTCTTGCCGCCAATCTTCACTTCGCCGACGCGGCGGCCGGGAGTGCGCGATACAATGACGCCGACTGAGCCGTCAGCAGGCAATTCGACCCCCAGTCTTCGCTCGAATTCCGCCACTGGCATCGTTTTTCGCTGGTAAAACTTCGGGGATTGTTTGTCCCATGGGCTGGCGACGCTTTTTAAATACGGAAAATCGCTTTGCCAATAGGCTTCCGAATTTTCCGTATAGCCGTTGCTTGTTGAAAAAAACAGCGCCTCGATTGGCTCGTTGTTGTATGTCAAAATTTGTCCTTGCGTGTCCATCACCGCTTTTGTCACTTTTTTCATTTTCCAATCGTAGTCGCTGCCCCATAGTTTTCGCAGTTCGTCATCGCTGTAATAGACTTGATGAGCCACTGTGTCAGTCACATTCGCTCCTTTTGGGAGGCGAAACGGCTGGTTGGCGAGCAATTGCTTCACGATGTACGTTCTTGCCGTCAACGCTTGCGCCTTTAATGCCTCGAGTTCAAATTCGGCCGGCATTTCCGCCGCAACGACGCCGATGACATATTGCTCGAGGGGAATATGTTCGACGCGTTGTTCTTTGCTTCGATAGACCGCCACGTCGATGGACGGCCCTTCGGCTGCCTGCGATCGCTGGACTTGTTCTTGCTTTTGCAGTTGTTCGGCCAATTTGGCCACCTTCCCGTCATAAAATGGAAGAACGAGCGCCGTCGGAATGACGAGGATGGCGACAAACAGCGAGAGAGCGAGCGCCATCACCGGTTTCAGTCGTTTCACCATAGCCGAGCCCCCAATATGCATTTTCCAAGCACAAGCGGACATCGTGAATGAATGCCTGCGTTGGCTTCGGTTCGTTACTATAGTTATGGGCTCGGACAAGTATATATGACAGTTTTCTTTCCAGCCAAAACCTCCATGAGCGCGTTTCGCACCCCGCCTAAAAGGCTGGTGAAAAACAACGGATTCGCTCGGTTTGTGAGAAATCGCAAGGAATGACGCTATGGTGTTGCAAGGTTTTGCCATTGGAGAAACACTGTTGGAGAACAGCATTTCCCCTTAAATCACAAGCCTTCTAAACATGAAGCCGTTGAACTGAACAGGGGCGATGAAACAAGCGGCTTTTCGAAAGCACATGTTTCACTACCGCGGCAACTTGCCGCGCGCGATGCGATCAAGCTTATGGAGAAACTTCATACAGACAGTCTTTCTCTGAGCTTCAAAACAGGCCGTCAGGAACGAACGGTTATTTTTTACCGTCCTTCGACGGTCGCCCGTGTTCCAAGAAAAAAACGACCATTCCCTGCTGAAAGGCAGTTCACGGTCGTTTTTCGCTCTTTATCCGTTCCATTGGATCGTTTGAATTTGGTCGAACTGTTCCGTTTCTTCACGGACGCGTTCAATGTCGGCCCCAAGCGCAGCCAACTTTTCATGGAAGCGGACGTACCCGCGGTCGAGATGACGAAGCTCGGTCACACGCGTGTAGCCGTCCGCCGCGAGTCCAGCCAAAATCAACGCCGCCGCTGCGCGTAAATCGGTGGCCGCCACTTCGGCGCCTTGCAGCTGGCACGGGCCATTGATCATGACGGAACGCCCCTCAATTTTAATATCGGCGTTCATGCGCCGGAATTCCTCCACATGCATGAAGCGGTTTTCAAACACCGTCTCGGTGATCATGCTCGTGCCTTCCGCTTTCAACAAGAGAGCCATCATTTGCGACTGCATGTCGGTCGGAAAGCCCGGGTATGGCATCGTTTTAATGTCGACGGCTTTCAGCTTTTCCGGACCGATGACACGCACGCCGTTTTCCTCTTCAATGACGGTCACGCCCATTTCTTCGAGTTTGGCGATCAGCGAGCCTAAATGTTCCGGAACGGCTCCTTGCACGAGGACATTGCCGCCGGTGATCGCCGCCGCCACCATAAACGTGCCGGCTTCGATGCGGTCCGGAATGACCGTATGCGTTGTGCCGACGAGCTCGTCAACTCCCTCGATTCGAATCGTTCCGGTGCCGGCGCCGCGCACTTTGGCGCCCATCGCGTTCAAAAAGTTCGCCAAATCGACGATTTCCGGCTCTTTGGCGCAGTTTTCGATCACAGTCGTGCCTTCCGCGAGCACGGCGGCCATCATAATGTTTTCCGTCGCCCCGACGCTTGGAAAGTCCAAATAAATTTTGGCGCCGCGGAGCCGTCCGTTCACTTCCGCATCGATAAAGCCATTGCCGACTTTCACAGACGCGCCCATCGCTTCAAATCCTTTTAAATGTTGGTCGATCGGGCGCGAGCCAATGGCACAGCCGCCCGGCAGCGCCACGCGGGCTCGGCCGTTGCGCGCCAACAGCGGCCCCATGACCAACACTGACGCGCGCATTTTTCGCACATATTCAAACGGCGCTTCCACCGTCAACGGACCGGTGGCGTCGACGGTGACCGTCTCGCCGGCAATGTGCACATCGGCGCCTAAATAGCGGAGCACTTCGCTGATTGTATATACATCGGAAAGAGCAGGCACATCATGAATCGTACTTGTTCCTTTCGTGGCCAATAAAGTGGCAGCAATGACAGGCAAAACGGCATTTTTTGCGCCTTCCACTTTGACGGTGCCGCTCAACCGGTTTCCGCCACGGACGATGATCTTTTCCAAGGTATTCCCCTCCGCGTCCAATTTCTCTATATTAGTATTCAATGGTAATGATTGGGGTTCCAGCAACGACGCGCGTCTTGCCGCCCAAACTTTTCCTCAAGGCGAGTTGCAGGTTGATCGGCTGATGATTGGCGGCCGGGAGAACGTTCTTCCACTGCCCAGTATATGCAGACAGGGAAACGAGTGACTCTTCCCGCAGCCACTCGACAGGCGTCGCGTAGAAATCGCGAAGCAATTGAGAGGCTTGGTCGAACAAACCACTTTCCATATTACCACTGAACTCGCCTTCCATACAAGCAAAAAATGTAGGATGGTTCACAAATAGTCCGTTCGTCGTTTTTTCAATGTGCCTTTTTATATCTTTCCAACCAGCTTGGCTCCACGTTGGGCCGGTTGCTTCATAGAGGATATACGTTTGCGGCGTTCCATTTGTGACGGTCATCACGAGCTGGATTTGTTCACGAAAAAAGGAATGTTCGTTCGTGCCGATCGCTTTTTGCCAATGGCTAGTTTGGTGGAACGTCCAGCGAAAGGAGCGGTATGTTTGTTTGAACTCCGCCATTTTTTTGAAAAAGTCCGCATCATTTTCAATATCATGGGCATACTCTCTTGTGTACACGACCCAGCGGCCGAGCGAAGCACCGTGCTGCGCCAATGTGCGTGCCATCATTTCCAACGGTTTGGACCATTCGTTCCCCTGAGCGCCTTCCGTCCGATATTGCCCTGCGGCCAACGACAAGACCGCGGCGACGAGCGCCATCAGCCAACAGATTAGATTTTTTCTCATCTTCGTTCCCTTCCTCTCCTTACTTGTTATTGTTGCCAACGGGCAAGGGAACATACGTCAAAAAAATCGACAACCGCCGATTTTTGAAATCGCTTTCATAAATAAACATCAAATCGGAGGACAAACGGCCGAGAATCCATGGAAGAAGGGGACGGGACGGGGAGCAAAGAGGCAGCGGCAAGAACCGATCGGCCGGACAGAGGGCGGGGCAAGCGGGCAGTTGGAGGGGGAGCCGAAGCGCCACGGCGCCCCGGGCCTTCCTATTCGCGGAACAAATACGGCAAATCGGTCGACCACGCCCAATAGTCGAGGAAAAAGTTCGCCACCGTCGAGCCGATAGCGATCGTCAATAAAATGTACAGCAGACGCCCTTGGACGACGCGGTTCGGCCGAAGCAGCACCTCGAGCCGCACCGCCTGCAGCGTCCACCACGTCACTGCTAGAAACGCTAAGTGGACGATAATCGAAATCAACGCTTGTTGACCAATGACCGGCATCATCAAAGTTCACCTCTTTCCCAAGTATACGTGAAACGGTGCATATGACGCTTCTGTTCATTCCCGAAACGCCGCAAGCAGCCAATGCCGCCAATGGACTAAAAGCGGCGCATGGCAAGCCTTTCGGTCCCGAAACAAAGCATTCCCTTCTTTCCCGAGATCGAAACAGCCTCGCAGCCAAAGCACTCCCGTCTCTCAAAACAAAGCAACCGGCGCATACACCCCATTTTTTCACGCGGCCAGCGGCGCAAAAAAAGAGGAGAGGCTTCCCTCTCCCTTTATTCTACTGTTACGGCAAAAAATCGCCAAAATGTCCAAACTGGGCGAGCACATCGTAAGCCAGCCCCGGCGCCCAGCCGATCGCCAACGTTCCGAGCGCGCAAAGGACGACGGCGGTCGACAGCCCGGCCGGCAGCCGTCTGAGCGGCGCGGTGAACGTCGGACGGAAAAAGAGCTGGACGATCAAATTGAAATAATACACGTACGAGATGACGGTCGTGATGGCCATCACCGCAGCGAGCACGTAATGGCCTGGCTCCGTGACGACAAGGCCGATGAATATATACAGTTTGGCGATAAACCCGGCCGTGCCCGGGATGCCGGCAAGCGAAAGCAAAAACAGCCCGAGCGCCGCAGCCAGCAGCGGGCGGTGGCGGTATAAACCGGCGAGCCCATCCAAATCATCGGAGCCAGTTTCATTGACAATATGGGCGATAATGGCAAACGCCCCAATGTTCATTAACGTATAGACAAGCAAATACATCCAGAGTGAATCGATCATCGCCCACGACATCGCAGCAAACCCGGCGAGCAAGTAGCCGGCGTGGGCGATGCTCGAGTAGGCGAGCAGCCGCTTTAAACTCCGCTGCCGAAGCGCCACGACGCTGCCGATGATCATCGTCAGCCCGGCCAATATGGTGATGACCGGCTGCATCGACAAGAGAAGCGACGACGGCTCGCGCCCTTCAGACGGCGCCGCGGCAAACACCGTCACCAACAAACGGAGAAGAAGAACAAAGCCAGCCGTTTTCGACACGACGGCAAAAAACGCCGTAGCAGGAACAGGCGCTCCTTCGTATACATCCGGCGCCCACATATGGAACGGAACGGTCGCCAACTTAAACGAAACCCCGATCAACAAAAGAAGAAACGCCAACGCGAGCATGTACGTCTCGTTCGACTCTTGCAGCCGGCGCGCGATGTCGCCGAGATTCGTCGTTCCCGTCAAGCCGAACACATAACTCATGCCAAACAGCATGATGGCGGTGGCGATGCCGCCGTTGATGACATATTTGAGCGCCGCCTCATTCGACGAAGGCGCTGTTTTGCGCAAGCCGGCCAAAATATAGGATGACACCGAGAGCAGCTCAATGCTTACAAATAATGCAAGCAAGTCGCCGCTTGACGCCGTCATCATCGCCCCAAGCAGGGCAAACAGCATCATATAGGCAAACTCGCCGCGGTGCGGACTGCCTTCTTTCGGCGCCCATTCGGCCACTAAAAGCAAAGCGAGCGCTCCGCCAGCCAACAAAATGAGCTTGAACGCTTTTGCGAACGCATCGAGCCGAAACGTATCATGCAAAATCGACGCCGGCTCGGCCGGGATCATCGCCGCTGTCGCGATCATGGCGAGCACCGCCGACGCCGCGGCGCCCCAAGCAAGCGGCCGGCGGCTTCGATCACTCGGCAGCGCCAAGTCAATCGCCAACAGCACTATGGCGGCCGCGAGGACGATCCATTCGGGCGCCATCATGCCCCAATCGGATTGCCATACATCGTTCATGTGATCACCCCCCTAGCCCGTTCATCATCGTCTCTACGACGGCCGCAAGCGGCGCGGCCAATAGCTGCGGATAGACGCCGACGGCCACGATCAACGCGACGAGGATGAACGCCGGCGCCGCTTCTTTCCCTCGCAAGTCGACGGCAGCCCGATGCGCCTCGATCTCCCCCGCCGCCGGTCTTGAACCCATGACCGCCTCTTTACGGTCGCGGCCGAATGTGATGTCAAGAACAGCCTTGAGCGAGTAGGCGGCAGCCAAAATCAACCCCAGCGCCCCCACGGCGGCAAGGGCCGGCTTCGTTTGAAACAGCCCGAGAAACGACGTGAATTCACCGACAAATCCCGCCAGCCCCGGCAAACCGAGCAAGGCGAGCGCCGCTGTGAGCAAATACCCCGAAAAGAGCGGCATCGCTTTCGCCAGTCCGCCAAGCCGGTTGATGTCCGTTGTTCCGATTCGATGAGCAAGTACGCCGACAAGCGAAAACGACAAGGCCGAGATGAGCCCGTGAGCGACCGATTGAAAGACCGCTCCTTGAATGCCGGCCTCATTCAACGCGCCGAGGCCGATGAGCACAACCCCCATATGCGACACGCTCGAGTAGGCGAGCACGCGCTTCAGTTCGCGCTGGCGAAGCGCCAACAGCGCGCCGTACAGCACGTTGATGACGCCAAACACCGCAATGGCGCCGGCGAATGCGCGGAACTCGTCCGGAAACAAGCCGACCCCGAAGCGAATCATCCCGTACGCCGCGATTTTCAGCAACACCCCGGCATGAAGCATAACGACCGGCGGCGGCGCTTCGACGTGGACGCGGATGAGCCAGCGGTGGAGCGGAACGGCCGGCAGCTTGACGGCAAACGCCAACAGCAGCCCGCCAAGCAGCCAACGCCGCCCTTCCCCCGTCAGCGGCGCAATCCATTGTCCTTGGGCAACAGGATTATGTAACATCTCATGGAGCAAGGCAAAGTTCGCTGTTCCGGTGCGGGCGATGAGCACCGCGATCACGACAAGCAACAAAGCCGAGCCGAGCCCGTTGTACAACAAGTAGCTGTACGCCGCCCGCTCGCGCTCAAATCCGCCCCACTTGCCGACGAGAAAAAACATGGCGACCAACGTCACCTCTAAAAAGAGGAAAAACCAGACGAAATTGGCGGCGGCAAACACGCCGAGCATGCCGATCTCGAGCGCCAACAGCCAGAGAAAATACCCTTTTTTCTCCGTTTTGACAAGCATCGACGCCAAAGCCGCCAACGTCGCCAACACCGCAGTCAGAACGATAAAGACAAGCGACAGCCCGTCGATGCCGAGCTCATAGCGGATCACATACGCCGCGTCCGTCAAAAATGGCAGGTCAGTAAGCCGCACCCAGTCCTGCGCTTCATCGAGCCGCTCGAGGCGAAACCCGCGTCCAGACTGGATGAAAGCAAACAACGCCAAAATGAGCGGCGGCACGGTGGCAGCTGTTCCGAGCCATTGAATCATTCGTGCATCCGTTTTGCGGACAAACATCAGCAACACGATGCCTAACAGCGGCGAAAAGACGAGCAGCGATAAAAACATCATAGCCAGTACCCCCCTGTTAAGGCGAAAATGACGACCAAAATCGCCAATCCGGCCACCGTCACCGCCCCATACGTCTGCACCTGCCCGTTTTGCCCGCGCGACCCAGCCGAGGCAGCCGCACCGACGATGCCGGCGGCAAGCCGGGCAAGCCCTTCAACGAGGAAGCGGTCGACATACGCCAACAGGCGGCTGATGAATGACACGAGCGCCACAACCGTCAAACGGTAGATGTCATCGATATAGTAGTGGCGGCGCAACAGCTCATCGATATACGGAACGCGCGCGGACAGCCAATCGCGCGGCACGGTCCGCTTCCCGTACATCAGCCAAGCAAGAAGAATCCCGGCAAGCGACAAGGCGGTTGCCATAACGGCGATCCATCCCGGCGCCGCTTCATGATGGTGCGCCCCGTCGGTCAGCCATTCACCAAGAAACGAACCGAACCAAGGGGTTTGAATGTACCCGGAAGCAACCGACAGCACGCCGAGCACAAGCATTGGCGCCACCATCGAAGCCGGCGCTTCATGCGCATCCTCATGATGCCGCGCTTTGCCGGCAAAGACGAGGAAAAAGAGCCGGAATATATAAAACGACGTCAACAGCGCGGCAGCGGCCGCGAGCCAAAAGAGGAGGCGCGGCCCGTTCGTCCAGGCGGCGGCCAAAATTTCATCCTTGCTGAAAAAACCGGCGAATAGCGGAACCCCGCTGATCGACAGCGCCCCAATGAGGAATAGCGGAGCAGTCCATGGGAGCCGCCGCCAAAGCCCGCCCATTTCCTCGATGTTTTGCGTACGGACGGCATGAATGACGCTCCCGGCTGCCAAAAAGAGAAGCGCTTTAAAGAACGCATGCGTCGTCAAATGGAAGATGGCCGCGACATAGCTGCCCGCGCCCAGCGCCAACATCATATAGCCGAGCTGGCTGACCGTCGAATAGGCGAGGACGCGCTTAATGTCCGTCTGCACCAAGCCGATCGTCGCAGCGAAAATGGCCGTCACCCCGCCGATCGTCGCCACGGTCATCATGGCTATACGGCTTGCTTCATACAGCGGAAACAATGCCGCCACAAGATACACCCCAGCCGCCACCATCGTCGCGGCGTGGATGAGCGCCGACACTGGCGTCGGGCCTTCCATCGCGTCCGGAAGCCATGTATGGAGCGGAAATTGCCCCGATTTGCCGATGGCGCCGATGAAAATCGAGATGGCCGCAAGCGTCGTCATCCCCGGCGACAGCGTGCCGTCGCCGACGGCGCGGAAAATGTCATCGTAATCAAAGCTGTGCGTTTGCCAAAAGAGCAGCATCATGCCGATGAAAAAGCCAACATCGCCGATGCGTGTCATGATGAACGCTTTTTTGGCCGCCGCTTTTGCTTCTTCCTTATAGAAGTAAAAACCGATCAGCAAAAACGACCCGAGACCGACGAGCTCCCAAAAGATGTACGCCTGCAGCAAATTCGGCGACAGCACAAGACCGAGCATTGCAAACGTAAACAACCCTAAGTACGCATAAAACGTCGAAAACCGCTCATCTCCAGCCATGTACCCTTGCGAATACACATGAACGAGCCAGCTGACCAGCGCGACGACGACAAGCATCCAAGCGTTTAGCGCGGTGACGGAAATCCCGACCGTCAACGTCACGCTGCCTATCGTCATCCATGTCCAATTCGCCTCATACGTCGACCCGCCGAGACGGTCCGCAAGCACGGCGAGCGCCAAAAGCAAAGATAACAACGTCGCGGCGATGCCGACATAGGCGCTTGCTTGTTTCCATCTCCGTCCGAACAGCAGCAACAGAATGAACGAACCAAGCGGGAACAGCGGCACAACCCAAGCTAGGTTCATCATCGTTCCCATCCCCTTCTCTAATGTTTCAACGAATTCGCTTCATCGACTTGAACCGTCTTCCGGCTGCGGTAAAAAGCGATGAGCGCGGCTAAACCGACAGCCGCTTCCGCCGCCGCCACAGCGATCGCAAACAGCGCGAACACGTGCCCGTGAACACTGGGATGGGGACTGTATTTGGCAAACGCGACGAAATTGATGTTGACCGCATTCAACATCAGCTCAATGCAGATGAGCACAATGACCGTATTCCGCTTCGTGAGCGCTCCGTACAGCCCGATGCAAAACAAAATGAGCGCCAGCGCCAAATAAGCCGATAACGTCATTTGTCCCCCGCCTCCTTGCCGTCTTTTTTCGCCAGCACGATCGCGCCGATCAAAGCGACAAGTAAAATGACGGACACGATTTCAAACGGAATCGTATAATACGAGTAAAGCAACTTGCCGATCGCTTTAGCGTTGTCGCCCGAAAGCGCGCTGCCGTCAGTGCCAAAGTCGAGCCGGCGGATGCCGAAGTAGACGGCAAGGCCGAAGGCGATGACGGAGATGGCGGCAACCGCTTTATGCCAGACGCCGCCAGTCGTTTGGCGCTCCTTCTCATCTCTATGATGGCGCGTCAGCATGATGGCAAACAGCATGATGATCGTGATGGCTCCGGAATAAATGAGCACTTGCACGACAGCGACGAATTCAGCGGACAACAGCACGTACAGCCCGGCAATGCCTAAAAACGTCATGACAAGAGCGACGACCATGTGGACGACGTTCGTCAGCTGGAGCATCGTCACTCCCCCGGCAATCGCCGCGAGGGCGAGCAAGAAAAAGGCAATGTCCGTTCCGCTCACGGCTTATTCTCCCTTCTTATGTTCGTATCATTTTCATCAAGCCAGGCCAAATCTTTATACAGAGCATCGCGGCTGTATTCGGCGAGCTCAAAGTTGTTCGTCATGACAATCGCTTCCGTCGGGCACACTTCCGTGCACAAATCGCATAAAATGCAAATTTCAAAGTTGATGTTGTACGTCTCAATCACTTTCCCTTTTTTCGCCGGGTCCGGGTGCTTTTTCCCGGTCAGCTGGATGCATTCGGTCGGGCAAATGTTGACACACTGGTTGCACACGATGCATTTTTCCGGATAAAACTTTTGGATGCCGCGAAACCGATCCGGGAGCGGGAGCGGTTCGTGCGGGTAATCGTACGTCACTTTTTCGCGCGTCAATTCTTTTAATGTATACGCCAATCCTTTCATCAACCCGATCATCCGTCTACCCCTCTCATGGGAAAATGGCGTTCCGACACGACTTTTGTCCGAAAGAGGAGGCCATGCTCATGGACGGCTGCCTCCTTCCCGGCAAGGCAAGTTGCTTTGTTCCTTTAGAAAAACCACGCCTTGACGACCGCTGTCAGCACAATGTTGACGAGCGAAAGCGGAAGCAGCACTTTCCAGGCGAACTCCATCAGCTGGTCGGCGCGCACGCGCGGAAATGTGGCGCGAAACCAAATGAGGACGAAAACGACCGCACAAAACTTCAGCGCAAACCAGACCGCGCCAGGAATCCAGCCGAGAAACGCGACCGGATGCCAGCCGCCGAGAAACAAAATCGTCACGAGCGCCGCCATGGCGAACAAATACACATACTCGGCGAGCATAAAGAACGCCCAACGGAACCCGGAATATTCGACATGGAACCCCGCGACCAGCTCGGACTCCGCCTCCGGCAAGTCAAACGGCGTCCTGTTCAACTCGGCCACCGCGGCAATGAGGAAAATCAAAAAGGCCAGCGGCTGAGCGAAAATGAACCACACGTCTTTTTGCGCTGCAACGATGTCAACCAAATTCATGCTTCCAGCCAAAAGCACGACGCCAAGCGCCGACATGACGAGCGGAATCTCATAGGAAATCATTTGCGCCGCCGCGCGCATGCCGCCAAGCAGAGCGTATTTGTTGTTCGACGCCCAGCCGCCGGCGACAACGCCGACGGTCGTCAAGCCGGAGACAGCGATATAATACAGCAGGCCGACGCCGATATCGGCGAACCGGAACGCATCGGTAAACGGCAGCACTGCCAGCACCATAAACGACGGCGTAAAGGCGATGATTGGCGCCAGCACGTAGAGCGGACGGTCGGCCGCTTTTGGGATCGTGTCTTCTTTCAGCAACAGCTTCAATACGTCAGCAACGGTTTGCAATAGCCCGAAGCGGCCGCCGACTTGGTTCGGGCCGATGCGCCCTTGCATAAACCCCATCACTTTCCGTTCGGCCAAAATGGCGTACGTGACAAACGCGAGCACGACCGCTAACAACAGCGCCCCAAGCCCGAAAAAGAGGGCGATGTTCGACCAGCTTGGTGTGGATTCAAGCCATTGCTCCATCATCCGTCGACCTCCCCTAGCACAATGTCAATCGACCCCAAAATGGCGATGACATTGGCCAAGTTTTCTCCTTTGAGCAGCTTCGGGAGTATTTGCAAGTTGTAAAACGACGGGCGCCGGAATTTGAGGCGGTACGGCTCTTTTTTGCCGTCGCTCGCAATATAGCAGCCGATCTCGCCGCGCGGCGCTTCAATGCGGACGAACGTCTCCCCAGGCGGCGCTTTAATGATGCGGGGCACTTTTCCCATGATCGGCCCCTCAGGCGGAAATTGCTCACACGCCTGCTCGATGATGCGGAGCGACTGTTCGATTTCCGCCATCCGGCATTCATAGCGGGCGAGGCAGTCGCCGCCGTCGCGCACCGGCACGTCAAAATCAAAGCGGTCATAGATCGAATACGGTTCATCTTTGCGCAAATCCCATTTGACGCCGGTCGACCGCAAGTTGACGCCGCTCAGCGAATAGCTGATCGCCTCTTCTTTCGTATACCTCCCGACGCCGGTGACGCGCTGGCGGAAAATTTCATTGCCAGTGACAAGCTCATGATAGCCGTGAAGTTTCTCCCGCATGTACGGAACGAACTGCTTCACTTTGTCAATCCAACCGTCCGGCGCATCCCATTTGACGCCGCCGATGCGCATATAGTTGAACGTCAGCCGTGCTCCAGACAGCTCATTTAATAGATTAATAATCATTTCCCGTTCACGGAACGCGTACAAAAACGGGCTCGTCGCGCCAAGGTCAAGCAAGTACGTCCCCCACCAGACGAGATGGCTGGCGATCCGCCCGAGCTCCATGGCGAGAACGCGCAAATATTCAGCCCGCTCCGGCACTTCAATGCCCATCATCGTTTCGACCGCATGGCAAAGCACGTAGTTGTTCGTCATCGCCGACAAGTAGTCCATCCGGTCGGTGTACGGGATGATTTGCGTATATTGCAGCCCTTCGGCAATTTTCTCCGTCCCGCGGTGCAAATAGCCGATGACCGGTGTTGCTTCTTGAATGATCTCGCCTTCAATTTTCAAAATGAGGCGGAACACCCCGTGCGTGCTCGGGTGTTGAGGGCCGACGTTTAAAATCATTTCTTCTGTGCGCAGCATCATTCACACCTCCGCATCGTACGGCTCATAATCTTTGCGCAGCGGATGCCCGACCCATTGTTCGCCCAGAAAGATGCGGATCAAGTTCGGGTGGCCGCGGAAACGGATGCCAAGCAAATCGTACGCTTCGCACTCCGGCCAGTTCGCCCCAGGCCAAAGCGGAACGAGCGAATCGATTTCCGGATTGTCGCGCTCGATTTTGACTTTCAGCGCCACCGGCTGCCGGTTCGGGTATGAGTACAAATGGACGTACACTTCCATATGGGTCTGAAAATCGGTGCCGTGCAGCTCGGACAAATAATCAAACCGAAGCTGTTCATTGTATTTCAAAAACTCGGCGACTTTGTAGTACGCCTCTTTTTTCACGACAAGCGTCGGCATGTCTTTCGCGAGCCGATTGATGTACGCGTCCTCAAGCACATCCGGCCCGAGATGCTCATGAATGACGCGGACATATTTCTCAAGCAGCGGATCGTTCGGCGACGGAGCGGCAGACCGTCCGGTCCCTCCGTCAGTTTCTTCGGCCTTCGCCCGGGCGGCCGCTGCCGCTTTTTGTTTCGCTCCCTCATCGTCAGCGCCGCCTTGTTGCTTCGCCAAGGCCGCCGCCCGCGCTTTTGCCGCGGCCGCGGCTTTCGCTTTCGCCGCGGCGGCCGCTTTTTGCTTGGCCAGTTCGTCAGTGCCGCCTAACGCTTCCGCCGCTTTTTGTTTGGCCAATGCAGCGGCTCTCGCCTTCGCGGCCGCGGCTGCCTTTTTCTTTGCCAGCTCAAGATCATCCTCCGCTCCACCTCCCGCGGCTGCCGCCTCGCGCTGCCGCCGCAGTTCCGCCGCCTTCGCCCGTGCTTCCTCGGCTGCCTTCCTTTTCGCCGCCTCAAGGTCGTCCCCTGTCGCCGCCGACTCGCGCTGTCTCCTCAGTTCCGCCGCTCTCGCCCGCGCTTCCTCGGCCGCTCGTTTTTTGGCCAAGGCCAGATCGTCAGTCGATGCTGATTTTGCCGCCTCTCCTTTCATTGTTTCGATCTGTCTGTCATTTGAATTTGGATGGGAGTTCAACCTGCCCGTTTCGGCGGCTGACTTGGCCTGTTCATCTGCCTGCCTAGCCGCAAGCCGTTCACGCGCCAGCTGTTTTGCCCGCTCGGCCGCTTCCTTTTTTCGCTGGGTCAAATCTTTTTCTTCACCCATCGATCACAGCACCTTCTTCCCCGTTTTGGCTTCCAAGCGGATTTTTTCTTTCAATTTATGAATGCCGTAGATGAGCGCTGCCGGGTTCGGCGGACAGCCCGGTATGTACACGTCAACCGGAACGATCTGATCCACGCCTTTGACGACGCTGTACGATTTGATGTACGGGCCGCCGGCCGTCGCACACGAACCCATGGCGATGACCCATTTCGGTTCGGGCATTTGGTCATACAATCGACGCAAGAGCGGCGCCATTTTTTTCGTCACCGTGCCCGAGACGATCATGACGTCCGCCTGCCGCGGCGAGGCGCGGAAAAACGAGCCGAACCGGTCGAGGTCGTAATGGGCGCCGCCGACTGCCATCATCTCGATGGCGCAACAGGCAAGGCCGAACGTCAACGGCCAAAGCGAACTGCTTCGGGCCCATCCTTTCAACTGTTCTAACGTCGTCAAAAAGACGTTTCGCTTTACCTCTTCCATTTCACTTTTGGAAAATCCTTCCCATTTCACATCCATCGTAACACCTTCTTTTTCCAAGCGTAAATAAGGCCAATGGCAAGCAAGACGATGAAAATGATCATTTCCACTAACGCGAACAAGCCGAGTTGGTCATAAACGACCGCCCACGGATACAAAAACACCGTCTCGACATCGAAAATGACAAACAGCAAGGCAAATAGATAGTAGCGGACTTGAAACTGAACGCGCGAGTCGTGAAATGGATTGTTACCGCTTTCATAAGTCGTCGCCTTCATCTCGTCCGGCACGTGCGGCCGCAGCAATCGTCCGGCCGTGAGCGCCCCGATCGGCAACAGCACACCGAGGCAAAGGAAGACGAAGATGATCAAATAACTGTTTGCGTAGATGTTGCTCAACCAGCTCGCCTCCTTCCGGTTTACTACATACATATAGTGTTAATGATGAAATTTTTCAATAATTCCTTCGATTTCATTATAACATTTATATCCAGCCGTGTCAGCAAAACTTCAAGTTAACACTGTCAACACCGTATCCATTCATGTAAGCGTTTCATCTTTGTTGAAGCGACGGAATACAAGGAACGAAAAAAGAGAGAGCGTTTGCCTCTCTCCTTGACGGACGATTCTTCCGTTTTCATCAAAAAAAGCAGGGGAAAAACTCCCCTGCTTTTACTTCATTTCCGCAACGCTCAAACGGTTCATGGCGCGTTTTAACGCCAGTTCGGCCCGCTTGAAGTCGATGTCGTCCTGCTGGCTTTGCAGGCGGCGCTCCGCCCGCTCTTTCGCCGCTTTGGCGCGCAGGACGTCAATGTCTTCCGCCCGTTCAGCAGCTTGAGCCAAAATCGTCACTTTGTCCGGACGGACTTCCAAAAAGCCGCCGCTGACGGCAATGTATTGCGTTTTGCCGTCTTTTTTCAGCCGGGCCGCACTGATTTCAAGCGGGGCGACAAGCGGAATGTGCCCCGGCAAAATGCCGAGCTCGCCGCTTTTCGCCTTCACACTCACCATCTCGACATCATCTTCATACACCGGGCCATCAGGAGTAACGACGCTCACGTGGATCGTTTTCATTGTCCAATCCCCCTATCCCGGGTCACACTTCGACACCCATCGCTTTCGCTTTTTCAACGACTTCTTCAATGCGGCCGACTAAGCGGAACGCATCTTCCGGAAGATGGTCGTATTTGCCTTCCAAAATTTCTTTAAAGCCGCGCACCGTTTCTTTCACCGGCACGTAGGAGCCCGGTTGGCCTGTGAACTGCTCCGCCACGTGGAAGTTTTGCGACAAGAAGAACTGGATGCGGCGGGCGCGGTGAACGACGAGTTTATCTTCATCCGACAGTTCGTCCATCCCCAAGATGGCGATGATGTCTTGCAATTCTTTATAACGTTGCAGCGTTTGCTGCACTTTGCGGGCGACTTGGTAATGCTCCTCGCCGACGATTTCCGGCGCCAACGCGCGCGATGTCGAAGCGAGCGGGTCAACGGCCGGATAAATCCCCATCTCGGCAAGCTTCCGCTCAAGGTTGGTTGTGGCATCCAAGTGCGAGAACGTCGTCGCCGGAGCCGGGTCGGTATAGTCGTCAGCCGGGACGTAAATCGCTTGGATCGAGGTGATCGAGCCTTTCGCCGTCGACGTGATCCGCTCTTGCAATTGACCCATCTCCGTCGCCAATGTCGGTTGGTAACCAACGGCCGACGGCATGCGGCCTAACAGCGCCGATACTTCCGAACCAGCCTGCGTGAAGCGGAAAATGTTGTCGATAAAGAGCAACACGTCTTGACCTTGCTCATCGCGGAAGTATTCAGCCATCGTCAAGCCGGTCAACGCGACGCGCATCCGCGCGCCCGGCGGCTCGTTCATTTGCCCGAACACCATAGCTGTTTTGCTGATGACGCCGGAATCTTTCATCTCATGATACAAGTCGTTTCCTTCACGCGTCCGTTCGCCGACGCCAGCGAAGACGGAAATCCCGCCGTGCTCTTGGGCGATGTTGTGGATCAGCTCTTGGATCAAGACCGTTTTCCCTACGCCAGCGCCGCCGAACAAGCCGATCTTGCCGCCTTTAATGTACGGCGCAAGCAAGTCAACGACTTTAATTCCCGTTTCCAAAATTTCGACTTCGGTCGCCAGTTCTTCGAATTTTGGCGCCGGACGGTGAATCGGGTCGCGGCGGGCGTCAGCCGGAATGTCGCCTTCCAAGTCGATCGGCTCGCCTAAGACGTTGAACACGCGGCCAAGCGTCACTTCGCCGACCGGCACCGAAATCGGCGCACCGGTGTCAATGACTTCCATGCCGCGGATAAGGCCGTCTGTGGACGCCATCGCGATCGTCCGTACCGTATCGTCGCCAAGATGCAAGGCGACTTCCAATGTCAAGTCGATGTCGACTTCGTTTTCGTTGCGCGCTTTATGTTGAATTTTCAGGGCGTTGTAGATCGCCGGCAAATGGCCGTTTTCGAACTTGACGTCTACAACCGGACCCATGACTTGGATAACGCGTCCTCTTGTCATCGTTTTCCCTCCTAACTTGCTAGTCCGCTATTGCAAGGCGTTTGCTCCGGCGACAATTTCCGTAATTTCTTGCGTAATCGCCGCTTGGCGAGCGCGGTTGTAGGAAAGCGTCAATGTGCGAATGAGCTCGTTCGCATTGTCCGTTGCGTTCTTCATCGCCGTCATGCGGGCGGCGTGTTCGCTTGCTTTTGCATCGAGCAATGCGCCGTAAATGAGGCTTTCCGCATACTGCGGCAACAAGACGTCCAAAATTTCTTCTTGCGACGGTTCAAATTCGTACACCGTGCGCTGCTTATTCTCCGCCAAGTCGGTGAGCGGCAGAAGCTTCCGTTCCGTCACCTCTTGCTGGATCGCGCTCACGTAATGGTTGTAATACATATACAGCTCGTCAAACGTACCGTTGGCGAATAACCCAACTGTTTGGCGGGCGATTTCTTTAATATCGGCAAACGACGGCTGGTCCGGCAAGCGGGTGATGTCGAGAATGACGGGCATGTTCCGCTTGCGGAAAAAGCTCAACCCGACGCGGCCGATGACGATGATCGCATATTCGTCCGGAGACGCATGGCGTTTTTGGATCGTTTGGTACACGAGGCGCAGCACGTTGCTGTTGTACGCGCCAGCCAGGCCGCGATCCGATGTGATCACGAGATACCCGGTCTTTTTCACAGGGCGCGAAACGAGCATCGGGTGCGAAGCGCCGCCGGCGCCAAGCGCCACATTGGCCACGACTTCTTGGATTTTTTCCATGTATGGAACGAACGATTTCGCGTTTTGCTCCGCGCGGTTCAGCTTCGACGTCGAGACCATTTCCATCGCTTTTGTAATTTGACTCGTCTTCTTCGTCGCGTTGATGCGCGTTTTAATATCGCGTAACGATGCCAAAGGTTTCACCACCTTTTTGCTGCACGGGTTCTAACAGGCGAGAGGGGGCGATATGCCCCCGCCGGCCTTATTGTGAAACGACAAACGTTTTCTTGAACGCTTCGATCGCTTTGTTGATGTCTTCCTCGTTCGGAAGGTCTTTCGTCGTGCGGATGTGGTCAAGCAAGTGCTGGCCGTTTTGGTCGAGCCACAAGTAAAACTCTTTTTCAAACCGGCGTACATCTTCAACCGGAATGTCATCCAAAAAGCCGCGCGTCAACGCGTAGATGATCAATACTTGTTTTTCGACCGGAATCGGCTGATGCAAATCTTGCTTCAGCACTTCGACCGTGCGCGCCCCGCGGGCGAGTTTCGCTTGCGTCGCCTTGTCGAGGTCGGAGCCGAATTGGGCGAACGCTTCGAGCTCACGGTAAGCGGCCAAGTCCAAACGAAGCGTCCCGGCTACTTTTTTCATCGCCTTAATTTGCGCCGCCCCACCGACGCGCGAAACGGACAACCCCGCGTTGATCGCCGGGCGGACGCCGGAGAAGAACAAGTCCGATTGCAAGAAAATTTGTCCGTCCGTAATCGAGATGACGTTCGTCGGAATGTACGCGGAGATGTCGCCCGCTTGCGTTTCGACGAACGGAAGCGCGGTCAACGAACCGCCGCCTTTGGCATCGCTCAATTTCGCTGCGCGCTCAAGCAGGCGGGAGTGCAAGTAGAAAATATCCCCTGGATACGCTTCACGGCCCGGCGGACGGCGAAGCAAGAGCGACAATTCACGGTACGCCGCCGCTTGTTTCGACAAATCGTCATAGACTACCAACACGTGTTGGCCTTTATACATGAAATACTCGCCCATCGCCACACCGGCATACGGCGCCAAGAACAAGAGCGGAGCCGGCTGCGACGCCGAGGCGGTGACGACGATCGTATAGTCGAGCGCGCCATGTTTGCGGAGCGTCTCCACAACGGTGCGGACTGTCGATTCTTTTTGCCCGATGGCGACGTAAATACAAATCATGTTTTGGTCTTTTTGGTTGATGATCGTGTCAATGGCCACCGATGTTTTCCCGGTTTGCCGGTCGCCGATGATGAGCTCGCGCTGGCCGCGGCCGATCGGCACGAGCGCGTCGATCGCTTTAATCCCGGTTTGCAGCGGCTCATGCACCGATCTCCGGTCCATAACGCCCGGCGCACGGCTTTCAATCGGACGCGTCTCCGTCGTTTCCACCGGTCCCAAGCCGTCAACCGGCTGGCCGAGCGGGTTGACGACGCGGCCGATGAGCGCTTCCCCGACCGGCACTTCCATGATCCGGCCCGTGCGGCGCACTTCATCGCCTTCTTTAATGCCGGTGTACGGTCCTAAAATAACGATACCGACGTTGTTTTCTTCCAAGTTCAACGCCATGCCCATGACGCCGTTGGCAAACTCGACGAGCTCCCCGGACATGACGTTATCGAGCCCATGAGCGCGCGCGATCCCGTCGCCGACTTGGATGACGGTGCCGACGTCGCTCACTTGGATTTGCGATTCATAGTTTTCGATCTGCTGCTTAATGAGCGCGCTGATTTCTTCCGCTCGAATGCTCATGCCTTTCACCCCTGTCTTCAAATGTTAGCCGATCAGCTGCCGCCGGATCCGTTCAAGCTGCCCGCTGACGCTGCCATCGTAAATGCGGTTGCCGATACGCAGCTTCACGCCGCCGATGAGTTCCGGATCGATGATATTTTCAATCTCAAGCGTCTGTTTGCCGACTTTTTGAGCAAAGACGTCGGAAAGCGCCCGCAGTTCTTCATCCGTCAACGGCCGCGCCGAATAGGCGGCCGCCTTGGCGATGCCGCGCGCATCGTCGACGAGGGCGAGAAATTGTTCTGCCAGCTCAGGCACAAGGCCGAAACGATGGCGCTCCAGAAGAAGGAGAAGCGTGTTTTGCACCGGGGTGGACACACCGGCGAACGCTTCACGGATGAGCGCTTTTTTCTGATCCAAGGAAAGTTTCGGATACGAAAGAAGCGATAAAAACTCGCCGTTTTCCGCCAACGCCTGGCGCACGGCGCGAACATCTTCTTCGATTCGATCAAGCTGTCCTTGTTCGAGCGCGATTTGGAACAAAGCGGACGCGTACCGTTTGGCGATCACTTCTTGGTTCATCGCGCTCCTCCTACCTCTTCAACGTCTTTGATGTACGCTTCGATCAGCTTGCGTTGATCTTGCTCGGTCAGCTCTTTTTCAATCACTTTTGAAGCGATCAAGACAGACAACGAGGCCACTTGTTCACGGAGCGCCGCCATCGCCTGTTCTTTTTCACGCTCGATTTCTTTTTTCGCCGCTTCTTTCACCCGTTCCGCTTCCGCACGGGCCGAGGCGACAATTTGTTCTTTCTGCTCTTCAGCCAGCTTGCGCGCGTTTTCAATGAGCGCTTGCGCTTCTTGGCGCGACTGCTTCATCAGTTCGCGCTGTTCTTCAAGAAGTTTTTCTGCTTCTTGACGGCGTTTTTCCGCTTGGTCAATTTCGTTCGCGATATGTTCTTCACGTTGTTTCATGATATTCATTAACGGCTGCCAAGCGAATTTGCGCAGCAAGGCCAGCAAAATGATGAACATCAGCAATTGGTAAATAATCGTGCCGCCGCTGATGCCATGCGCCGCTTCGCCGAGCACCCATACGTTTGCCTTCCACAACACCGCGTTTCACTCCTTTCGACAGCTGTCGCACCAAGGCGATCTCGCAAAATTGCACATAAAGGAATGGCGAAGGTGATCGTTGACACGAACTTCGCCATCACTTTCCATTATCGATTTCTTATCGACCTAAGTAAATGAACGAGAAGACGACACCGATGATCGGAAGCGCCTCAACCAATGCAACCCCGATGAACATCGTCGTTTGCAAAACCGGACGCAATTCCGGTTGACGGGCAATCCCTTCGATGGTACGGCTGACGATCAACCCGTTGCCGATGCCGGCGCCCAACGCCCCCAAACCTACCGCAATCGCAGCTGCAAGTACACCCAAACTCATGTTGATAGATCCTCCTTCGCAATGTTAAAGTAATGTTTCAAGTCTTACTCTTAATGAAAGGAATGCTCAATGGTCATGACTGACCTTATGTGCCATATAAACCATGGTTAGCATCGTAAAAATGAACGCCTGAATAGAGCCGACAAAAATGCTGAACGCTTGCCACACCATCATCGGAATGGCTGCGCCAACAGCGCCAAGCACACCGTAGTTCGTGCCAAGGCTGGCGAGCAAGCCAAGCAAAATTTCCCCGGCGTAAATGTTCCCGAAAAGACGCAAACCGAGCGTCAGCGTGTTGGCAAACTCTTCGATGATTTTGAGCGGGAACAACCAGGCGACTGGACGGGTGTAATCGCGCAAATATTCGGACGCCCCTTTCATTTTGACGCCATAGTAGTGGGTGAGGGCGACGACCATCACCGCCAGCGTCAACGTAACGGTCGCATCCGCGGTCGGCGATTTCCACCAAAGTTCACCGTTTACATGGACGGAAAACGGCAGTCCAAGCATATTGGCCACAAACACATACATGATGAGCGTGACGCCCAGCGTCAAAAAGCGGCCGCCCGTTTGCCAATCCATCGTGCTGTTAATGATGCCTCTGACAAAGTCAAAGACCCATTCAATAAAGTTTTGCATTCCCGTCGGGCGCAGCTGAAGCGAGCGAGTAGCCGCAACAGCAATGATGAACACGATCAAGCTCGTGATCGTAATCATCAACATATCTGATAAATTAAACGTAAGGCCTAAAAATTCGACAAGCGGCGCTTTATGCTCCATCCTCTCTCACCTCGCTTTCATACGTGCAGCTTGTCGTTTTTCCATTTTTGAAAGAAGAAATCTATTATAATGACAATGTAGGATGTCATTAATCCCAAAACGGTTGGCACGATATCGAAATGTTGCGGATGCGTCAGAACAATAACAGCGGTCAATGCGGCAAGCGCCAAACGCGACAAGGTGCCTAATGTGCGCACTTTTTTCCGCGCCGCTACCGCTTGTCCGAATTTTTCGATTTTCCAGGTTAAGTTCCAAACCATGAGGAGGCTGATCGATGTGCCGAGAATCAAGCTGAGAAAAACGGTTTTATACGGCGTAAACCCAAAGCCGAGCGTATAGATGGCGAGCAAATACAATATGTACCGAACTTGCCGCCAAAACAGCATTTGAAGGTTTTCCATTTTATTACTCCCCAGAGAAATATTGGTGAATTAAGCGCAGCATGCTGTACACGCCGGCCGCCAGTCCGAGCAAGAGGCCGACGATCAAAAAGATCGGCTCGGTGCCAAATCGATCATCGATCCATCTCCCTCCGAAAACGCCGACTAAAATGGAACCGACAAGTTGGGAGACGATGGCGGACATCAATGCCATGGCTTGAAACGGGTGGCGCTGTTTTGGGGACATGCCAACACACCCTTTAACATAATGAAAACCTTCTCAATCTACCCCTTGTAAAGGATACAATACGGCCTGGTCAATGTCAATGTGTTTCCACGTAAAACCTCATTCACATAGGGCAAATATTAATAATTTGTGACAATTTCTCATTTTCCTCTCACAATGATGATGTATAATGATATATTTTATTTTTAGCCTATTTTCCTTTTCATTATCCTGTATACTTGGTCTTGCAAACGGAACGGTTTCTCAGCGCCATCTTTCTGCCGCGGCCTATTCGATGCAAACGCTTAACTGACGCATGGGCAAGGCACCCTCTCCGCCGCTCGATGGAATGCGAGCCCCGCGCGGAGCGGGGCGTCTTGCAACCGTTATTTTGTGCCAAACAGCCGATCGCCGGCGTCGCCGAGACCAGGGACAATATAGCCGTGGTCGTTCAACCGTTCATCAAGGGCAGCGATGTAAATGTCCACATCCGGGTGAGCCGTCTCCACCGCTTTGACCCCTTCCGGCGCCGCGATCAGGCACATAAATTTAATGCTTTTCGCCCCCCGCTTTTTCAGCGCATCGATCGCCGCCACCGCCGATCCGCCGGTTGCAAGCATCGGGTCGACGATGATAAAGTCGCGCTCTTCGACATCGCTCGGGAGCTTGACGTAATATTCGACTGGCTTTAATGTTTGGGGATCGCGGTACAAGCCGATATGGCCGACTTTCGCCGCCGGGATGAGCTTTAAGATGCCGTCGACCATGCCGATGCCGGCGCGCAAAATCGGAATGACGCCCAGTTTTTTGCCTGCGATCACTTTCGCTCTGGCTTTGCTGACGGGGGTTTCGATTTCGACTTCCTCAAGCGGCAGATCGCGTGTAATTTCAAACGCCATCAACGTCGCCACCTCGTCGACAAGCTCGCGAAATTCTTTCGTGCCCGTATTCTTGTCGCGGATGTAGGTCAATTTATGCTGGATGAGCGGATGATCAAAGACGTACACTTTTCCCATGGACCAACTCTCCTCTTTCGTATGTATGCGCTGCACTTCTATACATTCTACTGGAAAACGAGCGCCCGTTCAACTGCCGAACGAACGGAAAAAGGCGCACCGCCAAGTCCGGAGGCGGTGCACCGTACGGTTTCGGACGAAGCGGCGGCGCTTAGTCTTGATAGAGCGGAAATTTTTCCGTCAAAGCGGTGACGCGTTGGCGCGCTTCCTCAAGCGCTTGTTCGCTGCCGGCATTTTTCAGCACAAGGCCGATGATGGCGGCGATTTCGTCCATCTCTTCCAATCCGAAGCCGCGCGTCGTGACCGCGGCCGTGCCGATGCGGATGCCGCTTGTGACAAACGGGCTTTCCGGATCATACGGAATCGTGTTTTTGTTGACCGTAATCCCGACCTCATCGAGCACTTTCTCCGCCGTTTTCCCGGTCAGCTGCTGCGGGCGCAAGTCGACAAGCAGCAAATGGTTGTCCGTGCCGCCGGAAATGAGGGTAAATCCTTCGTTTTGCAAGGCAGCGGCGAGCCGTTTTGCGTTCTCGATGACGCGTTTCGCGTACACTTTAAAGTCGTCTTGCAGCGCCTCGCCGAGCGCGACGGCTTTCGCGGCGATGACATGCATAAGCGGGCCGCCTTGAATGCCAGGGAAAATCGCTTTGTCGATTTGTTTGGCGAACTGTTCTTGGCATAAAATCATCCCGCCGCGCGGGCCGCGCAACGTTTTGTGCGTCGTCGTCGTGACAAAATGGGCGTACGGCACCGGATTCGGATGAAGACCTGCCGCAACAAGACCGGCAATATGGGCCATGTCAACCATTAAATAGGCGCCGACTTCATCGGCAATCTCGCGGAACTTGGCGAAGTCGATGATGCGCGGATAGGCGCTCGCGCCGGCGACGATCAACTTCGGTCGGTGAAGGCGCGCTTTTTCGCGCACGTCGTCATAGTCAATGACATGCGTTTCCGGGTCGACGCCGTATTCGACGAAGTTGTACTGAATGCCGCTGAAATTGACCGGGCTGCCATGCGTCAAATGACCGCCGTGCGACAAGTTCATGCCAAGCACCGTGTCGCCGTGCTCCAAAACGGTGAAATAGACGGCCATATTCGCCTGCGCCCCGGAATGCGGCTGGACGTTCGCATGCTCCGCTCCGAACAATTGCTTCGCCCGCTCGCGCGCCAAATCTTCGACGATGTCGACATATTCACAACCGCCGTAGTAGCGGCGGCCCGGATAGCCTTCGGCATATTTGTTCGTCAACACCGACCCTTGCGCTTCCATCACCGCGCGGCTGACGAAATTTTCGGACGCAATCAGTTCGATTTTGGCGTGCTGCCGCTTCCGCTCTTGTTCAATGGCGGCGAACACTTGCGGATCTTGTTGTGGCAAGTAATTCATCAATAGCTCCCCCTTATGCGAAATCAGTGAATATTCGTTTTTATTTTATCAGCTTCAGCTAGGCAAATTCAAAGAAAAAATGAATGAAATCGCTAGAAAGAACAGGAATCATTCGGATTTTCCAACGAGTAGACCGCGCGGGAGCCGCCGATCAGCTTCGGCCGCGTTTTCGCCAGCGTCACGCACGCCGATCCAATGTGCTTCACCGAAACACGTACGGGAACGACGACCGGCTTCAAATGCATGCCGATGAGCGTATGGCCGATGTCGATGCCGGCATCGGCGCGAACCGTTTCGACGACGACCGGGTCGGCGAGCTTTCGGTAAGCGTAGGCAGCCATCGCCCCGCCCGCTTTCGGCACCGGAACGACCGAGACGATCTCCAACCCGTGAGCTTTGGCGGTTTCCCGCTCGACGACGAGCGCCCGGTTCAAATGTTCGCAGCATTGAAACGCAAGCGCAATGCCGGTTTCACGCCGCCATGCGTCAAGCTCGGCAAACAGCATGGCCGCAACGTCCATCGACCCGGCCGTGCCGATCCGCTCGCCAAGCACCTCGCTCGTGCTGCAGCCGATCACAACGACATCGCCGCGACCAAGCGGCACCTGTCGGCGAAACTCATGCAAGATGCCTTGCCATTGCTGGCGCCATTCAGTCAATCGTGCATCCATGTCCTATTCCCCTCCTTCGTTCGTTTTTATCCACGCTGCCGTTGACGAACACTGGCACTTTCGACGGTG